>JAKSIY010000120.1 GCA_024398535.1 Bacteroidaceae bacterium
TGATGGCAGGATACCTGCTTGGAGTGGGAGGTATGGTGGCAGCAATCCCGGGTTACACGGTAATCAGGGTGATAGCGGCAAAATTCGGACAGGGAATAAAGTTCATACGTAAACTTACAGAAGAAAAATAACACACAGAATAACAATGAGAAGAAGATTATCTATCATAGCAATTATCCTGGCAGTTCATATCCTGCCGGTATTAGCAGTCTTCAATGAGAAAGACCTGGCGCACACACTCTCTGTGCTCAGGTTTGAACTGGTTCAGGAAAACCGCAGGATGGAAAATTCCCGTTCCCGGATACAGCGCAGGAATGAGGCCCAGCACCAGCAGATGATTGACATGATCAAGAAGTGCAATGAGCTGTCTCTGATACTGTACTCCCAGAATCAGGACTATACCTTTGACATGACATACGCCCTGCAGGAGGTTACGGAAAAGTATGACGAGTTCAGCAAAAGCCGCATGCCGTTTGACGAAATCGTTGAGTACCTGAACGTTGAGGTAGAGCGTTATGAAAGGCTTATAGAGTCCCTGAGAAGACTGCCGCCGATGCTTTCTGCCATAGACGAGGTACCGGACAGTCTGAAAGAGGCTACAGACAGTCTCATCATGACAATGGATGCAGAGCACATGGCAGAGCACATGCATGAGATAGGAATGGATCTGGACCATGACGGCGATGACCATTCGCGCCGTTCCAACATGCGTGGCATGCTCCCAGGAGGAGGAGGAGGACAGCAGAACGCCCTCAACGCCATTGCCGGTGTTCTTCTTGGGCAGAAAAGGGAAGAGGCCCACGGACCTTTCATGCTTGATTCTGCTTCACAGGTTGACCGCGACTCATGCATCTTCTATGCCAGGAACCTGCTGAAGATGTACACAGACAACCGCGATGCAATAGTAGATGACAATCAGCACTACGCCGACATGAGCCAACGACTGGCAGAGACGTATGACTATGCCCAGGCAAGATACAAGGCTATCCAGAAGAAAATCTTCATCAAGGGACAGGACAACTACCTGAAGATTCTCTCTTCATTCGGTCAGTACTGGAGCCGCGCATGGCAGGATGTCAAGCAGAAATACTCCAACCATGACGGTGAGATGCGCAGCCATTCTGAATGGAAGGGTCCGGTTGTTGCTGGTTTTACGCTGCTTGTAATTGTCTATCTGGCCATTGCAACCCTGCTGAGCAACGTCTTTGTCAGATTGCTTGTCAAGCGCAGGAAGAACTGGCAGACTCCTGAGTTCAGGAAGAGACGTCCAATTGTCACCCTTCTGAGCGGTGTCATCATTTTTGCCATCTCTGTCATGATTGCATCAAGAGTTGTTGACCAGAACTTCTTTGCAGTAGCCTCAAGCCTGCTGCTTCTGTACGCCTGGCTGCTTGCAGCAATCTTTGCATCGGCACTCATACGCGTTGAATCAGGCAACGTGAAGAGCACCATAAAGGCATATATGCCTGTAATCATAATGGGTCTGATAATCATTACCTTCAGAATAATCTTCATACCTAACAGGATGGTGAATCTGTTCCTGCCTCCTATACTGATTGTTTTTGCCTTCTGGCAGTTTGCAATCTTCACGGCCGAGAAGAAGAACCTGAACAGGAATGACTCCACATACTCATGGATATCAGCCGTAATCATGGGAATATGCGCAGTGATTGCCCTTGTCGGATATGTCCTGATGAGCGTTCAGATACTTATCTGGTGGCTCTTCCAGCTGACTGCAATTGCAACCATCACCGCCTTCTATGACCTGCTGGACAAGTATGAGGACAAGTATATCCAGATAAAGCTGCGTGCCTACAGGCAGGAGCACATAGTTGTCGATGACAGCCGTAAAGGCGCATACATAGAGGTAACCTGGCTGTTTGACTTCATAAAGATGTGTCTTGTACCATCTGCCGCAATCATTTCAATCCTCATAAGCATCTGGTTTGCCGCAGGAGTATTTGACCTGACAGAAATCTGCAAGACAATATTCTACAAGCCGTTCTTCAGTGTTGAGACACCTGCCGACACCGCAATTGAAACCATTGTGGATACCGGCGACGTGGTACAGCTGTCACTCTTCAAGATGGTACTGGTTTCATGCCTATACTTCCTGTTCAAGTACCTGAGTTATGCCATCAAGTCATTCTTCAGGAACTACAAGCTGCAGAGATTCATGGAGGAGAGCGGAAATGACTACGTCCATGCAAATGAGGTCAATCTGACACTTGCCAACAATGTGATAGGTATCATAGTCTGGGGTATCTACATAATCTCATCGATTGTGATGCTGAACATCCCGATGGGAGCCATATCAATAGTTGCTGCAGGTCTGGCTACCGGTATCGGTCTTGCCATGAAGGACGTCCTGAACAACTTCATCTACGGCATCCAGCTCATGTCCGGCCGTCTCAGGGTAGGTGATTACATTGAATGTGACGGAATCCGTGGAAAGGTTGAGAGCATCTCCTACCAAAGCACACAGATACTGACACTTGACGGCTCAATCATGGCCATAACCAACACATCGCTTTTCAACGAGAAGTTCAAGAACATAACCAGGAACAATTCATACGAGCTTGTGAAGATTCCTGTCGGCGTCCACTATGGTGCAGACATCAATGCCGTACGCAGAATGCTGACCGATGCCCTTCAGGTGCTGTGTACCCAGGACCAGTATGGAAGAAACATCGTTGATCCTGAGAAGGGCATAACAATTGCCTTCAGCGACTTTGGGGACAACAGTGTTGACCTGATAGTCAAGCAGCACGTCCTTGTATTTGAAGAGGCTGCTTATATAGCAAGTGCAAAAGAGATTATATACGATACCCTGAATAGGAATGGTGTTGAGATTCCATTCCCACAGAGAGATATCTATATCAGGCAGATGCCGGGAA
>JAKSIY010000121.1 GCA_024398535.1 Bacteroidaceae bacterium
GTGATGCTCCTATATGAAACGGGGTATGGGCTTCCTCCGCCAATCTCTACGTTTCCTTCATTCTTGACCATGTATTTCCCGTCCTTTTCTATGACAATGCGCTGGCAGTTGTGCGAGTCCATGGTATAGGCAGCCATGGCAATCCCGTCTGCGGGAACACTGCGCCCCTCACAGTCGGCCTGGGTGGCGACGTATTCTCCTATCATGCGGCGGGCCTCACGTACGTATAGCTGGGGAGTCCAGTTGCCAAGCTCCGTGTATTCGTCTTTCGGGTAGCCCCAGCGGAGCATCTCGTTGCGGACGCTTTCCGGAAGTCTCTGGTCGTGCCCAAAAAAATAGAGCATTCCCTTGGTGTAGTCCGTGTGGGCCTTGAGTATCTCTTCACGTTCCTCCCATGAGGCCTCTGCCCAGTTGTAGTTCATGCCTATCATGTCTGTTGAGAAGCCACCTTTGTTGTTTATGTCGGTCTTGTGCCCTGGCATGTAGCTCCAGATGAAATAGCGGCTGAAATCTGTATCACCGTAATAGTCGTAGAGACGGAGTGTCAGCTCGTATCTTGTTGAGTCGTAGTTGTCAGGTCTTGTTATCTCAATCCTGTTGGCCGGGTCATCGGTCAGGCATATCCTGTAGTTGTAGGCCTGTACAAGACTGTCTCCGGTTCCGTCCGGCAGCAACTTCTGTTCAGATACGCCCCATACGAGTCCGCTTTCGGGATTTCCCGGCTCAATGAAAGGGTCAATTCCGTCGGGGAACTGATGACCGGTCATGAGCTGTACTCCATCATAGGTCTCGCCGTATCTGCTGTTGTCCTCTCTTCCGACTATGTAAGACACGCCGGCCTTGGCCATGAGATCACCCTCGTAGGTGGCATCAATGAATGTCCTGGCCTTTATCTGCAGTGTATCAGAGCCCTTTCCGTACACCTTTATGGACTTGATTTCAGTTCCTTCCTTCTCAATTGAATCCAGACGGTATGTGCGCAACACCTTCAGGCCAGGTGCCGATGCCAGATACTCTTCAAATATGTCCTTTGCTACGTGTGGCTCAAAGATCCACTGCTCAAGGCGTCCGTAATGTTCTCCGATTCTGCGGTAGAACTGGCGTGCCAGTCCGACTACGGCATATTTGTTGCCTATGTCAGTGTAGCCAAGTCCACCGCTTGACATTCCGCCGATCTGTAGGTCTGGTGAGACCATTATTACCTTACTTCCGCTCTGGGCCGCTGAGTATGCTGCCATCACAGCAGCGCTGGTGCCTCCGTAAACGCATACGTCATACTGCTGTACCCTGTTGCAGCTGCATAGGGCCAATGCTGAGATTACAAGTCCTGGAATAAGTTTCATGTCTTTCGTTTTTTGCCAGACGCAAAGTTATTGCATTCCTGCCGGTTTTTCATACTTTTGCCTCATGTTTAAAAGGATATTTCTTCTGCTCCTGCTTGCTGCCGTCACCGTCTGCGGTCATTGTGCAGACTCCTGGTTCATGACAACCCAGGGTGTGGTGCTGTCTTATGTCCGCCGGAATGTCGGTGACGGAACCGTCAAGTGGTATCATGACATGACCTTTGAAAAGGTTGAGGAGAACTTGTCCGGAAAGGATGTCCATTACAGTTCCATGCTCTATAAGCCGAACCGGAAGGCCATGCTCAAGGCTCCTGTCGGACTCAGGGCACAGGTTGCCGCTGACGGAACCGTTCGTATGGATTTGGCCAGCTCAATGAAAGCTGTGTTTGCAAGCCTGTTCCCAAATGCCGTGATAAGCACTACCGGGGGTATAACCACTCTTCCTTCTGTCATGGAACCAGGTGACAGGCTTGCCGATGCATCGGGCACAGTCAAGGTCCGTGGCATTACATATACAGTCTCAGTTACAGACAGGAAAGTTCTCAGGAATGAGAAGATCACTACACCTGCTGGAACCTTTGAGTGTGTGGTGGTGTCAGAACACAAGGAAGAGAAGGCTGTCGGGTACAGCCGCATCACTACTGCTGAGACCTGGTACTGCCGTGGGTATGGAATGATACGTCATGATACCTATGACAGGAACATGAAACTTGAGACGTCAGAAATTCTGGAGTCTGTCAGATGAGTCAGGAACGTCCCTTCTTCTGGGATGGGCGGTTTGCACGCTGCTGACGGTACTTCTCCTTCTGTTTTGCACTTGCTGAGTGGTGCTGTCCGGTGATGTACTGTTTCTTTTTGGCCTTGGTCTTGACCTTTCCCTCGTTCGGGTCCTTCTTCTCTCCGCCCCGTCCAAGGCTGATGCCGTTCATCAAAATATCCTGCATGTCCATATCTGCCAACAAAAGTAGTGCATTTTATTAGAATATGTGGATTTTTGCCTATCTTTGCTGAAAACTTACACGTGATTAACCATACCGGGGAGCAGAATTGCGTATTCTGCATGTGGAAAGGTTTTTTTTGGTAGAGCATTCCTTATTCCTTTCTGCTCAGAG
>JAKSIY010000122.1 GCA_024398535.1 Bacteroidaceae bacterium
ATGGCTCTGGAGCAGGCGGTAGTTGAGGAGTAAACAACTGAATGCTGATAATTAGAAATGGTTATCGCTCCTTCGCAATGGAGAGCAGCATAACCCGGATTATTTACAGAGACATATCAGAATATGAAGAAGACAATTCTCGCCATGATACTCATGGCAAACGCAATTCTATGTTTTGGACAGAGCAAGGTTTACGTCACTCGTGAGATTTCTCCTGAGTCACTTGTTAAAATCTACAAGGCCCTTGGCGTAAAGGCTGAGGGCCGTGTGGCAGTAAAAGTCAGCACGGGTGAAGGCAGTAACCCCAACTATCTGAAACCGGAACTCATAAAGGACCTTTTGTTCGAAGTTGACGGCACGGTTGTGGAATGTAACACAGCCTACGGCAATGCTCCAGAAGACAAGCGCGATGAACGCAACAACTCAGAGAACCATTGGAAAGTTGCAGAGCGTCACGGCTTTACAGAACTCTTCCCTGTTGACATTATGGATGAGTATGACGAGATTCGCATACCTGTGAAAGACCAGTCACACATCAAGTTCGACATAGTAGGCGGTCACATGGCCAACTACGATTTCCTCATTGCTCTAAACCACTTCAAGGGACACCCAATGGGCGGCTACGGTGGTGCACTGAAAAACCTCTCTATAGGTTGTGCCAGTTCCAATGGCAAAGCCTACATCCACTCAGCCGGCAAGATGCAGAAACTTGACATGGAGCAGCTCTGGACGCCAGAGTTCATTGGCGACCAGGATGGTTTCCTGGAGTCAATGGCAGCTGCTGCACAGGCTGTTGTCAACTATTTCAAGAAGCAGAATGGTATCATTTACATCAGTGTCATGAATAACATGTCCATTGACTGCGACTGTGTGGATCACCCAGAACCTGTAAAGCTTGAGGACTATGGCATTTTGGCTTCCACGGACCCCGTGGCACTTGACCAGGCTTGCGTGGACATCATCAACAATCAGCAGGTAACGGCCAAGAACGACCCTACTGATCTACTCAATCGCATCGACAAGCAGCACGGAACTCATACCATAGAATGGGCCGAGAAGATTGGCTTGGGCACTAGGAAATACAAACTGATAAGCATTGACAAAAAATACGGCAAGGAAATGGAAGGTAAGAAGATTGTGAAATGAAGAAGATCATCACCCTACTACTGCTTATAATGAGCCTCTCAGCTCAGGCGCAGATAACCATCAACATCCGGTACAATGCACCCAATGGCAATGCATTGAAGTATATGCAAGAGATGGAAACAACAGGTTTTGCTGATTCCATCAGAGCCATTCCGGGGTGCTTGCGTTATGATTATTTCATCCCTCAGGACGATCCTCAGAGTGTCTTGCTCATTGACAGCTGGGAAGACCAGCAAGCCTTGAACCGCTATCATAGTTCATCGGTCATGAGAAAAGCAGAAGCACTGAGAGCCAAGTATCAACTGGAAAGAAAAGCAGAAATGTTCACGCCTATGAGACCTAATATGAATCATCAACAGGCAGTCTTGCCAGACAGCACCATGATTGTAAGAATCAGCGAAATAGAGGTTTATCCCGAATACCTCAAGGAGTATCTGGAGTTTGCACACAACGTGGGAGCTACATCAGTAAAGGAAGAGCCAGGTGTCATATGCATCTATCCTATGCAGCAACTCCGCAACGACTGCCAGATTCGTATCCTGGAAATCTACGCATCGCAGGAAGCATATCAGCACCACATCAAAACCGAGCATTTCCAGACATATAAGCAAGGTACGCTCCACATGGTGAAGAGTCTTGACCTGGTAGATATGCAACAGATGGCCCTCGAGTGCCTTCCTTTAATCTTCAACAAAGCAAAAGTCAACGATATGAAAGCAGAACAGCAATTAAATAGCGAATGGCCAAAGGGAAATCCGAACGATGCCTACGCTCAGTATTTCACAGGACAGAGCTACCTTGCCCCTATTCAGCCCAAAAACCTTGCGGAAGGTGAAAATACGGTTCAAGGCTACAGCAATGTAACCTTCGAACCAGGTTGTCGCAACAACTGGCACGTTCATCACGGAGCACACCAGATAC
>JAKSIY010000013.1 GCA_024398535.1 Bacteroidaceae bacterium
GCTTGACCGCACCCTCCACACGCAGCTGCAACGGAGCATCAACTGTCACAATGGCATCGGTCTCTGAATCAAATCCACTCTCATACAGGATGGCAGACTCCATGAAACAGATTGGGCTGTCCTGTTCAGAACACCACACCCTGAAGTCGTCACGAACCCTAGGATGAACCAGGGCGTTGATCCTTGCAGCATTCTCAGGTCCGTCAAAAAGGAACGATGCCAGCAACGCACGGTCCAGATGTCCTTCTGCGTAAAGCGTCAGTCCGGTCAGCTGCTCCAGCTGGCTGGCCAGGAGCGGGTCTGAATCCATAAGCATCTTTGCACGTGAATCGCAATCATACACAGGGAATCCACGTCTCTCAATGAGACGGGCCACGTAGCTCTTGCCACACCCTATTCCACCTGTTATTCCAACCCTGAAAATCATTCCATCAAATATGAAACCGGAATACGGTCTGCAACCGTTGTCTCAATAAGGAAATCCACCGTAGCAGGCTGAATCCTGACACGGTTCACACCGGCTGGCTGCCTGTAAACCTTCAGCTGCACCTTCTCCTGCTGAATGCCGGCCATGTCATTGTGATCCACTACCACCGTGAAATCCTCTGGCCTGACATCATCAAAATCAGCCATTCTTACCCAGAACACCAACCTTGCCTTTGAAGGAAAAGCCCTCAGGACCTGACCTTCAGGAAGATTAATGCCTACAACCGGCACATCTAGGCTCTTCTCCGTGTACTGCGATGCTGAGACCGTCATCTCAACCTCATCAGAGTACAGGAGCATGCCATTCTGGGCAACCAGACTGACGCGCTGGGTCACAGTATCAGCAGAAACCTCAACCCGGACATTCTCTGTCCTTACCACCAGTGCGCTGTCCCGGTTACTGCGTGATATACCAACTGCCACGCTGTCAGGAGAGAACCTGATTGCATCGGCAAAATACTGGTTTACACTCTCAGTAGTGCCGCCGAACACCACAGGAACCATCACAATCTTCTCATTTATGTATGTGAAGACCAGTGAATCGGGCTGTATGTTACGGATTGTTATAGACTGCGGCATAATCTGGGACAGAGTATCCTTGAGCAGGACGGTAGCCAGGGATCCATGTCCGCCGGCCATCTGGAAACGGTCCACAGGTATCGCCATGGGACTGGCATGCCTTATACGGATCTGCTCTCCCCACAACGCTGAACCCTTTCCCGAAACCGTAAGCTTTAGAGACCAGGCATCGTCTGTAATGACTCTGACGCCTCCCTCCTGTGCTGTCAGTTCAACGGGATACTCTATATTGAGTTCATAAGTGTCGCTCATGGCCCTGGACCACCAGAAAAAGAAAGCAAGACACAGAAACAGAAGGAAGACTGTAAGATCACTGCCGTTTACAGACGTCCGCAGTGACCTTGCAATCTCCTTTATCTTCTGAAGAAGTTGTGTCTGTGACTTGAACTTCATGTCAGACTGTCCAGAACTGTTCAGCTAGCCGGAAGAATTACTTTGATTCCTCCTCAGCCTTCTTCTCCTTCTTTGACTTCTTGGCAGGAGCAGCTGGCTGCTCTGTTGGAACAGGATTGATGTATCTCTTGTCAACGCGGATACGCAGGTTCTGTGAAACCTCAAGGATTACAGAAACAGCATCCATGCTGACAATCTTGCCGAATACACCACTTGCGTTGATTACCTCCTGACCAATCTGGAGCGAGTTGCGGAACTTGTCACCCTCCTTATCCTTGCGTGGACGCATCAGGATGAACATGAGTACCATGAGCATCAGCAGCCACATGAGTGACATATTGCCACCTGGACGCTGTGCTGCAGCACCATCAGTGTCTGGTGCTGAAAGATCTACACCTTCCTGAGCAAAGGTCAGGATGCTGTTGTGCTCAACAGTCTGGAATGTACCAGTTACTGTGTTGAGATACAGAAATGTTGCCATATCAGTTGTTTTTTATTTGTTGATTATACCATTTGATGCCAATTCCTTGGCAATTGTATCAAGCATGCCGTTCACAAAACCAGCACTGTTAGGAGTGCTGTAGAACTTTGAAATCTCCACATACTCATTTATTGAGACCTTCAGCGGAATGGCCGGGAACTTCATGATCTCAGCAAGGCCAACCTGCATTATGAGTGAATCCATAAATGCCAGACGTCCTGCCTCCCAGCCACGTGTGTGCGATGCAATCAGCTGCCTGTACTCCTCTGCTCCTTCAATGGTAGCCAGAAGCAGGTCCGATGCAAACTTCTCATCTTCTGGATCCGTGTATGCAGGAAGAAGAGGCTGGTCAGCACCATTCTCTTCCTTGAATCCCTTGAAAGTCTTTATGACAAAGGAATCCACCATATCCTTGTCTCCGTTCCAGTACAGATTCTGCTCCTCAAGTGCAGCCTCAAGTTCTGCATTGTCAAAGACGATGCTCTTGTAGAGCCTGCGGCAAAGGTCACGGTCTGCCTCATAGTCAAACCTCTCTTCTGCCATGTAATCCTCAAGCACACGGCTCTCAAGAATCTGAGCATAGATACTCTTGATAAGTCCAGAATCTGACATCCACTCCGGATGCTCAGTCTCCATGAACTCCTTCAGGGACTTGTTTTCAGACAACTGCGCCAGAACCCTGTTCTGTGAGAAACGGAGCTCGGACTGACGAAGTTTTTCCGGATAATACTGCTGTTTCTTCTCTACCACCAGACGTGAGTAGTCAATCACGCAACTCATCATATAGAGAAGGTTGTTGTAAAGGCTGTAGGCACTTGAAAGACTCTGTGCCAACTCCTGACCGGCCCATTTCAAACCCTTCTTGCCGCTCTCTCCACTTTCAAAGTAAGCGTAGGCTATCTGGACCACTTTTAATCTTATAAGAACACGGTTTATCATAATTCAATCGCTATTGAACGTGCAAATTTACTAAACAAATCATCACCAACCGATGCGCGATGCAAAAAAAATTGTACCTTTGCCACGCTTTTACATGAAGTATCGGATTACCACTCCGGTGGGATTCCTTTAACTAGTGTGATGGTGAATTGATTAAAAACAATTTAGAGTAACACAAAAAAAATTATGAAGACAATTGACATTCAGGGCACAGCACGTGCAGAGTTCGGTAAGAAGGGTGCAAAGGAGCTGAGAAAGGCAAACGTTATCCCATGCGTTCTTTACGGAGTAGAGAAGGATGAGAAGGGCCTTCCAGTAGCAAAGGCATTCAAGGTAACAACAGAGGCTGTACGCAATCTGGTTTACACTCCAGACATCCACATGGTTAACCTTACAATTGACGGAACAACAGTTCTTGCAATCCTCAAGGACATCCAGTTCCACCCAGTAAAGGACTCAATCATGCACATGGACTTCTATCAGGTAACTGAGGACAAGCCAATCGTAATGAATGTTCCTGTAAAGCTTGTTGGTCTTGCATCAGGTGTTAAGGCCGGTGGTAAGCTCGAGCAGATTCTGCGTACACTCAAGGTTAAGGCTCTCTACACACAGATGCCACAGAAGATTGAGGTTGACGTTACCAAGCTGATCATTGGCAAGACAATCAAGGTTGGCGACATCAACATTGAGGGTCTGCAGTTCGTAAACTCAAAGGAGGCTGTTGTCTGCGGTGTTATGGCTACACGTAACGCAAAGGCACAGAAGGCTCAGGACGGTGAGTAATACAGGACAGAATGAAATATCTTATTGTTGGACTGGGTAACCCCGGTGATGAATACCAGGATACCCGCCACAATATAGGGTTTATGGTGTTGGATGCCTTGGCTAAGGCATCCAATGCTGTTTTTCAAGACAAGCGTTACGGCTTTGTAGCAGAGACTTCTGTCAAGAACTGCCAGTTGGTCCTGCTCAAGCCTACAACCTTCATGAACCTTAGTGGCAATGCCGTCCGTTACTGGATGGACAAGGAGAAGATTCCGGCAGAGAGACTGCTGGTCATTGCAGACGACCTTCAGCTGCCGGTCGGCAAGCTGCGCCTCAGGGGCAAGGGAAGCGGTGGTGGACACAACGGCCTTGGCAACATCATCAGCACAATCTCAACCCAGGAGTTTGCCCGCCTGCGCTTTGGCATCGGCAATGACTACCCTATGGGCATGCAGATCAAGTTCGTGCTTGACCCATTCCCTGCTGACGAACGCAAGATTGTTGATGAGAAGATTCCTGTAGCGGTAGAAGCCATCAAGAGTTTCTGCCTGGCAGGTCTTTCCATAACAATGACACAATACAACAAATGACCCACAGACTATGGCTGAAGCAAGAATTGACAAATGGCTCTGGGCTGTGCGCATCTTCAAGACGCGCACGATTGCTGCCGATGCATGCAAGAAGGGCCGCATCAGCGTGAACGGCGCCCAGGTAAAACCTTCAAAGAGTGTGAAGGTCGGAGACACCGTGCAGGTACGCAAGGCTCCGGTCACCTACTCTTTCAAGGTGCTGCAGACCATAGAGAACCGCGTCGGTGCAAAACTGGTTCCGGACATGATGGAAAATATCACTCCTCAGGATCAGTATGAGTTGCTTGAGATGAATCGCATCGGCGGCTTTGTAACACGTGCAGCCGGCCTTGGCAGACCTACCAAGAAGGACCGCCGTGACATGGATGACTTCCTGAGCGGTGCCGGTGATGCCGTATTTGACGAATTTGACTTCGACGAATAACACCACACAAAACGAAAAAGATTATTATGGTAGATTTCTTCACTTCATTCAACGCAATGCAGGCATTCAGTGCATTCATCATCCTGTTTGCCATCATTGACGTACTTGGCTCTCTGCCTATCATTGTGACCCTTCAAGAGAAGGGCAAGACTGTCAGGCCGCTCAAGGCTACACTCCTGTCAGGTGCCATACTTCTGGCATTTTTCTATGCCGGAGACCTGATTCTGAAGCTCTTTCACGTTGACATTGAGTCCTTTGCCGTGGCAGGTGCATTCCTAATCTTTTTGATTGCACTTGAAATGCTGCTTGACATTGAGATTTTCAAGTTCAACGGACCGTCGGCCGATGCAACACTGGTGCCTCTGGTATTTCCACTGCTGGCCGGTGCAGGAACCTTCACAACCCTGATTGCCCTGAAGGCAGAGTACGCAGACATCAACATCATCCTGGGACTTCTGCTGAACATAGTCTGGATATTTGTCGTACTGAAACTCTCAAACAGGATCCAGAAGATCTTTGGACCTGCAGGAATCTACATCATGAGGAAATTCTTCGGAATCATCCTTCTGGCAACAGGTATCCGACTCTTTACGGCAAACCTGAGCTCAATGTTCGGTTAAATCAATCGACTGAAGTTCACCGTTCTGGTCAGAAACAATCAGATAGGCTCTGAGTTCACTGTGCTCTTTCAGGAACTCCAGAGCCTTTTCTGTACCCATTACCATAAAAGAGGTGGCAAGAGCATCGGCAGTAGCGCAGTCACCGGCAATCACCGTGGCAGACAGAAGCGAATGGCTGACCGGCATGCAGCTCTTGGGATCAATTGTATGGGCTACCTTACGGCCATCCTTGTAATAGAAGTTGCGGTAGTTACCTGAAGTAGCCATGCCGCAGTCAGTTATCTTGAGTACTGTCTGAAGATTGCTTGTTATGGCCAGAGTATCGTCCTGAGGCTTGTTCACTCCTATGCTCCAGTCATTTCCCTTGGGATTCCTTCCACCCAGCACAATCTCGCCGCCAATCTCAACCATGTAATCCTCTATACCTTTTGAGTGCAGCATCTGGGCAACCACGTCACATCCAAACCCCTTGGCAATGGCACTGCAGTCCATCATCACGCGGGCATCGTCCTTCACGATGCGTCCATTCTGCTCAGACACATGAGTATAGCCTACTATCTCTCTAAGGCTGTCCAGCATACTCTCTGTGACATCATCAGACTTGCTGAAGCCAAAGCCCCAGGCATTCACGGCAGGAGCCACGGTAATATCAAAAGCTCCGTCAGTCATCTCGGACACCTTCATTGCCAGACGGAAGATATGCAGGAACATGCTGTCCGGCTCCACATCCTCATTGCGGTTGATGCGTGCTATCGTGGAACTCTGATTAAACATTGACAGTGCAGAATCAACTTTTGCAAGAGACGCCTTTATCTCTGCCTGAAGATCCTCATTGTACAGATAGGTAATCTTGTATGTCGTACCAAAAACCTGCCCCTGATTTGTCCTATAGACAGGTTTGTTGCCATGAAGTATCAGTATTGTTCCTATTATCAGAAAAGCCAGGAACGGATAATGCCATTTTTTCATACCAGAATATGCTGAAGAAGAATCTTGATGCCTATGCCCACAAGAATCACGCCGCCCAGAATCTCAACTGGAAAGTTAATCTTCTTTCCGGCATAAGCACCGGTCAGGAAGCCTGCAACAGAGAAGAGGAATGAGACAAGTCCTATTATCAGAACAGGCATTGATATGCTCTGGATTGTATCCATCCCCTGGCAGACAAATGAAAGTCCCACTGCAAATGCATCAATACTGGTGGCAACTGCTAAAGTCAGGGTGACAGACAGTTTTGTAGGATCAAATGAGCGTTCCTCCTCTTCAGGCTTCAAGCCGTCAAGAATCATCTTTCCACCTATGAATGCCAGCAGTCCGAACGCTATCCAATGGTCCACGTGCTCTATTGCCTCACAGAAAAAACTCATTCCCAGCCAACCCAGCAGGGGCATGGCAGCCTGGAACAGGCCGAACATCAGGGCAGAGACAAGCATTGTCCTGACAACCAAGCGCTTCTGAATCAAACCACAGGTGATTGACACCGTCAGGCAATCCATAGCCAGGGCAATACCCAGAAGAATCTGTTCTGCTATTGACATATCAGAACTCCTTCTCTATCTTGTAGTCATTGCGCTCCTGTGAAGAGCGGCTTATAAGTTCGCCAAGGAAACCGGTCAGGAAGAGCATCGTACCCATGAGCATTCCCACCAATGACAGATAGAAATATGGGTTGTCTGTCACCAGACGTGCCGGAATGCCCTTTGCCAGACAGACAAGCTTGCTGGTACCAACCACAATTGCAGCAATGAAGCAGACAATGAACATGAGAGATCCCAGAAGACCAAAGAAATGCATCGGCTGCTTTCCGAACTTGTTCAGGAACCAGAGTGACATAAGGTCCAGATAGCCGTTCACGAATCGGTTCAGGCCAAACTTGCTGACACCATATTTTCTGGCCTGATGGTGTACGACCTTCTCACCGATGCGGTCAAATCCAGCATTCTTGGCCAGGAAAGGAATGTAACGGTGCATCTCGCCGTAAACCTCAATATTCTTTACCACCTCATTCCTGTATGCCTTCAGGCCACAGTTCATGTCATGGAGCTTGATGCCGGTCACCTTGCGGGCTGTCCAGTTATATATCTTTGACGGAATATTCTTGCTGAACTTTCCGTCATATCGTTTCTTCTTCCAGCCGGACACAAGGTCATAACCCTCCTCACGGATCATACGTACCATCTCAGGAACCTCTTCCGGACTATCCTGCAGGTCTGCATCCATAGTGACCACAATGTCACCTTTTGCACGGGCAAATCCGCAGAAAAGGGCCGGAGACTTTCCATAGTTGCGTCTGAACTTTATGCCATGCACATTGTCATGGGCCTGCTGCAGGCCTTCAATGATCTGCCAGGAGTTGTCAGTACTTCCGTCATTGATAAAAAGAATTTCATACGAAAGAGAGTTTTCCTTCATTACCCTGTCAATCCAGGAATAGAGTTCCGGAAGTGATTCAGCCTCATTGAAGAGAGGCACAATGATAGAAAGATCCATATATTCTTTTGTTTATTTCTTCTTGAAAAGTGCGTATGTCGAGGTAGCAAGCCCCACTGCTACAGAGAACAGGTTACCCCAGAAAAGATTATTGTTGAACAGCTGCAGTACCGCCTGCCTGGGAGTCATCTGGGCCAGCAGCTTTCCCATTGCCTCAAGCTGCTGCACGTACTGCTGGACATCGCCCGCTCCTTCCGTCTCAGTTGCAGTTTCAAGCGCAGCCTGCTTCAGCCCCTCAATCTGAGCCATCAGATCAGCTGCAAAAGCCCCTCCGTCAAGATACTGCAGGTATGCAAAGGTAGCCACTCCTGCAATGACCGATGCGAACAGGCATGTCAGGACAGATGTCAGCCAGGCCATGGGAAAAGGGAACAGCAGCCTGCAGTTCCTGTCCCGGTAAGCCTTGACCAGCCACCAGAGGAACACAGGCACACCGATTGACAGAGCTACCAGAACAAGGCTGGCAACAGTGCTGCCCTTGACCGCCACCACCAGAATTGCCAGTTTTGCTATCTGGTAAATACCAAGCATCAAGCCCAGCTTCATGGCCGCATCAAGTATATTGAAACGAATTTCTATCTTTTCCGGATTCTCCATATTCGGCAAAGTTAGCATTTTTTTGGAGCATATCAGTTGTCCGTATATTAAAAATATATATCTTTGCACTCGGGTAAGTCCTACACGGCCAGCTCCCTCCGAATCCTCCAGGGCCTGACCGCAGCAAAGGTAGGCAGGTTGTAGCGGCGCGATGTAGTCAGCTTACCCACCTTCTATTAAGGACCGGTTTCCGTCATGCGGGCATCGGTCCTTTCTTAAAAACAAAAACTACAACAAATATGGATCTGGTAAAAAGATTTCTTGGATACACTGCTGTTGACACACAGTCAGATGACTATTCTGAGAGTGTTCCAAGCACAGAGAAGCAGAAGGACCTGGCAGTGAAACTGCGTGACGAACTGCAGGAGATGGGACTTGAGGACGTAGTAATGGACAGCATGGGATACGTTTACGCTACCCTTCCAGCCAATACGGACAAGAAGGTTCCTACCATCGGTTTCATCTCACACATGGATACAAGTCCTTCAATGAGCGGCAAGGATGTAAAGCCACGCATCGTTGAGAATTATGACGGAAATGACATAATCCTGAACAAGGAGCAGAACATTGTACTGTCTCCTGCCCTCTTCCCGGAGCTGCTGGCCCACAAGGGCGAGGATATCATCGTCACAGACGGAACAACCCTTCTTGGAGCAGATGACAAGGCGGGAATCGCCGAGATCATCACTGCTGTGGAGTATCTGCAGGCTCACCCGGAAATCAAGCACGGAAAGGTACGTGTAGGTTTCAACCCAGATGAAGAGATCGGAATGGGTGCCGCCCACTTTGACGTGGCACTGTTCGGTTGTGACTGGGCCTATACCGTTGACGGCGGCGAGGTCGGAGAGATGGAGTATGAGAACTTCAACGCCGCAAAGGCTGTTTATAAGATCCAGGGACTTGAGGTTCACCCAGGATATGCCAAGGGCAAGATGGTAAATGCCAGTCTGTTGGCTTCAGAACTCATCCAGATGTTCCCAGCCGATGAGACCCCTGGCACTACTGAAGGCTACGAAGGCTTCTATCACCTTATTGCATTGAACGGCGAGGTTGACCACGCCACACTGACATTCATCATCCGCGACCATGACCGCGCCAGGTTTGAAGAGCGCAAGGCCTTTGCCCAGAAGGTTGCCGATGCCATGAACAGCAAATACGGAGAAGGTACTGTAACTGCACAGATTTCAGACCAGTACTACAATATGAAGGAGCAGATTGACAAGGTTCCTCATGTAGTTGACATTGCATGCAAGGCCATTGAAGAGGCAGGTGCAACACCTGTTAAGGTTCCTATCCGTGGCGGCACAGACGGAGCTCAGCTCTCATTCAAGGGACTGCCATGTCCTAACCTCTTTGCCGGCGGTATGAACTTCCACGGCCGTTACGAATGGGTTCCAGTCCAGAGCATGCAGAAGGCCATGATGACCGTGGTCAACATCATAAGGATTACTGCCGAACAGTAACCGGTTCTGCTGATATAGATTCAAGCGTAGAGATTGCCGTCTCTACGCTTTTTACATTCTGTATGAGGATACTCCTGACTCCGTTCACATCCCTCAGGCGGCATTCCATAGGATTCTGGGCAGCGTATGCCAGAATACATCCAAAGGCATCGCTCTCAAAGTATGGGCTGTCAGGATGGCTGGTAAAGAACAGGCTCATGCGGCCACCCTTCAGGAAGATTCGCTCAATTCCAAGCCTGCGGGCCTTACGACGCAGGGTAACCAGACGTATCAACTCCTGAGCCTGCTCTGGAATGCGTCCAAACCTGTCTTCCATGCGCTTCCTGAAAGCCACAATATCAGATTCACGTTCCAGATTGTCAAGTTCACGATATAGAAGAATCCTCTCACTTCCGCTCGGAACGTATGTCTGCGGGAAGAGAAGTTCAAGGTCACTCTCTACCGTGCAGTCGTCAACATACATCTCTGCAGACTGGACCTGACCCTCCTTGCGGTTCTGTTCCTGCTGACTGGCAAACAGATCTGAGAATTCGTCATTCTTGAGTTCCCTTACAGCCTCTTTCAGAATCTTCTGATATGTCTCATAGCCAAGGTCAGAGATGAATCCGCTCTGTTCGGCACCCAGCAGGTTACCGGCGCCACGGATGTCAAGATCCTGCAGAGCCAGCTGGATTCCACCGCCCAGGTCACTGAAGTTCTCAATAGCCTGAAGCCTGCGGCGTGATTCCTGAGGCAGGGCTCCCAGTGGCGGAGCCAGCAGATAGCAGAACGCCTTGCGGTTTCCACGGCCTACGCGTCCACGCATCTGATGCAGGTCACTCAAGCCGAAATTATGTGCCTGGTTGACAATTATGGTATTTACATTTGGAATGTCGATGCCATTCTCAACGATAGAGGTTGCAATCAGTACGTCATACTCATAGTTCACGAAATCCAGAAGTATCTTTTCCAGTTCATCCGGATTCATCTGTCCGTGGCCTACGCACACGCGGGCATCGGGCACTTCACGTCTTACAAGAGACTCAAGATCAGGCAGTGAACTGATGCGGTTGCTAATAAGGAACAACTGACCGTTGCGGCTCATCTCAAAGTTGACAGCCTCACGTATGATGTCCGGACTGAACACATGGACCTCAGTCTGGATTGGATATCTGTTTGGAGGTGGAGTCTGTATGACTGACATGTCACGGGCGCCCATGAGTGAGAACTGAAGGGTTCTTGGAATAGGTGTTGCGGTAAGAGTCAGGGTGTCAACGTTAACCTTCAGTGCCTTGAGTTTCTCCTTGACTGCCACTCCGAATTTCTGTTCCTCGTCAATGATCAGCAGGCCCAGATCCTTGAACTTCACGTTCTTGCCAATCAGCTTGTGAGTGCCCACAATGATGTCAATCTTACCCTCTGCAAGATCCTTCAGGATTGCAGTAACCTCCTTGGCAGTCTTTGCACGGCTCAGGTATTCAACCTTGCATGGGAATTCCTTGAGTCTGTCGCGGAAGGTCTGGTAATGCTGGAACGCAAGAATCGTCGTAGGAACAAGCACTGCCACCTGCTTGCTGTCACAGACAGCCTTGAAGGCAGCGCGTATGGCAACCTCGGTCTTTCCAAAGCCCACGTCTCCGCAGACCAGACGGTCCATTGGGCGCGAACTCTCCATGTCCGCCTTGATGTCTATGGTAGCCTTCAGCTGGTCCGGAGTATCCTCATATATGAAGCTGGCCTCAAGCTCGTTCTGCAGGTATGTGTCAGGACTGTATGCAAAGCCCTTCTCCTGCGAACGCTTTGAATAGAGACGTATCAGGTCACGGGCTATGTCCTTGATCTTGCCCTTGGTGCGCTCCTTCATGTTCTCCCATGCTCCGGAACCCAGCTTGTTCACAGAAGGGGCATCGCCCTCCTTGCCTTTGTACTTGGATACCTTATGCAGGGAATGGATTGAGACATATACGACATCTTCATTTCTGTAAATCAGCTTGATAGCCTCTGTCATGGTATTACCGTTGGGGATGCGCACCAAGCCTCCGAAACGGCCTATTCCATGATCCATGTGTACCAGGAAGTCACCAATCTCAAACTCATTTATCTCCTTAATAGTCAATGCCATCTTGCCACGACGGGCACTGTCGCTCTTCAGTTGGTATTTATGATAGCGGTCAAATATCTGATGGTCAGTAAAGAAACAGCAGCGCAGGGTATTGTCCGTAAAACCGCCATGAATAGTATGGTCCACGTAGGTGAACGGTATCTGGTCACCGCGCTCCTCAAAGATTGTCTTCAGACGCTCTGCCTGCTTCTCGGAATCTGTCAGGATGAACAGCTTGTAACCATGTGCAATGAACTCGGTCAGAGTCGATGAGACAAGTTCAAAGTTCTTATGGAAAGAAGGCTGTGACTGACAGTCAAACCGGACGGTCGATGCCGGCTGTTCCGACGGGTTCGCGCCCAGCTCAACACGCTGATGTGAAAGGATTTTCTCACGGAACTCATTACCGTCAGTCACCAGCGGTCTCACATAATCCGGAAGTTCATCCTTTGAAGTGGAACCGCCGTCGCTGAGTACCCTCATACGAGCGGTTATGCTGTCTGTCTCATTCACCTCGCGGTAGATGGCATCCATACGTTCTGCAGTCCATCGCAGGCTGTTTGCAACCAGCACCATTTCAGACGGCATGAAGTCAAGCAACGTCTCCGAGCACTTCTCCTGGCTGTCAAGAGACGGCACCACAGCGATGCTGTCACGTTTTTCCGTCGACAGCTGGGTATCCACCTGAAACTGACGGATACTGTCAATCTCGTCACCGAAGAAATCTATTCTGTAAGGGTATTCGGACGAGAATGAGAACACGTCAAGAATACTGCCTCTCAGGGCGTACTGACCCGGTTCATAAACGTAGTCAACCCGTTCAAAGCCAAAGTCAAACAACTTTTTCTGAAGGTCTTCACGATCAACCTCCTGGTTCACGGAGAGTTCCAGACGGCTTCCCTTCATGGCATCCTCAGACACGACCTTCTCTGCCAGGGCATCCGGGCTTGTCACGACTGCTATTGCTGGGGCATCGGGCTGCGATTTCAGCTGGAGCATCCGGCTCAGCACCTCTGTACGCAGCACCTGGTTGGCATCGTCCTTCTGGCCATATTTTGCAGCTCTCCTGAATGCAGACGGGAAATAGAGAACCCTATCCTGCCCCACAGTCTGAAGCATGTCATTGTAGAAATATGCAGCCTCATCCTGGTCATTCAGGATGAAGAGCATGCTGTGTGACCCTGTCCCGTCAAGCAACGTACTGAACATCAGCGGAGCCGCACTTGCCTGCAATCCGGTAACGTGCGTCAGGACATTGCGGCCACGTGACAACTCCTTCAGAAGTGCCAGTCTGCCGGGGTGTTTGGAATAAAAGCGTCTCAGATCCTCTATCTTCATATATTTTTTGCCACTCACATTTTGCCCCAAAATTACAAAAAACTAATTTTGCAGACATTATTAAAACAATCTTTAAAACACTCAGCTGAAATGACCGTTCCCGCAGATGAAAAGGACTACATCATTGAAGTAGACCACGTCTCAAAGAGTTTCGGTGACAAGCAGGTACTTGATGATATCAGCCTGTTTGTCAGGAAGGGTGAATTCGTCACTATCCTTGGCCCATCGGGCTGCGGAAAGACCACCCTCTTAAGGCTTCTTGCCGGTTTCACGCAGGTCTCTGAAGGCTCTATCCGCCTGCAGGGACAGGATATCACCGCCATACCTCCGTACAGGCGCCCTATGAACACAGTATTCCAGAGATACGCACTGTTCCCGCATCTTAACGTATATGAGAACATTGCATTCGGACTGAAGCTCAAGGACACATCCAGTGAGGAGATAGACAAGCAGGTGCGCAGAGTATTGAAGATTGTAGGCATGACAGACTATGAGGAGCGTGCAGTTGATTCCCTTTCCGGTGGTCAGCAGCAGCGTGTTGCAATAGCACGTGCAATCGTGAACCGCCCCCAGGTACTGCTGCTTGACGAGCCGCTGGCCGCACTTGACCTGAAGATGCGCAAGGACATGCAGCTTGAGCTCAAGCAGATGCACAAAGAGCTGGGCATCACCTTCATCTATGTGACCCATGACCAGGAAGAGGCGCTTACCATGAGTGACACCATCGTAGTCATGAACAAGGGTCGCATCCAGCAGATTGGAAAGCCTACTGATATCTACAACGAGCCGGTCAATCCGTTCGTTGCAGACTTCATTGGTGACAGCAATATCCTGAACGGCATCATGAAGCAGGACCGTCTGGTCCAGTTCATGTACCATGACTTTGAGTGTGTCGATGAGGGATTCCAGCCAGACGAGCACGTTGACGTGGTAATCCGTCCGGAAGACATCTACATCATGCCGCGCAACAACTCCGCCATGCTGAACGGAACTGTCCAGTCATGCATCTTCAAGGGAGTCCACTATGAGATGACGGTAATCACAGACCACGGCTACGAGCTGCTCATACAGGACTACAACCAGTTTGAGGTCGGTCAGGAGGTAAGTCTCATAATCAAGCCATCAGACATCCACGTAATGCGTAAAGAGCTGAACAGCAACCGCATTGACGGAACTATGGCCGATGCCACCCACGTAGAGATGCTGGGAGGCACATTTGAATGCCTGCCTACACCGGGCATCGAAGCCGGTCAGGATGTCACCGTGACAGTCCAGTTCCCAAAGGTTGACCTGATGGACTATACTGATGAAGGAGCTGCTTCTGGAACCGTGTCATTCATACTGTACAAGGGAAACCACTATCACCTGACCATCACGACAGACAGTGGTGAAGATATCTACGCTGACACCCAGGATGTCTGGGACGACGGCGACATTGTTGGTATCAGGATCCTTCCTGAAGACATGACAATCCAGGCAAGATGAAACTGAAGGGAACACTCATGAAGAGAAGCAACTGGGCCATTCCATACGCCCTGTTCCTGGTGCTTTTCGTAGTACTGCCCCTGCTTCTGATAGGCGTTTACGCTTTCCGCACAAACACAGGCAGCTTCACTCTGGTCAACTTCACCAAGTTCGTACAGCAGACAGAAACGCTCAACACGTTCATCTACTCAATCGGCATTGCGCTCATCACCACCTGCCTGTGCATCCTCATTGGATACCCGGCAGCATACATACTGAGCAATTCCGAACTGACCCGCGGCAGAACCCTGGTAATGCTTTTCATCCTGCCAATGTGGATCAACATCCTGATGCGTTCGCTTGCAACCGTAGCCCTGTTTGACTTCATGCACCTGCAACTGGGTGAAGGAGCCTTGATCTTTGGCCTTGTATATGACTTCCTGCCGTTCATGATTTACCCAATCTACAACACAATCCAGAAGATAGACAAAAGCTACATAGAGGCAGCGCAGGATCTTGGCGCAACCCGTACACAGGTATTTACAAAGGTAATCTTCCCCCTATCAGTACCGGGAATCGTCAGCGGAATAATGATGGTTTTCCTGCCTACCATTTCAACCTTTGCAATCTCTGAAATCCTGACCCTGAACAACAAACGTCTGTTCGGATCAATCATACAGGACAACATGATGATGAGTGACACCATGAACTACGGTGCGGCACTTTCACTCATCATGCTCATAATAATTGCAATAACCACAGTACTGAGTAGCAGTGACTCAGAAGAACTTAATGAAGGAGGACTGATATGAACCTGAAGAAGATACTTGCCCAGTCCTATCTATACCTGCTTCTGCTGGTACTGTATGCACCTATTGCAATCATCATCATCTACTCATTCACGAATTCCGGCTCAATTGGACAGTGGAAAGGTTTTTCGCTTGACCTCTACACAAATCTGTTTACCGGTCAGGCCCAGCATTCCGGCACCATCTATGCCGCAATAGCCAACACCATCTTCATTGCCATCGTGGCAGCCACCTGCTCCACCCTGCTTGGAAGCCTTGCTGCCGTGGGCATATTCAACATGCGTCAGCCATGGAAGAAAAGCATACAGTTCGTGAATGACATACCTATGATCAACCCTGACATCATAACAGGTATATCCCTGTTCCTGCTATTTGTCAGTCTTGGAATCACCCAGGGCTACATTACGGTCATTCTGGCACACATCGCATTCTGTACCCCATACGTGGTGCTGAGCGTAACCCCGCGTCTGACCCGCATGAACCCGAACATCTATGAGGCCGCCCTGGATCTTGGCGCTACTCCGTTCCAAGCATTCCGCAAGGTAATCATCCCGGAAATCAAGCCTGGAATGATCAGCGGTTTCCTGCTGGCCTTCACACTCTCTATCGATGACTTTGCCGTAACCCTCTTTACAAAGGGCAGCAACGGACTGGAAACGCTCTCTACGTTTATCTATGCCGATGCCCGCAAAGGAGGCCTTACACCAGAGCTGCGTTCTCTGGCATCGATCATATTCGTAGTGGTTCTGGTACTTCTGATAATCCTGAACCGCAAATCAAGCAAATCAGTAAAAGAACAATAAGATCATCTAATAAAGAAAATGAAAAAAGCATTTGGAATTCTGGCAGCAACACTGCTCTCTGCGTCTTTCTGCACAGTGCAGGCAAAGCCGGCTGCAGACCGTGAACACACGCTCAAGGTATATAATTGGGCAGATTACATTGATGAGGACCTGATTCCCGAATTCGAACAGTGGTACAAGCAGCAGACCGGAGAAGAGGTCACAATCCTATACCAGACATTTGACATCAATGAGATCATGCTGACAAAGATTGAGACAGGCCATGAAGACTATGACGTGGTATGTCCATCGGAGTACATCATTGAAAGAATGCTCCGCAATGACCTGCTTCTTCCTATAAACAAGGATTTCGGCAACGCACCTGACTACACCGTTTACGTATCACCATTTGCAAAGGAGCAGTTTGACAAGATGTCCGCACCAGGCCGTCCTGCAAACAATTACTCAGTGCCATTCATGTGGGGTACAACCGGCGTCATGTACAATACAGAATACGTTACCCGTCAGGAAGCCTCTACATGGGGCATCCTGTGGGACAGGAAATATGAGAACCGCATTCTCATGAAGGACGCAGTCCGTGATGTTTACGGATCACTCATGATGTACATCCGTCAGTCTGAGCTCAAATCAGGCAAGACCACCCGTGAGATTATCATGAACGATGCATCTGATTCATCTCTGGCACTTTTTGAAGATACCATGGCAGCAGCAAAGCCAAACATTGCCGGATGGGAAGTTGACTTTGGAAAGGAGCGCATGGTTCAGGGCAAGGCATGGATCAACATTACTTGGAGCGGTGATGCCATGTGGGCAATTGACGAGGTTTCAGACGAAGTCTCACTTGACTACGTGGTTCCTGTTGAAGGCAGCAACGTCTGGTTTGACGGCTGGGTTATCCCAAAGTACGCAAAGAATGTCAAGGCAGCCAGCTACTTCATCAACTTCATGTGCAAGCCAGAGAACGCAATCCGCAACATGGACGCTATCGGTTACGTGAGCGCCATTGCCAGCGAAGAGATTTTTGAGTCTAGAGTTGACGAAAGCATCAGCGAGCCTATCAACCTGAATTACTTCTTCGGTCCCGGTCATGACCAGGTAAAGGTAAACAGCATTCAGTACCCGGATTCAGCAACAATCAGTCGCTGCGCCCTGATGCACGATGCCGGCAACCGTACCGAAGCCATGCTTGACATGTGGTCAAGAGTAAAGGGAGACAGCCTGAGCATTGTAACCATCATCGTTCTAGCAGTTGTCCTGCTGGCCATTGTCGGTTTTGTCCTATATAAGAGGAGTGCCAAAAGCTCAAAGAAGAAAAAATCTTCAACAAGGCGCTGATTTGACAAATCCTTTTGATATGTTTGTAATTCAAACCCCAAACAAAGACTTAACATGGACAAGAGCATTGTAATAATCCCTACTTATAATGAGAAGGAGAACATTGAACGCATAATACGTGCAGTGACCGCCCTTCCTGAAGGATTTGAGGTACTCATCATTGACGACGGTTCTCCTGACGGGACTGCCGACATTGTGAAGTCTTTGATTGCATCGGATTTCCCGGGCAGACTGCACATTGTGGAGCGTTCCGGGAAACTGGGTCTGGGTACAGCATACATTGCCGGATTCAAGTGGTGCATAGAGCATCAGTACGACTACATCTTTGAGATGGATGCAGACTTCTCACATGACCCGAATGACCTGCCACGACTGCTCTCTGCATGCCGTGATGAAGGTTATGACGTTGCCATAGGTTCGCGTTACGTAAGTGGCGTGAACGTTGTCAACTGGCCAATGGGCAGGGTCCTGATGTCCTACTTTGCGTCAAAGTACGTTCATCTGGTAACAGGTCTGCCTATTCATGACACCACAGCCGGATTCAAATGCTACAGGCGTCAGGTTCTTGAGACAATTGGTCTGGACTCAATTCACTTCAAGGGATATGCCTTCCAGATTGAGATGAAGTTCACCGCATTCAAGTGCGGATTCAAGATAAAGGAAGTTCCTGTAATCTTTGTCAACCGTGTGCTCGGCACATCAAAGATGAGCGGAGGAATCTTCAGTGAAGCCTTCTTTGGAGTCATCCGCCTGAAACTTTCAAGCTTCTTCAGGAAGTATCCACAGAAACCACAGGCATAAGCAATGGGCAGTACACTCATCAAGGGAGTTCAGATTGTCAATGAAGGGACAATAACTCCGGGCTCAGTACTTATTGAGGGAGAAGTAATCAAAGAGATTCTCCCACCAAACACCCATATTGAGGCCGACCACGTAATCAGTGGAGGCGGTCTTTATCTGCTTCCTGGAATAATTGATGACCATGTCCATTTCCGCGACCCGGGTCTTACACATAAGGCAAACATGGCAACAGAGAGCCGTGCTGCAGCAGCAGGTGGAGTCACCACAATATTTGACATGCCTAACTGCAAGCCTACCACCACAACTCTCCAGGCGCTTGAAGACAAATACCAGCATGCATCGGAATGCTGTCTGGTCAACTACTCCTTTTATCTGGGAGCAGACAGCGAGAATCTCAGGCTCATAGAGAGTCTTGACCCATCAGTGAACTGCGGCATAAAGCTATTCATGGGATCCAGCACAGGTAACATGCTGCTCTCTGACCCAAAGATGCTTGATGCCCTCTTCCGCTGCACCCCGATGCCTATTGCGGCACACTGTGAAGAGACACCAATAATTGACAGAAACATGCAGTACTGGACTGACAGACTGGGATGCGAGCCGCCAGTACAGTATCATCCGCAGATCCGCTCTGCTGAGGCATGCTATGAATCGTCAGCCAAGGCTGTAGAACTGGCATCGGCTGCCGGGGCCCACCTGCATGTACTGCACATTACGACTGCCAAGGAGCTGAGTCTGTTTGAGGATGGTCCTGTCCAGGGCAAGAAAATTACTGCAGAAGCCTGCCCTGCACACCTTTTCTTCACAGACAAGGATTATGCCGTACAAGGAACCAAAATAAAGTGTAACCCTGCCGTAAAAAGTGTCACAGACCGTGATTCACTGCGCTCACAGCTCTCTGTAGATGGCAGGATAGACGTCATTGGAACCGACCATGCTCCACACCTTCTTTCTGAGAAGCAGGGCGGATGCAAGAGCGCAGCCAGCGGAATGCCGCTCCTGCCCTACTCTGTACCATCAATGATGACACTTGTCAATGAGGGGGTCATGTCCATGACGGACCTTGTTCAGAAAATGTGCCACAACCCTGCCATTCTTTTCGGAATCAAGGAGCGCGGCTTCATAAGACCAGGTTACAAGGCAGACTTGACTCTGGTCAGCACACGTCCGCAGATTGGAAATGCAAAGAACAACTTCTGTGGATGGAATCCTTTTGAGGGTTATCAGCTGGGAGGAACCGTACACTACACATGGGTGAATGGTCAGCTGGCATTCGCAGACGGCACGATAGACTCTTCAGTAAGAGGAGAGAGAGTATTATTCTCCCGTTGATGGAGTATAGCCACTCTCCTGAATATAGCGCTTCACATACTCCTTCTTGAGGAAAGACTCAGGAGCTTCATCAAGAATACGCTTTATAAGAGGTGTTATGATGAAATGTGGCTGGGCATCGCACAGCATTGAGAACACGCTGATTCCAACAGGCTCCTTGTAGTGCTTTGCAAGGAAGTTGCAGATATAATCCTCAGACTCCTTGATGACAATCTGGATGCTGTCATCATCGGCGGTAAAATCGCCAAAGAAGCCGTTCATGGCAAAAGACATGTTCTTGCGCTGAACCAGATCCTCAAATCTGTTGTCATAGGCGGTCTTCTTGTCCAGGAAAGAGTAAAATAAATTATTCTGCCGTGTTCCCTCTGCATTCAGTTCGGTATTCTTGATTCTGACGCTGATATTACCACGCTCAACAAAAATCGGCATGATTGGTTCAAAGCCATTGCAAAGGACTGCAAGGCGCACAGAATCAACACGTCCCTGCATCTGAAACGCTCCATGACGGACGTCGCACGAGTCAATGCAGACGAATTTCTGGCCGTCAAAAACCAGGAGAGACAGTTTTACTCCGTCATAGCCATATCTATCAACCTCACCATCAATATGATAATTCCTATTGCATGATGTCATGGCAGCGCCAAGCATTAGCGCCGTAGTCATAACTGAGATGTATAATTGTCTGAGCATGTGAACCTTCCCTATGAACAAGTACACAAAAATAATACAGTAATCTGAAAACCGTATTATTTTTCATACTATTTAAAGTTTATTTCATGAGAGCCTCAGGTCAAAGGCGCTCTCAAGCAAAGCCAGACTCTTGTTTGCCTCTTTCATCTGGTCATACATCTCCTGCTTGCTCAGTATTCGGGTAATCTGTACAGAATCATCAATCTTTATGGTAAAATTGATGTGACTGTTGTTGAACTTCACCTGAATATACTCCAGAATACGCTCCTTGTATCCCTCTATCTCATTTGCAGCCATGCTGTTCAGTGCAGTAACGACAAACTCGTTATCAGAGACCTGCTTAGGAGTTATATTCAGCATTCGGTTTATGAGCGGAGAGTCCTCGGCAGGCAGGGACGTAGCAAACTCCTTCCAGAAATAGGCCAGTCTTTCCTGCTCCAACGGCATGACCTGTCTTGAAGAACTCTCTGTAGCGGCTGTCTTATGAACAGTCTGGGTCTGTTGTGACTGACCTGTACGACGTATTGAGGCAAAAAGCCTTGAAGCACTTACCACCTTTGGCTGTGGTGCAGACTCCTTTGCCGTCTGAGCCGGAGCTTGGGCAGGAGTCTGAGCCGGAGCCTGGACAGGGGTCTGTGCCGGCTGACGGCTTGCAATGGCAGGCTGCTGACCTCCTGTCAGCCCTGCTGCTATCTTTGAAAATATGGGGTTCAGCTTCTTAGGGCCAAGCCCACAGCTGGGATCATCAGGGTTCTCTGCCACCTGAGCCGTCCTGATGATTGTCAGCTCAACCAGCAGTCTCTTGTTCTTGCTGGTCCTGTAGTTCAGGTCACACTCTGTGCACAGCTTCATGGCCTTGTACAGGAATTTTGGCTGACATCTCTGCGACTGTTCCGCGTAGCGTGCACGCATGCTGTCACTTGTCTCAAGAAGAGGCAGAGTGCAAGCGTCATGGCTTACCAGCAGGTTTCTGAAATGCAGGAGCATTCCGCTCATGAAATGGCTGCCGTCAAAGCCCTTGTTCAGGATATCATTGAACAGCAGCATGCACTGCGGTATGTCTGCCTTCAGGATATGGTCTGTCATCCTGAAATAGTAGTCAAAGTCAAGAACGTTCAGATTCTCTATGGTACGCTGGTATGTTACATGTCCCTGCGTAAAACTTGAAACCTGATCAAAGATTGAAAGAGCATCGCGCATACCACCGTCAGCCTTCTCTGCAATGATGTCAAGAGCTTCAGGTTCTGTCTCAATACCCTCTTTGTCTGCAACACTTTTCAGGTGGGCAGCAATATCCTGATTGCCGATGCGGTTGAAATCATAGGTCTGGCATCGGGAAAGGATCGTTGGAATGATCTTGTGCTTCTCTGTTGTGGCAAGTATGAAGACGGCATACTTTGGTGGCTCCTCAAGCGTTTTCAGGAACGCATTGAAGGCGGCAGTAGAGAGCATATGGACCTCATCTATGATATACACCTTATATTTACCGCTTGCCGGCGGTATCCTGACCTGCTCAGTCAGGGCACGTATATCCTCAACAGAGTTATTGCTTGCAGCATCAAGCTCAAAGACATTGTAGGAGCGCATCTCCTCGTTGAAGCTCTGGCAGGATTCACACTCACCGCAGGCCTCACCTGAAGGACTCAGGTTCTGGCAGTTGATGGCTTTGGCAAACAGACGGGCGCAGGTTGTCTTACCCACACCACGGGGACCACAGAAAAGATAGGCATTTGCCAGCTTTCCTGTCAGAATGGCATTGCGCAGAGTAGTAGTGAGCGATGCCTGTCCGACCACGCTGTCAAACGTGATAGGACGGTATTTTCTTGCTGATACAATATAGTTGTCCATACTGAAAGCAAAGTTACAATAAAAAAGAGTACTTTTGCAGTACTATGAAAGGTAAGTTATCTGGCATCTGGAAATTCTTCCGTGAGAACAAGTATCTTGTTGTCACGCTCATATTCATTGCGGTTGTAGGATTCCTTGACCAGAACAACATAGTACGCAGGATGCAGCAGAAGAACCAGATCAAGGCGCTGGAATCTGAGATACAGGGATACCAGAAACAGATTGATGAGGGCATGCGCATGCTTCAGGAACTTGACTCAGACAGTCTGCTCAAGGAACACATGGCACGTGAGAAATATCACATGCATCGTGCCGATGAGGATGTCTTCATGGAATAACCCATTATGGAAAAGATTACCGATGCCCTTCTGAAGGTTGGCGGCGTACTCCTGCTTCTTGGAGCTGCAGCAATGATTACCCGCTGGAGTTTTGCTCCTTATATATATTGTGCCGGAGCCGTAATGTTCTGCTTTGCCCAGATGGCCACGGAATACCCTTCAGACACACTTACCATCAGACGTCTCAGGGGACAGCTTTTCATTGCAAACTTCTTCCTGCTGCTGACAGGAGTACTCATGTTTGCCGCCCCGCTTCATGCACAACTTCTCGTGAACCACACACTCCCAGAAGGAATACGCAGCTTCCTGATTTCACTCACGCGCAGGAACTCATGGATAGGCACCCTCTGCATAGCAGCCCTGTTCGAACTCTATGCATCGTTCCGCCTTGACCACGAACTGTCAAAGGAGTAACAGATCAGCTGAAGATGATGGTCTTGTTGTGATAGGTCAGAATCTTCCTCTCAATATGCTTCTTCACGGCACGTGAAAGAACAATCTTCTCAAGATCCTTTCCCTTCAGCACAAGTGTTTCCGGTGTATCCTTATGAGTGATGCGCACAACATCCTGCTCAATGATAGGGCCAGCATCGAGCTCAGAGGTAACATAGTGGCTTGTGGCACCGATGATCTTGACACCACGCTGGTATGCCTGGTGATATGGCTTGGCACCTATGAAAGCCGGAAGGAATGAATGATGGATATTTATGATGTTATGCGGAAACTTCCTTATCATCTCTTCTGAAATGATCTGCATATAGCGGGCCAGGACAATGAAGTCAATCTGCTTCTCCTTCATCAGATCCATCTCAGCCTTCTCAACCTCCTGCTTGTTTGACCAGTCCTTGTTGATTGACCAGACATAGTAAGGAATCCCAAACTGGTCAGCCACATAACGCAGGTCCTCATGATTTGAAACAATACAAGGAATCTCCACATCAAGTTCTCCGGCATTATACCTTGCCAAAAGGTCGTACAGACAGTGAGACATCTTGCTCACGAACAGAGCCATCCTTGGTTTCTTTGAACTGAAAGAGAGCTTGAACTCCATCTCGTAGCGCTGTCCATAGAGAGTCTCAAGATATTCAGAGATCTTCTCTGCAGGAATTGCAAAATTATCCAGTTCCCATTCGACACGCATAAAGAAACGGCCGTCAATCTTGTCAACGTACTGGTCCAGATATACAATATTACCGTTATTGTCGGTAATGAATTTCGTTATCTCTGTAATGATACCCAATTTATCAGGGCAGTGAAGTAGCAAAATGGCTGTCTGCTGCATAGCTTTTCGTTTTGGTCCGCAAAGATACTATTTTCTCAGCATTTTGACAGCAGTTCCATCAGTCATTCGAATAATGAAGACTCCATTCTGCGGATTTTCTATCTTTTTGCCATCAAGCGTGTAAATTCCCTCAATCTCTGCAATGCCTGGTTCCTGAAGCTGCACCACTGCGGCAGCAGCTGCCGCCTCTATTGCCGCCGGATTGCTGTTCGCATTATCATACCAGGACAGGATGTTACGTCTGCCTATTGTAGGAGCATTCATGACAAAAGACTCTATACCCCCGTCAGGATACAATCCCACAGACTGACTTGAGCGCAGACGGCAGTAATGGAACACATCTGTCCATGCTCCGTCCGATGCCGTCAGCAGGACCATGCTGTCAGAGTTGTCAAGCTTGAACGGAGCATGAAGCCACCCCTGTGACTCCTGCTTGTCACACCATATCACGGCGTAGCCACGGGCAGGCACGGTGTAATCCTGATCTATCACGAAACGGTCCGGTCTGTCAGGAGTATCACTCAGCATCATACCCTTCATATTCACCTCCTGGTCTGTCGGGTTGTAAATCTCAATCCAGTCTCCTTTCTTGAACCACTCGTTCACTGCAAACCCATTGTCAGAGCAGACCTCATTTATCCTGAGCAGAGGTTCGTTCCCAGCAGGGACAACAGGCTCAAAGATGGCTCTCAGAACCTTCGGAACCTTAAGGTCCAGCACAAACTCGGGAGTCTGGCATACCACTTTGCCATCCTCATCGGTCCATCCCTTGAAGCGATATCCGCCAGGAACATGTGCAACCAGGGTGTCAGGCAGGAAAAGAAGCCCTTTGAACCTGCCGGTTGGAACTGGCAGTCCGTTGATGGTAAGAAGCGCACCGTCAACATTGCTTGCAATATCAGTCCTGATACGTTTCTTTGCAATAGGAATACGCAGGTAATCAATCATGTAATAGACCATATCATTCTGATACGAAGCCGTAAGATGCTTCTTCAGCTTTTCAATTGTCCCGTCGGGTTTCTGTCCGGCAAAAGCCATCTCGGCCGATGCATGTCTGCCCAGTTCGTCCACTATGGCAAGACACCTTTCCGGCTCAAAAACAGAACCTGCCACTATGCTGTAGCTGTCAATGAAAAGCTTCTTGAAACGGGAGTTGGACATCAGGCCGTTGAATATAGGCACCAGGTCTGAGCGCGTCTCTTCGTCAAATATCTTGAACGGATTGCCGCTCTGCCCGAACACATAATCCACATCAAAGAGAATGAAGCGGAACCTGCCGTCTTCAGTCCTTGGTCGGTAAGCCTTGATGTTGTTTCTAGGCCAGTCACCATTGTTCACATACATCTGGACGGCCATGTAATTTGCAAACTCCTCAACATCAAGAATCTGGCATAATCTGTCATATATACTGTCAACATACGCAGTCTTGGACAACCTGAACAGCTGATCATAGCTGTCACGCGTACCGGCCATCAGCGAGTAACCACCCTTGCTCAGCCGATGGTCAATCTTGAACATGTCAATCTCATCCTCATCATAACCGGTCCTTGCCTGGACATAGACCTCATTGCTTGGTTCACGCAGGTTTATGGTTCCCATGTACTTGCCATTTATATAATGGTGTACCGGAACGTAGCACTGGCAATCCAGGTTAAGTCCAGAGCGGATCAGGATCTCATGCAGGAAAGCATCCTCGTCGCGCGTTGAGGCATCGGTACTTGAATTGCGGAACTTGAGAGTACGGTATCTGTTGAAAGGCTTCTCCTGGAACGGAGTAAAGCGATAGGTGTTCTGGCCGTCATACTTCTTCTTGGCCTTCATCTTGAATGGATGCGGACTGAATGCACGGCTGTAACGGCCTGACGGACACATATCCGATTCCTGATTGACCAGCACATTGCCTCTTGCATCCATGAATTCAAAGTTTACGGGGCGGTCCCAGTTGCGGTTCCAGTTGCACAGGTCTGTCTGACCGTTTCCATCAAGTCCGTTCGGTCCCTTCACGAATATGCCGAACTCTGTATCATACAGATTCCTGGGATCAGTCACTATTGAGATTACCGGAGCATTGAAATTGTACTTACGGTAAATGAATGAACGCGTCAGAACCGCGCTTGGCAGCATTCCCTCCTGGAACAGTCTGAAACGCATGACCGTTGTCTCATCAAGGGAGAACGATGCTGACATGAGTCCGTCCGCCCCCATCGCGCCAGTGGCTACCATGCCATTCTGAAGAGTCGGAGTTGTTCCGTCAAGGGTATATCTCAGGACTGCTCCCACAGGAAAACTTACAGAGAAAGAGACATAATCATCAAACAGAAGACTCTCAGTGTCTATAATCGGGTCCTGGAGACGCTCCTGGGCAAATTCACTCTGCAGATTGCTGGCCGCAGGTGTCGGTCCGGCAGTACGCCCCCACTCCATTCCGGCATCGGTCATACGTGCCCACGATGTCCTTGATACTGATTCAGGATACCATAGTTCATCAACCAGGCTTCCGTCAGGTGCAGACAGAGCCAGATATCCCCCGTCACAGTCTATGTCAAGGTCAATCTGATTCGGATAATATGTCTTGTCATAATTCCCGAACCACAGCACCAGGAATCCATTGGCCGGAACAGTTGCGTCAGATATTGATATCGGATACTTCAACATGGAATCGGGGGTATCAGTCAGGTAATAGCCATTCAGGTCCAAGTCCTGGTCTGTATGATTATACAATTCCATCCATGAGCCGAAATTGAAAGAAGGATCAAGGAACATATCTATGTTAGCCTGCATCACCTCATTGATATACAGTCCTGTCTGAGCATCAACTCCCATCGAAACTGTTGCCAGCAATGCAAAAAGTGTATATTTATTCATTACAGATATATTTTATGGCAAATTTATCAAAAAAAGAGGTATTCCAATAACAATCATTCAACTGAATCCATATATTTGCCAGTGACCTGAAACAAAATTACAAACCAATAAATACGAATTCACTATGACCAATTACTTTGATCTTACAGGCCAGGTTGCCATTGTTACCGGTTGTTCTACCGGCTTAGGTGTTCAGATGGCTCGCGCACTCGCCAGCCAGGGTTGCACAATCGTCCCTATTGCACGCCGACTGGACAAGCTTCAGGAGGTTGCAGAGATGCTCACCAAGGATTTCGGAGTAGAGGCTTACCCTATCCGCTGCGACATCACCAGCACAGAGATGGTCGATGCCACCGTAAAGGAGGTTCTTTCAAAGTTCGGACGTATTGATATTCTGATCAACAATGCCGGTACAGGTGCCGTAGCCCCTGCAGAAGACATCACCGATGACCAGTTTGCCAATGAGATGAACATTGACCTTTTCGGCTCGTTCAAGGTTGCTCGAGCAGTTGCAAAACAGGCCATGATTCCTGCAAAATACGGAAGAATCATCAACATTGCATCCATGTACGGACTTGTTGGAAACAAGATTGCTCCTGCAACACCATACCATGCAGCAAAGGGCGGTGTTGTCAACATGACACGTGCACTTGCTGCAGAATGGGGCAAGTATGGAATCACCTGCAACTCTATCTGTCCAGGCTACTTCCTGACCCCACTTACCGCAGACACGCTGAACAGCCCTTGGTTCAAGGAATATGCCCACGATGCAATCCCAGAGGAGCGTTACGGCATTGAGGGAGAACTTGATACTGCAGCCCTCTTCCTGAGCAGCAAGGCATCAAGCTATGTCAACGGTATCATGGTTCCGGTTGACGGAGGTTACACCTGTATCTAAACAGCATATCATCAGAGACGTTCACCGCAGTGCTTACAGTAGTTGGCACTGAGGTCCGTCTTCTGGTTGCAGCGCGGGCATCGGCCGTTCTGGCCTTTCTTCTTGGTAGTATCAATCATCGTTGCAGAAACAATACCCGTAGGTACAGCAATGATGGTATAACCAAGTATCATTACTATTCCAGAGAAGAACTGGCCAAGGCCGGTGGTTGGCGTTATATCACCATAACCAACCGTGGTAAGCGTTACGATTGCCCAGTATATGCTGGTCGGGATACTTGTGAACTGAGTTCCCGGAGTGCCGCTCTCAACAATGAACATGAGCGTGCCCAGAATACATACCAGCACAACCACGAACAGGAAATATACCAGAATCTTTGTAAGACTTCTGCGGATGCTCTCCAGCAGAAGATATCCCTCATTTATGAATGCAAACAGTTTCAGGACACGGAATATCCTGATCAGGCGGAAGGTCCTCATTATGGACAGATAGCGCAGCGGAGGAAATACAATGCTCAGCAGCTGCGGGAATGTTGCCATGAAATCAATGACGCCAAAGAAACTCAGCACATACTTTCTTTTGACCGGCGAACAATACACCCTGAGTCCGTACTCCACAGCAAACAGCAGGCTCAACGCATACTCCAGGAATATGATTGCGGTCTTTATTATACCCACGGTATTCAATTCCTGATTTACAAGCGCATGGAAAGAGAAGTCTTCAACCTTTACCACGCTCTCAAGCGATGCCATCAGGATACAGAGCACAATGGCAACCATTATGCATATTTCAACCGGCCTTGAAAGAGGGTCATTTCCTTCAAAGAGAATGTTATAGAGTCGCTTTTTATCCCTTAAGATACCAACCAGCTTCTTCATCGGTGTTTTTCTTTTGTGACAAAAGTAAGAAAAAACCTCGCTTGAACTGTAACATTTTATTACTTGATACGTCTATTATACAAATACTACAAAAACAGAAAGCTATGAAGAAGTACATGACTATCTGCCTGCTTATGGCTATGACATTTGCTGCCGCATCATGTGACAGTGACACAAGGAGTCTGAGAAATGAGACTACAGAAGACGTAATCTGGCGCTCTATTGAGATAAAGGCTGACAATTGGGTAAGGTGCTCGGACCGCGACGGACTGAATTCCTACTATACCACCAGCATTTCTGTCCCGCAGATAACCAATCAGGTACTGCGTGGTGGTGTTGTAAACTGCTATCTCTATGATGGCGATGCACAGGCCCAGCTCCCGTCAGTGCGCCACTATGAGAATGCCGCACATCAGTTCTGGACACGTACAATTGACTACGAATACTACAGCGGTGGCGTTACCTTCTACGTAACAGACAGCGACTTTGCAGGAACGTCTCCAGGTGTCCTGTTCTTCCGCCTCATGATGGCGTGGTAAATAAACAGTACTCCATTTCCGGCTAGCAGTTGCGCGCTAAAGCGCACAAAGACGCCGAAAATGGAGTACCGCTATTACATATAAAGGCGAGCCAGATAGTCGTAGTGGTCACCTTCAGCAACCAGCTCCGCATGAAGGCCAGCCTCCTGGGCAAAAGCCTGCAGCAAAGGGAATTCCAGGTAAAGCCAGTCAAACCTTTCACCCCTGACCTTGCCGTACGTCATACGGTAGTCAACCTCACCATAGTAACCGTCAGAAGGGTCAAAATCCAGATTCCCGTCTTCATCCTCATAGACATACCTCAAGTCCGATGAATCAATCAGGACCTGCCCACCATTGGCCAGCAGCTCCTTTAGACGCAACAGAAATCTGGGAACGCCCGCAACCTTCCCGGCAATTCCGGTGCCGTTCATAAGCAGGAGTATAGTGTCAAAAGGACCCGTCAGAGTGCTGTCATACAGATTGATGCACCTGACCTTGTCTATTCCGCGCATTGCCATGGCCTGGCATGACAGGTCAGAGATATCAATGGCGGTAACATCGTGCCCTGCCTTCTGCAACGCCAGAGCGTGACAACCGGCTCCGGCACCCACGTCAAGTATTCTGCCCGTTGCCATGTCCAGAGCCTTACGCTCCAGTTCCGGCATCTGGTCAGGAGTGCGGAACAGATGGCGCACCTCCATCTCATCGTCGTCAAACATGCTTGACAACACCTTCAGTCTGCATCGGGCTTTGCCGTTTCTTGCAAAATCAAGGATTGCCGCCCCCATTGGATCATTTTCCGGTTTAAGTGTATCTGCCATGTCCTGTTATCGTTTATACCGGTGCAAAAATACTACTTTTGAGAAAAAAAATAAGAGGGTGACCGACTGATCACCCTCTCATTCTGTTATGGAAAGTCAATTACTTCTTGTTCTTCTTGAAGTCACGAACAGTGTAGTAAACCTCCTTACGCTGGTTGTCCTTGTCAAACAGCAGTGGGAAGTTGTTAGCACCAAGCCATGAAGCTGCATCGTTTACGTTCCAGAATGTTACGCAAGAGATGTTCTTCTTGTACTTACGGAGAATCTCGAACAGGTCAGCATACTTCTTCTTCTGAAGTTCCTGAACCTCTTCTGTGTAAACCTGACCCTCACCACGGCTGAACTGGAGCTGACCACCGGCCTCCTGGTTGATACGGATATCAAACTCAGTGATCTGGATATCATCAACGAGCTCAAGATACATCTGGATAGCCTTCTCAAAGTCCTCAAGAGTTGGGTTGTCGTAGATGTTGTAGTGACCCTGCATACCGATACCGGTGATAGGAGCACCCTCAGCCTTCAGCTTCTTAACCATGTTGTAGATGTAAGTTCTCTTAGCTGGTGTCCATGCGCTGTAGTCGTTGTAGAAGAGACCTGCGTTAGGATCAGCCTCGTGAGCAAATTCGAATGCCTTCTTGATGAACTCGTCACCGCACAGCTGGAATGCTGTTGAGTTACGGAATGACTGCTCATAAGTAGCATCGAGGTTGTTTGCATCGCTCATAGCCTCGTTTACAACATCCCAGCAGTAGATAACGTCCTTGTAACGGTTAACAACTACGTTGATGTGAGCCTGGAGTGAATCATAGAACTCTTCCTTAGTAGCCTTAGCATACTTTGGAACCTTGGTCATCTGAGGTGCTGGAGCCTGACCACCCTGTGGGAAGCCACCGAAGCCCTGAGGCATCTGACCTGGCTGACCCTGTGGACGCTGACCCTGCTGGCCCTGAGGACGCTGGCCCTGCTGACCCTGTGGCCGCTGACCACCGAAACCGCCAACGCCACCGAAACCGCCACGTACTGGCTGCTCTACCCAGATTGTATCACCATTCTCGTCACGCTCTACAACCTGATTGCCATTCTCATCATACTTGTTGAACATCCAGTTTGCGAACTGGCTGTGCCATACAAGGTTGTGACCACGCATCTTGATACCGTTAGCACGGCAGAAATCAGCAATACGGTCAGCCTCAGCAAAGTTCCATACGCCTGGAGCTGGGTGAATCTCACCTGGCTTCATACAGTTCTCTGCAGTAATACTGTTGTACTCCTTGATGATCATTGCTGCTGTAAGTGAGTCGGCAACGTTACGGCCAGTAACAGCAACACCGATCTTGAAATAGCCCTTGTAAGCATCCTTAAGACCTGGATCCTTAGGACCACATGCGCTCATTACAACAGTTGCAATGAGAGCGATTGGTAGAAATTTCTTCATTTTATCAGTTAATTTTAAGTTGTTAGTCTCCCTTATTTTTTTCAAACTCCAAAGTTACGTATTTGTTTCAAATACTTGACAACAAAGACCTAATTAATTTGTTTGTACATCCATCCGTCCTCAAAATCAAATACAACCGGGGCATCAAAGAAAGGTGTTCCCAGGAAGCCAAGTTCTGTTGCATTCCTGTACTTTCCTGTCACTCCAATAATAAGATTCCTATACTCCGTTCCATACAGTTTCACGCTCTTGGCAGAGAAACCCTTTGAAACCAGACGTCCCTGGGAATCATATCCGTCTTGAATCTCTATCTGCTTTCTGACAACAGCGTTATTGACGCATCTATGCTGACGGAACAGGAAAAGCAGCATTGGATTTCCAAAATCAACCAACAGTTTTCCACTGAACTCTATACCGTCAATCGTGAAGCTTGCGTTGATGAAAGGCCGATGCGTACTCTTGTCATAGAACAGTTTGAACTTGGTTCCCTGCCGTGTAAGAGGGCCTCCTACAGAAAAATACAGTTCAGCCAGATCAACAGTAACCACCTTCTTGCCCGTGCCAGCCGCCTTAAGATACTGGACAGGCAGGCTGAATCCGTCAAAATTTTCCAGGACAAATACCGGCCCGTCAAAAACCACCTTACCCACATTCAGACTGCCATTTGCCTGATATGCCACAGGATAGACATCATTCAGCAGGCGGACCTTAGCCTCAGACTGTTCAAATTTCAGTCCGGAATTCTTCATGTACTTTTCATAGAATCCGCGTCCCACCAGCAGACCGGGGATGCCGGACTCCAACATGATTTCTTCCTGCTGGCCACAGATTGGAGCATGGAAATAGTAATGCCCGTCATCATGCCTCTCAAGGGTGAATTTCACAGCAGTCTGCGCAGACAGCAGAGCCGGAACCAGAAGGCACAGCAATAACAGCAGCAGCGTTTTACGTCCAGGTTTATCAATCATAGACAAGCAATACGACTAGATTCCCATTGCCTTGTAGCTGAAACTCCTGAGCTTGGCACCCTCTGTCAGCAGATATGCAGGACGTAGTGCAAAGAAGCCCTGATAAGTATTGTGATGCCACTCAGATACATCAAGGTCACTGATCTGTTCAGTCCAGTCTGTTCCATTGGTACTGGTCCAGGCTGACATACGGTTCTCATTGTTCACTATTCTGAGGAATCTCACATCACCCTGAGCAGTAACTCCGGCATTGGCCTCTTCATTATAAAATAGGTATAAACCAGCCTTTGAATCTGCATCCAAGTCAAACTCTGCCTGGATTTCATAGGATTTGTCAATTGCAGTGGTAGTCCACAGGGTACCGTCCATGAATCCTGGCTCCCACTTTGCCCACATGATTGGATTACTGAAATCACGCAGATAGTTCAGGTCAGTAACAAAACCATTGTTATCCCACTTTGCACCATCTTTCTCTGCCAGAACAGGCCAGCCATCCTTGGTCCACTCCACGCTCTCAACAATTGTGCTGCGGCCAAGTGTGTGGAAACCATTACGATATGCATGATACACTATATACCAGTTACCTTCTGCATCGTCAATCAGGGTTCCATGTCCTTTTGACCACCACTCCTCTGCTCCGCTATATGTATGAACCATAGGGTTGTAAGGGCTGTTCTCCCATGGGCCCAGCGCAGACTTGCTGCGGGCTACGACACACATGTGGCTGGTAACAGGGCCAGCGGTTCCACCTTCTGCACTTATCAGATAATAGTAGTCTCCGCGCTTTACCAGCTTTGGAGACTCAAGCCACATTCCCTCTGTCTCCCAGTCTGACGGAAATTCCCATCCGTCATATACCTTCTGGTTACGTCCTGCAGCTGCCAGACCGTCGTCAGTAAGCTCTACAACGTGACCATTGTTTGTATAAAGATATCGCTTTCCGTTCTCTGCTACCACATGACCGGGATCGATGCCGCTCACCCTGATCTGGACAGGTTCACTCCAAGGACCCTTAGGAGAGTCTGCAGTCACCACAAAGTTGCGCCCATCGCTTGATGGATAGTAGATATAATACTTATCACCAACCTTACACATGTCTGGAGCAAATATCGAATAGCTCTGGCCCTGTACGGCACGGGAAATCGGTTCCCAGTTCACAAGATCCGTAGAATGCCAGACCAGAAGACCTGGGTAATAGGTAAAACATGAATGGGTCATGTAAAAGTCATTTCCGTCACGCATGATTGTAGGATCCGGGTAGTCACCAGGAAAGATAACTGCCTTGAGAGGCTCCTGCTTCTGAGTACATCCTGCCAGCATTGCCACAGTAACAATGCCCATCAATAATTTCTTCATAATGGTATGGTTAGTTTATCATGTTATTTCTTGAGACGTGTCTGCCAACGTTCACGGGCATACTGCTGCATATCCTTGAACTCGTCATTCTCATCAACTATCTCTGACCCAAGAATAGTCTCTATCACATCTTCAAGCGTCAGTATTCCATGGAAGCATCCATATTCATCTATTATAATGGAAATCTGCTCCTTATGTCCCACAAAGTCTTCCCAGACCTCACTTAGCGGAGTGTCCTGGTTATAGAACGGAACGTCACGTCTGATGTCAGAAAGACGGACATCGAACTTATCCTGGGCAATCTTCTCAAGCACGTCACTTCTCAGCACATAGCCTGTTATGTAATCGGGATTGTCACTATAGACCGGAATTCTTGAGTGATGCAGATAGCTGTTATCCTTATAGAACTCCTTGACCTTCATTGATTCCTTGGCAACGGCTGCCACCACACGTGGCGTCATGGCATCGCTTGCAAGAACGTCATCAAGATTGATAAGGTTCTGAATCACCTTGTTCTCACCCTCTTCAAAGACGCCCTCCTCTTCTGCCACGTTCGCCATGGCTGAAACCTCTTCACGGCTTATGGTTATGTCATCATCGTCATTACGGGCTATGAGGCGTGTCAGAATCTTTACCAGCATCACAAGCGGATACAGGCACACAATGAGTATCCTGATGATCGTTGCAGTAACCCCCATAAGATTTCTCCAGTACGTTGTACCGATTGTCTTTGGAATAATTTCAGAGAACACAAGAATCAGTATTGTCACAATGATTGAGATCAGGCCGAACCATTCACTTCCGAATACCAATGTAGCCTGACGGCCGATGCCTGCGGCACCTATTGTATTGGCAATTGTATTCAATGACAGGATTGCAGCCAGAGGCTCATCAGTGTCCTCCTTGTAAGATTTGAACCTTGTAGCCACCCTGCTGCCCTCCTCTTCACGCATGGTTATAAAGGAGATAGGTGTGGACATCAATACAGATTCAAGAATTGAGCACATGAAGGATATGCCCATTGAGAGAAAAAGATAAACTAGAAGTAGCGCCATATATATGTTCTGCGGAACAGATGCAAAGTTACACATTAATATTATCTTTGCAAAGCTATGAAGAAATGTCTTGAATCAGAAATGCTGAAGTTGCGCGCCCCAGAGCCTGAAGACCTGGAAGCCATGTATGCCCTGGAGAACGATTCTGCGATATGGGCGGTATCCGGCAACTGTGCCCCATATTCGCGCTACCAGCTCAAAAGATACATAGAAACATCAGCTCACGACTTTCTCACCGACCACCAGATCCGCTTCACCATAGTACTGAAGAACAATGCTCCTGAAGAAACCATTGCCGGCTTCATTGACCTGACAGACATTGACGTCATGGACTCCAGAGCACAGGTTGGAATAGGTCTGCTTGAAGAGTTCCGATGCAAAGGAATCGGACGCAAGGCACTTCACATGCTATGCCAGTACTCAAGGAGCGTTTTGAAACTCCATCAACTGTATGCATACGTTCCAGAAGCCAACAAAGCCAGCATTGGATTGTTCTCATCTTGCAGTTTCTCTGCCGGTTTCCTGCTGCATGATTGGACCAGAACAGAAAACGGCTATTCCAACGTCTATCTGATGCAAAAAATGTTATAGTATCTTACCCCCTGGCAGTCAGGGCATTACTACACTCCGCTCGTCTGAATTCATATCGGAGCAAAAAAAATATTTGAAAAAAAGTTCCTTTACGCTTGCAGAATCAAAAAAAGGCAGTACCTTTGTCATCGCAAAACAACGACAACCAACTGGTGCGTTAGTTCAGCTGGTTAGAATGCCGCCCTGTCACGGCGGAGGTCAT
>JAKSIY010000014.1 GCA_024398535.1 Bacteroidaceae bacterium
TGTCCTATTGCCGCTGGCATCATAGCTGTAGCTGACGGCCTGGGCGCTGGCTGTGGCAGACAACAGCAGAAATGCTAATATGATTGTGTTTTTCATCTTCATATTTTTTCTTTTATCCTTTGTTTTACTTGAGTAGTTTTGAGCGATCATTTTTTCCATAACGACTCTGCTACATTTTGGTTGGTGGGGTATCAATCAATTACAAAGTATCATGTCCACCAACATCCGAAGGCGTAGATTTCTACAACGTAGCTACCTGATGCCGATGGTTCTATGGTATTAAGAATAGAATCAACTGCCTGGTCGTCAGATTCCATAACTTGCTCTATTTTGGCCAACTACCTATTACAGCATGCAGTCAAAGCAAACAGCATCGACACTGCCAACAGAACCCTGAGACTAAGTTTTGATGCTATAAATCAATCCAGTTTCAGGACTGCCAGGAAGGCCTTCTGCGGCACCTCAACATTGCCGATCTGCTTCATACGCTTCTTACCTTTCTTCTGCTTCTCAAGCAACTTGCGCTTACGAGAAACGTCACCACCGTAACACTTGGCGGTAACATCCTTGCGGACCTGCTTGATGGTCTCACGGGCAATGATCTTGGAACCAATGGCAGCCTGGATTGCAATATCAAACTGCTGTCTTGGTATAAGTTCCTTAAGCTTCTCACACATGCGACGACCCAGGTCATAGGCATTGTCCACATGAGTCAGCGTAGAGAGGGCATCGACCGGCTCTCCGTTCAGGAGGATGTCAAGTTTTATCAGTTTTGACGGACGGAATCCGCATGGATGATAGTCAAATGAGGCATAGCCCTTTGAGATGCTCTTCAGCTTGTCGTAGAAGTCAATCACAATCTCACCCAATGGTAACTTGAAGTAGAGCTCCACGCGATTACCTGATATGTACTGCTGCTTGACCAGTTCACCGCGCTTGTCAAGACACAGGGTCATGATAGGGCCAATAAAATCTGACGTAGTAATGATTGACGCATCAATGAACGGTTCCTCTACATGGTCTATCAGAGTCAGGTCAGGCATGCCGCTTGGGTTATGGACCTCTGTTGCATGCCCCTGCTTGTCATACACCATGTACGATACGTTAGGGACAGTAGTAATGACGCTCATGTCAAACTCACGGTCCAGACGCTCCTGGACAATCTCCATGTGGAGAAGCCCCAGAAAGCCGCAGCGGAAACCGAATCCAAGAGCCAGTGAAGACTCTGGGAAGAAACTGATTGAAGCATCGTTAAGCAGAAGTTTCTCAAGGCTGGCACGCAGATCCTCAAAATCTTCAGGGTCAACAGGATATACCCCAGCAAACACCATCGGCTTTGACTCCTCAAAACCGGCAATGGCCTTTTCACATGGGCGTGCCACATGAGTGATTGTATCACCCACCTTAACCTCTGTAGAGGTCTTGATACCAGATATAATGTAGCCTACGTCACCGCAACCCATTGTCTGATGCGGTACCATATCCATCCTTAGCACGCCAATCTCATCGGCATCATACTCCTTACCGGTATTGAAGAACTTGACCTTGTCACCGGAATGCATGGTTCCGTTCACAATCTTGAAATAGGCAATGATGCCACGGAAGGAATTGAAGACAGAATCAAAAATAAGAGCCTGCAGAGGGGCTTCCGGGTCACCCTTTGGAGCCGGTACGCGCTCAACGATTGCCTCAAGGATTTCAGGAACTCCCTGACCAGTCCTGGCCGATGCACGCAGAATGTCTGAGCGGTCACAGCCAATAAGGTCAATGATTTCATCCTCAACCATATCAGGATTTGCACTTGCCATGTCACATTTGTTCAGGACCGGAATGATTTCAAGATCATGCTCAATAGCCATGTAAAGGTTACTGATAGTCTGGGCCTGAACACCCTGTGATGCATCGACCACAAGCAGAGCACCCTCACAGGCGGCAATTGAACGTGACACCTCATAAGAGAAGTCAACGTGTCCCGGAGTATCAATCAGATTGAGAACATACTTCTCTCCCTTGTACTCATATTCCATCTGAATGGCATGACTCTTGATGGTGATACCACGTTCCTTTTCAAGGTCCATGTCATCAAGCATCTGACCCTCTGTAATGTCAATTGTCTTGGTGTACTCAAGAAGACGGTCAGCCAATGTTGACTTGCCGTGATCAATGTGTGCAATGATGCAGAAATTCCTGATTTTGTCCATGCTGCAAAATTAGTCAAAAAGAAAGAGTCCTGCAACCATAATGGCCTACAGGACTCTTAATTCGGATATCAGTTTCAATTATTACTTAAGAGCGTAATAATTCTCCTCCTCTCCTTCTGTAACATTAATCTTGTCTTCTCTCAGGAGCCATCCCATACCAAGATAGAACTCCTTGTCTTTCATCTTTGCAACTTTCTTGATCTCCTTCTGCGAAAGTGCGTTCTTACCATCAAGTGCACGCCAGATCATACCGGCGTATTCACCAACTTTTTCTATAAACATCTATTTTTTTATTTAGTTAATATCATTCACCTTCTGCTGGACGCATATTGGTGTAAACGTTCTGTACGTCTTCGTCATCCTCAAGACGCTCAACAATCTTGTCAATTGTCTCACGCTGCTCAGGAGTAACATCCTTCAGGTCATTAGGAATACGTGTGAACTCTGCAGCCTTAACCTCAAAGCCGTTCTCCTCAAAATACTTCTGGATTGCAGCATATGACTTAGGATCACCGTAGATGGTGATTTCGCCCTCCTCTGCATCCTCATCATACTCATCCTCTACGCCCAGGTCTATCAGCTCAAGAATCAGGTCATCCATGTCAACGTCATCCTTCTTGGCAATGGTAAACTGGCACTTGTGTGAGAAGATGAAGTCAAGACTACCGCTTGTACCAAGGTTACCGCCAAGCTTGTTGAAGATGGCACGTACATTTGCAACAGTACGGGTAGTGTTGTCTGTAAGAGTCTCTACATAGATTGCAACACCGTGAGGACCATAACCTTCATAGTTCATCTCCTTGTAGTCCTTGGTATCCTTACCCATTGCATTCTTTATAGCGCGCTCAATGTTATCCTTAGGCATGTTCTCATGCTTTGCGGTAGCAATGATTGCACGGAGTGTAGAGTTGTTGTCCGGATCAGGACCGCCGGCCTTTACTGCAATGGCAATCTGCTTGCCTATACGTGTAAATGTCTTTGCCATGTTGCCCCAACGTTTCAACTTGCGGGCCTTTCTGAATTCAAATGCTCTTCCCATTTTCTTATGTTTTTATATTTACTTTTTCTTATCTAAGTGAAGCACCCAACTTATCCTTAACATTCTGGATTATACGGTTCATCACCTTCTCAATCTGCTGGTCAGTCAGAGTCTGGCTCTCATCCTGAAGCATGAAACAAACGGCATAGCTCTTCTTGCCGGCCTCAAGGTTCTTGCCCTCATATACGTCAAACAGAGAGACATCCTTGAGCAGCTTGCTGTCAGACTGACGGGCGATGCTCTCAATCTGTGCAAAGGAAACGCTCTTGTCAACAAGCAGAGCCAGGTCACGGCGTACTGCAGGGAACTTAGGAAGTTCTGCGTACTGAACCTTTACCTTGCGTGTTGCCTTAAGCAGTTCATCCCAGTTGATGTCTGCATAATAGACCGGAGCCTGAATGTCAAACTTCTTTGCAACCGATGCCTTTACCACGGCAACTGTTGCAACAGTCTTGCCGCCGCGTGTCTTATAAGTCAGGGCACCTGAATAGAGATCAGTCTCAACCTCATCGACTGTCAGCACATTGCGGGCCAGTCCAAGACGGCTGAAGATATTCTGTACGTATGCCTTAAGTTCATAGAATGAGCTCTTCTCATCAGCATGTGCCCATGAAGCAGAGACACGCTGTCCTGTTATCCAGAGACCCAGTCTGTAATCTTCCGTGTAAGCCTTCAGCGGATTCTGCTTCTCACCGTTCTGACCCGGCTGATTAAGCTGTTCACGCTTTGCAGCATCAAAATAGTAGCACTTGCCGAATTCAAAGAACCTGAGATCCTGAGCCTGGCGGCGTACATTATGTGAAAGGCTCTCAAGACCGCCAAAGAGCAGCGACTCACGTAGTACGTTGAGATCTGCACTGAGCGGATTCATAAGTCTTACAAGTCTGTCTGACGGGAATGAAGCAAGGCCATCGTAATAGGCAGCCTTTGTCAGTGAGTTGTTCAGGATCTCATTGAATCCACAGCCTACCAGCTGCTCTGATATCAGAGTCTGCAGGTTCTGCGAGCGGTCAACCTCACCCTGAACAGTCAGGCTTGACTGAACTGTCAGGCCGAACTCTACATTGTTGTATCCATAAACCCTGAGAATCTCCTCAACCACGTCACATGGACGCTGTACGTCAACTCTGAATGGAGGAACTGACAGGCTCATGCCCTCTTCAGACATGCTCTCAACCTTGATTCCCAGACTCTCAACGATGCTCTTCATTGTCTCTCTTGGAATAACCTTTCCAATCAGGGAATCAGCGTAAGCAAAGTCAAGGTCAACCTTGAAGTCCTGGATAGGAGTTGGGTAATTATCTGTGATGTCCATTGAGATTGTACCACCGCCAAGCTCCTTGATCAGCATGGCAGCCTGCTTCAGAGCGTAGATTACACCATTCGGATCAATACCGCGCTCAAAGCGGAATGATGCATCGGTGCTCAGCTGATGACGGCGTGCGCTCTTGCGGATCCATGTAGGATGGAAGTATGCACTCTCAAGGAATACATTAGTTGTCTTCTCAGTGATGCCGGACTTCAGACCGCCGAATACACCGGCCAGACACATAGGCTCCTCTGTGTTGCAGATCATCAGATCCCTCTCAGAAAGTTTACGCTCCTGCTCGTCAAGTGTAACGAACGGAGTACCCTCGGGCATAGTCTTTACCACAACCTTGCCGCCGGCAATCATGTCAGCATCAAAGCTGTGAAGCGGCTGACCGTATGCATGCAGGATGAAGTTTGTGATATCCACAACGTTGTTGATTGGTCTGAGACCTATTGTATTCATCTTCTGCTTGAGCCATTCAGGGCTCTCCTTGATTGTCACGCCCTTGATTGAAACGCCGGCATAACGTGGGCAGGCCTCAGTATTCTGGACATCGATGCCAATCTGAAGGCTGTTGTCGTCAACCTTGAAGCCATCACATGAAGGTCTGTGCAGTGATGTATTGTAACCATTCTGAACCAGCCATGCATAGAAGTCACGGGCAACGCCCCAATGAGAGCAGGCATCGGCATGGTTAGGAGTAATGTCAACCTCAATGACAAAGTCAGACTCAAGCTTGAAGTACTCAGCAGCAGGAGTTCCCGGCACTGCATCTTCCGGCAGGACCATGATTCCTGAATGATCGTTGCCCAGTCCAAGTTCCTTGGCTGAGCAGAGCATACCGCTCGATGCCACGCCTCTAAGCTTTGAAGGCTTGATGGTGAAGCACTCATCGCCCTCATATATCTTGGCACCCAGAGTAGCAACCACAACCTTCTGGCCTGCAGCCACGTTTGGTGCGCCACATACAATCTGGACAGGATCACCTGAACCCAGGTTTACCGTTGTTACATGAAGATGATCTGAATTCGGATGCTCCTGGCATGTCAGAACCTGTCCTATGACAATATCTTTCAGGCCGCCCTTTATGGACTGAACCTCTTCCACGCCATCTACCTCAAGGCCTACTGATGTCAGAGCAGCTGCAACCTCATCGGGAGTAAGGTCAAAGTCAACATACTCTTTGAGCCACTTATATGAAATGTTCATTGTGTATTATTACCTCTTTTATTTTGAACTGCAAAATTACATTTTTTTTTGCATTTTCAGTTGAAGATGCGCCAAAAAGAATCAGAATGCGTCAGGCATCGGTCCGCCCAGAGGATCCATCGGAGGCAAATCCGGCATATCGTCATTCATCTTTGAGCCAAACTCCTGTTCCGGCATGCCATCGTCACCGTTCTCGTCGCTGAAACGGGCAAACTCACCCTGGAAACGGAGTCTCACATCGCCTACTCCACCGTTTCTGTGCTTTGCAATGATAATCTCAGCCTTGCCATGAAGGTCATTGCCGTGTGGATCCTCATAGATACGGTAATACTCAGGACGGTGAATCATGCATACGATATCTGCATCCTGCTCAATGGCACCTGATTCACGCAGGTCACTCAGCTGAGGACGCTTTCCTTCATAACCCTCACGACCTTCAACACCACGGTTCAGCTGTGACAGGGCAATGATCGGAATATCCAGCTCCTTGGCAAGGGATTTGATGGAACGGGAAATGGTACTGATCTCCTCCTGACGGCTGTTGAACTTCCATCCGCTGGCATTCATCAGCTGAAGGTAGTCAATGATAATCAGTTTTATACCATGCTCTGACTTGAGCCTCAATGCCTTGGTCCTGAGTTCCGATATTGACAGAGAAGGGGTATCATCAAGATACAGCGGAGCATCCTTCAGGAGCTTGATCTTTTCATCAAGCACAGCCCACTCTGCAGGAACCAGACGGCCGCTCCTGATCTTGTCAGCGGTAATTGAACTGACGCTTGTGATAAGACGGTTCACCAGCTGCACATTGCTCATCTCAAGAGAGAACATTGCCACCGGTTCACGATTGTGAACGGCTATATTCATGGCCATAGACAGAGAGAACGCTGTCTTTCCCATGGCAGGGCGCGCCGCAATGATAATGAGGTCAGAATTCTGCCAGCCAGAGGTAACCTTGTCAAGTTCACGGAAACCGGTTGAAAGGCCACTCAGACCTGTAGATCTCTTGGCCGCCATGCTGATTCTTGCCATGGCATCCTCAATGACCGGATTTATCTGGGTAAAATCTCTCTTGACACTCTTGTGGGCAATCTTGAAGAGTTCTCCTTCTGCCGACTGAATCAGTTCAGAGACATCAGAAGTATCGTCATAGGCACGGCTCAGAATATCACTTGAGAATGTTATCAACTCCCTGGCCATAGCCTTCTGTGCTATGATATGGGCATGATATTCAATATGGGCAGAAGAAGAAACCTTGCTGGCAAGCATTGAGACATATCCAGGGCCTCCGGCATCGGCCAGCTGTCCGTCAGACCTGAGCTGTTCCGTTACAGTAAGCAGGTCAATAGGCCTCTGATTCTGGGCCAGTTCCTGGACTGCAGTGTAGATGAGCTGATGCCTGTGATCATAGAATGATTCCGTCTTGAGGACATCGGCAACCTTGGGAAATGCGTCCTGCTCAATCATGAGAGCGCCCAGTACGGCCTCTTCAAGTTCTGGAGCCTGAGGTTGCAAATGACTGATATCCAGACCTTCTGTCTGCATGCTGCGGCTGCGAGCCGGTCTTCTTGTTGTATTTGATGCGGGCATAAATGTTATTTTTGGACTACAAAGATATCTCAGATTGAACTCTTTGAAGTAACTTTGTAGAAATAGATATTCACTGAAACTGTTGATAACTTTATGATAACCTTCCCTAACGCCAAAATCAACATAGGCCTGAACATAGTTTCAGAAAGGCCTGACGGCTACCATGACCTGGAGACTGTATTCTACCCAATCAACCTTCAGGATGCCCTTGAGATTAACCTTCAGAAGCCGATAGAAACCGGTCTGCTCAGGCACACATTTGAAACCGGCCTGCTTCGTCATGACACAAGGGAAGAGGAACGCACTGAAGGAGACGGATACTCGCTCACCCTTGTCGGCGACAGGATTGAGGGCAATCCGAATGACAATCTGGTAGTAAGGGCACTGCAGCTCATGCGGCAGGATTTTGAACTTCCGGCAATAGACATAAAGCTATTCAAACAGATTCCGTCAGGAGCAGGACTGGGCGGCGGTTCTGCAGACTGCGCAAACATGATTCTGCTGCTGAACAAGCGCTTCAACCTTAGAATGACCCAGTCATCGATGGAGCGCTATGCGGCAAAACTTGGAGCCGACTGCGCCTTCTTCATACGCAACACCCCGGTATTTGCCACCGGCATAGGTACAGACATGACAGACCTGGACCTCTCCCTGAAGGGGTACACGCTTGTTTTAGTAAAGCCAGAGGTTCACGTATCAACAAAAATGGCCTACAGCATGGTATGCTGCGGCCGTCCTGAAGTAAGTCTTTCCGATGCCATCAGAAGACCTGTAGAAGAGTGGAAAGACCTTATCGTAAATGATTTTGAGCAGAGTGTATTCAGCTTTGCCCCAGAGATTGGCCGTATCAAGGACAAACTCTATGACATGGGAGCCATCTACGCCTCAATGAGCGGCTCCGGATCTGCGGTTTACGGAATATTCCGCAAACCGCTTGATAAACCGGAACGCCAGTTCCCTACCCTGTTCTGCGTACAGAGAGAGATGTTATAGGCCAAGAGCCACGGCAATACCGTGGTCTATGCCGCTGAAGCCCATGAATGCCATAGCCAGAAGGCCGGCAGTGATGAGCGCAATTGCCATGCCCTGCATGCTCTTTGGGATCCTTACAAGAGCCATCTGCTCACGGAGTCCGGCAAACACAACCATTGAAAGGGCAAAGCCCAATGCTGTTGAGAATGCATAAAGGACGCCGGTCAGGAGATTCGGCTCAAGACCCTGCGTATTGTAAGTACCACCTGCTACAGAGAGAGATACACCAAGTACGCAGCAGTTGGTTGTAATCAGTGGCAGGAAGACACCCAGTGCCTGATAGAGCGACGGAGAGATCTTCTTGAGAACCATCTCAAGCATCTGCACAAGACCTGCAATCACAAGGATGAACAGGATTGTCTGCAGATAGCCCAGGCCAAACGGATCCAGCACCCAGACCTGAAGTGCATAGGTCACGATTACTGCAACCGTAAGCACGAATGTTACAGCCATACCCATACCTGCAGCCGTGCTGACCTTCTTGGATACGCCAAGGAAAGGGCAGATGCCCAGGAACTGTGACAATACGACATTGTTGATGAAGATTGCCGCGATGAATATCAGAAAGTATTCCATAATCCTTCAGTTTTTTATCTGTCCTTAATCTTGTTTACAATAGCCATCAGGAATCCCAGGGTTATGAATGCTCCAGGAGCAAGCACGAACACCAGGATGTTCATTGACTCAGGCAGAATCCTGAATCCGAACAGGGCACCGTTGCCCAGAAGCTCACGAACAATACCAATCACTGTCAGTGAAGCGGTAAAGCCAAGACCGATGCCCACACCGTCACAGAGTGAAGCAAGCACACCGTTCTTTGAAGCAAATGCCTCAGCACGACCCAGAATGATACAGTTTACAACAATCAGAGGGATGAAGAGTCCAAGAGAACTGTACAGACTTGGAAGATAAGCCTGCATCACCATCTGAAGAATAGTCACGAACGATGCAATCACCACAATGTAGCAAGGAATACGTACTCCGTCAGGAATAAGGTTCTTAAGCAGTGAGATGATTGTATTCGAGCAGATCAGTACGAACATGGTTGCAATACCCATACTCATACCATTGATTGCTGACGTTGTTGTAGCCAGCGTAGGGCACATACCAAGAAGAAGCACGAAAGTAGGATTCTCCTTGACGATGCCGTTAAGTATTGTCTTAAAGTTACTCATACGTCTTCTTATTTAATTGCGTTATATGCTGCCTGAACGGTACGGAGGAATGCTCTTGAGGTGATTGTAGATGCTGTAATGGCATCAACGTCACCACCATCCTTTGATACTGTCATATTGCTCTTGCCGGGATTCATGCCAACAATGTTATGGTTGCCTGCTGCAGAAGCAGCACCAAGCATGATGTCAGCAAGTTTTGACTGGCCCTTGTCTGAAGCGGCCGCAGACTGCTTGAACCAATCCTTGGCCTGAGCGCCAAGACCAGGAGTCTCAGCATGTTCAAGAACCTCATATCCCAGGATTGTTCCGTCCGGAGCAAAGCCCACCATTACTACCAGGTCACCGCCGAATCCATTATGGTCAACGCTTCTGACTGCGGTACCAACCAGGTTACCGGCAGCATCGTTGGCCTTGAAGAGAATCAGCTCACCCTTCTGTACAGGAGCTGCAACAGAAAGTTCAACATCAGAATCGCCGACAAGTACTGACCTGATGGCGTTGTTCTGAATATCCTCATTGATCTTGGCAATAGGCTCGACTGTCATTGAGTTGACCGATGCCAGAAGTGCGGCTGCAACTGCGGCAATAACCAGCAGTACCACAGCCATATTCAAAAAGTTTGATTCCAGTTTCTTCATATCCTTACTCTGCGAAACGTTTTGGCTTGCACCAGTTGTTCAACAATGGAGTGAATGCATTCATGATCAGGATTGCGAATGATGTTCCTTCTGGATATGAACCGAACAAACGGATCATGACAATCAGGAAACCAATTGCAACACCATAGATGATCTGACCCTTTGGTGTCATTGGAGAGGTGACATAGTCTGTTGCCATGAAGATGGCACCCAGCATTACACCACCGCTGAACAGATGGTACAGAGGGTTTGCAAACATCTCAGGATTTACAGCCCACATGATACCGCTTACCACAGCAACAGTTCCAAGAACTGATACAGGGATATGCCATGTGATCACCTTTCTGTAAATCAGGAATATACCACCTATGAGCAGTGCCAGCACGCTGACCTCGCCAAGACATCCGCCGTTATTGCCGATGAAGAGCTGCACAATACCGGGAAGCTGGGCAAGAGCATCGGCATTACCTGTGGCAGCCTGCTTCATGAGAGCCAGAGGAGTAGCTGCGGTAGTGGCATCCGTATATGCAAGGAGCTGACCGGTCTCAGGCCAGGTAGTCATCTTTGCAGGGAAAGAAAGCAGCAGGAACACACGGCCTACCAGTGCAGGGTTGAACGGATTGTTGCCAAGACCGCCGTACGGCATCTTGCCGATTCCTATTGCAACAAGTGCACCTATTATAATAATATAGAGAGGCAGGTTTGATGGCAGGTTGAATGCCAGCAGGAGTCCTGTTACAATGGCAGAGCCATCTGAAACAGTAGAACGCTCCCTTCCAAGAATATACTTGGTGATGCTCCACTCAAAGAGGAGGCAGGCTGCAACTGATGTAACGGTAACGATCAGTGCGCCAAGGCCAAACACTACAAAAGAAGCAATCAGTGCAGGAACCAGGGCAAGTACCACACTGTACATGTTTCTTTCTACGGAGTCTCCACCATGATAATGCGGAGACTGTGATAAAATCAGTTTCTGTGCCATTGTCTGTTATTTCTTAGCATTACGGGCACGTATGATACCGCCCACTGTTGTCTTGCCCAGACGGACCCAGTCAAGCAAAGGTCTGTTTGACGGGCAGGTTGACTGGCAGCAGCCGCACTCAATGCAGCTCATGATCATATCTGACTCTGCCTTCTCCCAATCTGAATTCTCTGAAAGTGTTGCAAGCAGGTATGGCTCAAGTCCCATAGGACATGCGCCCACGCACTTTGCACACCTTATACAATTACGCTCTTCCTTGCGGACTGACTCTGTCTCTGGCAGCATGAGAATGCCCGATGTACCCTTGACCGTAGGAATGTCCTGGCTCATCAGGGTCTTTCCCATCATAGGACCGCCGCCTATCAGCTTGCCTGTATCTTCAGGCAGTCCTCCGGCGTACTCTACAAGCTGCGCGATTGGAGTACCCATCCTGACCTTGAGGTTGCAAGGATTCTTCACGCTCTTGCCGGTTACTGTGACAATTCTCTCAAACAGAGGCTTGTTCTTCTGGACAGCCTCATAGATTGAATATACTGTACCCACATTCTGAACCACAACTCCAACGTTTGCAGGAATTGCTGGTGGAGGAGGTACCTGACGGCCGGTGCAGGCATCGATCAGCTGCTTCTCACCTCCCTGAGGATACTTGGTCTTCAGAGGAACTACCTCTATTCCACTGTATGCCTTTGCCTTCTCTGTCATTACGGCAATTGCGTCAGGCTTGGTGATCTCAATACCTACGCGGGCCTGCTTTACGTTCAGAGCCTTCATCATTATTGAGAGTCCGACCAGAATCTCTTCTGGATGCTCCAGCATGAGTCTGTGGTCTGATGTCAGATAAGGCTCACACTCAACGGCGTTGATTACGATATAGTCAATTACCGCATCCTTTGGAGGCATCATCTTTACGTGAACCGGGAAGCATGCACCTCCAAGTCCTACCAGACCGGCATCCTTGATCTTTGCAATAATCTCTTCAGGAGTCAGGTTACACTCTTTCACAAGCTGCTCAGAGCGGTCAATTGACTCTTCCCACTCGTCACCCTCAACATCAATGATGATGGCAGGCTTACGGTAGCCGCTTGCATCAAGTACTGAATCAATCTTTGATACCTTACCAGAAACAGAAGAGAAGATGTTTGCAGAAACGAATCCTCCGGCTGTTGCAATCATTGTACCGACCTTGACCTGGTCACCCTTCTGTACGCATGGTACTGCAGGTGCACCGATATGCTGTGACAGCGGAAATACTGCCTGTTTTGGTGGAAGCAGAACCTCTGTCTGCTTATCCTTTGTCAGTTTGTTCTCTGCTGGATGTACACCACCTATTTTAAATGTCTTAAGCATTGCCATATCATTCTGCAGTTTTAGGTGTTTCAGAAACAGCCTCCGGCTTTGGGGCCTCAGATGGAGCAACCTCAGGTTTTGGCTTAGGTGCAGGGAAGTTCACTGCAAGGATGGTACCCTGAGGGCACTCTGCAACACACTTCTTGCACAGACGGCACTTGGTGAAATCAATGTATGCAAGGTTGTTCTCAAGGGTTATAGCCTCAAACGGACACACCTTGACACACTTTCCACAGCCGATGCAGGCAGCTGCACAGGCTTTCTTTGCAACAGGGCCCTTGTCCTTGTTGACGCAACTTACATAGACGCGTCTGTCAAGTTTACCCTTGTTCCTGAGCTCTATGATGCGACGAGGACATGCTGTGGCACACATACCGCACGCAGTACACTTGTCCTGATCAACCTCTGGAAGACCAGTCTCAGGATTCATGTGGATGGCATCGAACTTACATGCAGCAACGCAGTCGCCGCAGCCCAGACAGCCAAAGAAACAGCCGGTTTCACCGCCTGCTGTCATGTTGGCAATCGAGCATCGCTTTACGCCATCATACCTGTTAAGACCCGGACGGTTGGCACATGAGCCATTGCAGCGTACCACTGCCACCTTCGGATCCTGATGTTCAGCCTCACCGCCCAGAATAGCGGCAATCTGATCCATCACTCCGTCTTTAGAAGCAGAACACTTCAGTCCCTTGACTGAGCCCTGCTTTACACATGCCTCGGCAAAGGCCGGGCAACCAGGAAAACCGCAGCCACCGCAATTGGCTCCAGGAAGAAGCTCCTGTATCTGAGGGATGCGCGGATCAACCTCAACAGCGAACTTTCTGGAGACAATGTACAGGACAATACCCAGTACGAGACCGGTCAAGCCCAGCACAATGACTGCTGTCAGAATCAAATTTGACATACTTATTTAATTACTTCTATAATTTCAAAACTGAACTGACCCTTCAGGCGTGTCCTGAAAAGAGCCAGTCCCCCAAAATAGATGACCATTGCTGCCAGACAGAGAAGTGCAGCCACGGAATCAGGCAGGTGTAGTGCCAGACATGCAATGACCACTGCAACAAGAAGCAGGACCGGGATGCCGAAAGCAAGAATGACCGCTCTCATTCCCTGGCTCTCAGAACCGGCAATCACCACGCGGTCACCTACCTGAAGGCCTGGAGTTCTGTCCCCCTGAACCTCTATGATTCTCTCTTTCTGCTCAGATGACACATGGCAGATGGAACTTGCCTTGCATCCGCTGCAGGCAGATGACTGGACAATACGGACCTGAACGGAACCCTCAGGGATTCCGCTCACTACTCCTTCATGTCTTATCACTGATTCCATACTCCGTCCTTTTTGCATCGAACAAGAGTCAAAATTACCATTTTTATAAAATCCACTATGCATAATAAACAAATAATTATTAACAACGTGGTGAAATTTCAAAAAAGGAACCCCGCAGTTTTGTCAGATGGCAGAATTGTACTACCTTTGCCGCGCCGTAACGGGATTACGGCTGTTCAAATCGTTTAACTACTTAATAATTAAAAAGAAACAATGGCAACAAAGATCAGATTGCAGAGAAGAGGACACAAGGCTTATGCGTTCTATTCAATCGTAATTGCAGATCCAAGAGCTCCACGTGATGGAAAGTTCATTGAGAAGATTGGTACTTACAACCCAAACACCAATCCTGCTACAATTGATTTGAATTTCGAAAGAGCTCTCTACTGGGTAGAGTGCGGTGCACAGCCAACTGACACAGCACGCAACATCCTTTCAAGAGAAGGCGTTTACATGATGAAGCACCTTAAGGGTGGTGTCAAGAAGGGCGCATTCAATGAAGAGACAGCACAGGCTAAGTTCGATGCCTGGAAGCAGCAGAAGGAGAGCAGTCTCAAGGCTATCGTTGTAAAGGACGAGCAGGCAAAGCGTGAGCTTGGCAAGGCAAAGCTTGAGGCAGAGAAGAAGGTCAACGAGGCCATAGCTGAGAAGGTAGCAAAGAAGATTGCTGAGGCTAAGGCAGCAGCAGACGCTGCAGCAGCTGAGGCAGCAGCTCAGGAGGCTCCAGCAGAGGAGGCAACTGAGGCACCTGCAGAGGCTTGATCCTAACAGATTCAGAAAAGAAAGAAGCCCCGGTTTCCATACGGATTCCGGGGTCTTTTCTTAAAAAAACCGCAACACCACAACCCGAGACAAATTCAATAAGGAGACTATGAGTAAATTCAAGGACTTTCTGGTAAGAAAAAACATTCTGTTTTCTGCAAAACGTTATGGAGTAGATGCTCTTGGAGCAATGGCCCAGGGACTCTTTGCTTCACTGCTTATCGGAACAATCATTTCAACCATAGGACAGCAGGCCGGCATTCCTGTCCTTGAGCAGATAGGAACCTATGCAAAGAGCATGGCAGGCCCGGCAATGGCAATCTCAATAGGCTATGCACTGCAGGTACCGCCACTGGTACTGTTCTCTCTGGCTGCAGTAGGTGCAGCCGGCAATGCGCTCGGCGGTGCAGGCGGTCCGCTGGCTGTATTGGTTGTTTCAATATTCGCATCGGAATTCGGAAAGGCAGTCTCTAAGGAGACAAAGATTGACATCATTGTAACACCTCTTGTAACCATTGGTGTAGGTGTCGGACTCAGCATGTGGTGGGCCCCGGCAATCGGAAGCGCAGCAAGCTGGATTGGAAATATCATAATGTGGGCAACAGACCAGCAGCCATTCCTGATGGGAATCCTGGTTTCAGTGATAGTAGGAATGTGCCTTACCCTGCCAATCAGTTCTGCTGCTATCTGCGCAGCACTCGGCCTGACAGGACTTGCCGGCGGTGCAGCTCTTGCAGGATGCTGTGCCCAGATGGTAGGCTTTGCATTCCTGAGTTTCAAGGAGAACCGTTGGGGCGGACTCATATCACAGGGCATCGGCACCAGCATGTTGCAGATGGGTAATATAGTAAAGAACCCAAGGATTTGGATTGCTCCTACGCTTGTGGCAGCAATCACCGGCCCTATGGCAACCTGCCTGTTCCACCTTGAAATGAACGGTCCTGCCATATCTTCTGGAATGGGAACCTGCGGTCTTGTCGGCCAGATTGGTGTCTATTCAGGATGGATGGATGAAATAGCAGCAGGAACACGCACAGCCATAACTGCCATGGACTGGACCGGACTGGTCATGGTTTCACTGATTATCCCTGCCATACTCACCCCGCTCTTGGGCATCGCACTGCGCCGTATGGGTTGGATAAAGCCAGGAGATCTTACCATCTAAAAGTTTGCAGTATAAAGGAAAACATCTATATTTGCCAGAAACTATACATTAAAGATACATGAAACGGGTAATTGGATTAGTTATTGCGCTGTTCTGCCTGATGCAGATCAACGCTCAGGACATCATCATCATGAAGAGTGGTGAAAGAATTGACGCAAAGGTGCTTGAGGTTTCTGAAAACTCAGTTGTCTATAAGCTGGCATCAAATCCAGATGGACCAAGTTATTCCAGAAAGACAGCAAACATAGTTTCAATAATCTACGAGAACGGAAGCGTTGACATGCTTGACAAGATTTCAGCAAATGAAGAGGCCGCAATCCCTCCAATCCGTGAAGGTATGAAGTACAAGGAACTTAAGGAGTTCTACGACCCATACTACTACACAAAGGACAGGAAAGACCCTTACAAGCCATGGCTCATGGGTATATCGTCATTCATCGTACCTGGCCTTGGACAGATTTTTGAAGGAGAGACAACGACAGGATTGATTATGCTGGGAGCCGATTTAGGTCTGACTTGGGTATTGAATTCCATAGGAACAGAGGTGTATAACAACGATACCCACTTGACAGAAAGGCAGTTGTCATCAAGTGAAGAGAGCATCTACACAATTGTGTACATCGGCAGGCTTGCAATGGAAATCTTCGCAATAGTCGATGCCGTCAAATGCGCCAAGGTCAAGAACCTGTACAAAAGGGATTTGCTGAATATGAAGAACAGCACCAGTTTCTCACTGAGCCCATCATTTGATTTGACCCCATCAACCATTGGTTATGTTCCATCAGCAGGCCTGACTGCAAGTATCAGATTCTAATGAAAAAGGCAATTGTAGCAGTAATAGCATTGTTCTGCATGACTCAGATCAATGCACAGGATATTATCACGTTAAAGAGTGGTGAAAAGATCAACGCAAAGGTTGTTGACCTTACTGAAACATCTGTTGTGTACAAGTTGTATGACAACCAGGACGGGCAGAGCTACTCAAGGAAGAAATTCAACATTGTTTCCATTGAGTATGAGAATGGCAACATTGACATCTTTGATCCTGATGAAGTCATGAAGGACGGCGTAACCAAGCCGGAAATACGTAAAGGTATGTCTTACGCAGAGTTGAAGGAAATCTATAATCCGGATACTTACGTCAAGAGAGAAACAGACCAATACATGCCTGGGCTCATGGGTCTCTGTTCATTCATTATCCCAGGACTTGGTCAATTCATTGAAGGTGAAGTCACACCCGGACTTCTCATGATGGGAGTAAACGTAGGTCTGAATCTGGCAAGATTTTCACTTGGCAATGAGGTTGTTAATTCCAACGGGAAAAAAGAACTGCAACTCACTCCTAAAGAAATGCAGAATTATGTTCTATTGACCGCACTTTCGATCGCCGTGGGAATCTACTCCGCAACATATGCCACCAGATGCGCCAAGGTCAAGAACCTGTACAGAAGAGACCTGCTGAATATGAAGAACAGCGCCAGCATCTCAATGCACCCATCGCTTGACCTGACTCCATCTACAATGGGCTTTGTTCCATCTGCAGGACTTACTGCAAGTATTGTATTTTAAATGTCATACACATAGCAGCGACGGCGGCGGTGAATCCAGGCATCGAACTGCTTCCAGCTGTTCTGGACGACATGGTTGTCTTCAAGCATCGGGCCGGTCTGACAGTCAATGGCACCATGCTTCTTCAGATGCATGATTCCGTCTCGTAGGATCAGCGCCTCTACACCGTGATTCTGGTCTTCAGGACGCACGCCTATCATATAGAAATCAATGTGTCTGTGGTCCCGGAGGTCACGAAGTATGTTCAGAATCGTGAACAGTCCCATGCCACCCTTTCCACTACGGATTCCACGGCTTATCGACGGCGCTAGGAATCCGAACCCAACCAGTTCATTGGCTTCATTGGCAACCATCAGACAGTACTCCGGTTTGCCGACAAGCATGATCAGATGTGACATGTTATCCATCTGCTTCTGTGAGAGCGGCACAACACCATGGAGCTTGGCAAAAGCTGTATTGATGATATCCATTGCCCCCTTGATGTAAGGCTTTACCTCATTCATTGACTTGAACGGCTGTACGTGATAGCCGAATCTTGACTCTGCTATCGATGCCACACGGTTAACTTTGTCAGGGGTCTCATCAGGTACATTCATCTTCATCTCTACCCAGTCCCACCTCTTGACAAGTCCCAGACGGTCCATGTGAGTCATATAGTATGGATAATTATATAAGGTGATATACATATCCATCTGGTCAAAACCGTCAACCAGCATTCCCTGTTTGTCAAGATTTGAGAATCCCAGCGGACCTGTCAGCTGGGTCATGCCCAGTTCCTTTGCCCAGTCAACAGCAGTCTTGAACAGAGCTTCAGACACCTCAAAGTCATCGATGAAATCAAAACGGGTAAAGCGGAGCATCCTGGTTCCCTCTTTCTTGTTGGCGGCATGATTAAGGATTGCGCCAATGCGTCCTACGACCTCTCCATCCCTCTCTGCCAGCCAGAGACGGCTCTCTGCGTACTGATATGCGCCATTCTTTGATGGATCAAAGGTGCCCATCTCATCGGAGGTAAGTACTGGCACGTATAGCGGACAATCCTTGTACAGTGTATTCGGGAATTTGAAAAAGCGTTTCTTGTCACTCTTTGAGAGAACTTCAATGATCTTTACCATCTGTTTAGTCTTTAAGCCAACACAAAAATACTCAAAATTCGAATAGTCTCTTCCACTCCTGTTCAAAGTTCGGAGTGAAGAAACCGGTGTCCATGCGCTTCAACAGCTCTTCACGGCTGAAGAATCGACCGCCGTCAAGTTCATCACTTGGAGACGGAGCAATATCCGTAACCAGTTTAAAAACATTTACCAGTTCGCGTTCACGCTGGCACTCAAAGACATAACTGGTGATTTTTGCAGGTTCCAGCTTCAGGGCCTCCATATCAAGACCTATCTCCTCACGGACTTCACGATAGAGGGCTGTCTGTACATCCTCACCCCAGTCAATGTGTCCGCCTACGGCAGTATCCCACTTATCCGGCTGGACATCTTTCCATGCAGGTCGATGCTGCAGATACAGTTCTCCTTTACAATTGAACAGATGCAGATGCACTACAGGATGAAGCGGTCTTTCTGGTCCGTGTGCCTGGCCTCTGGTGATGGGGCCCAGCACCCTGCCCTCTGCATCGACCTGCGGCAGAAGTTCTTCTGAATTGTCTTTCTTTGTCATAATGTGCAAAGTTATTAACTTTGTGGCACACCTATTCCCTGATTAACAATAAACAGACATATATGAAGAAGAGAAATCTTGTATTGCTGGCAATTGTTGCCGTTCTGGCATCATGCGGCGGCAACGGAAAGCAGGCTAAGGCTCCGGTTTCAGACATACCAGCCTACCTGGACTATTCACGTCCTATTGAAGAGAGAGTTGAAGATGCTCTGAGCCGCATGACTCTTGAAGAGAAGATTGCCGTACTCCATGCACAGAGCAAGTTCTCAAGTGCAGGTGTTCCAAGACTTGGAATTCCGGAAGTATGGTGTACCGACGGCCCTCACGGAATACGTCCAGAAGTTCTCTGGGACGAATGGGAACAGGCCGGCTGGACCAATGACTCATGTACCGCATTCCCAGCCCTGACCTGTCTGGCAGCAACCTGGAACCGTGACATGGCCCATCTTTTCGGCAAGTCCATCGGTGAAGAGGCCCGTTTCCGTGGTAAGACTGTCCTGCTGGGACCAGGCGTGAACATAAACCGCACCCCGCTGAACGGACGCAACTTTGAGTATATGGGTGAAGACCCATACCTGACAAGCCAGATTGTAGTTCCTTACATCAAGGGCGTACAGGAGCAGGGCGTTGCAGCCTGCGTCAAGCACTTTGCCCTGAACAATCAGGAGGAGTGGCGTCACTCAGTAAGCGTCAAGCTTGATGACCGTGCTCTCTACGAAATTTACCTGCCAGCCTTCAAGGCTGCTATCCAGGAGGGTAACGTTTGGTCAATCATGCCTGCATACAACCGCGTTGACGGCGAGTTCTGCGCCCACAATGACCGTCTGCTCAAGACAATCCTGCGTGACGAGTTCGGTTTTGACGGCGTAGCAATTTCAGACTGGGGTGCAACAGAGGACACTAAGGGAGCCGTTGAGGGCGGTCTTGACCTTGAGTACGGTACAACCAGTTTCGGTCATGAGCCTGGCACAAACTCAATGTATGACAACTACTACCTTGCTACCCCATACTACAACCTTATCAAGAAGGGCGTCTATGGCACTGAAGAGCTTGACTACAAGGTCCGCAACATCCTGCGCCTTATTATACGTACAGGCATGAGCGGCAACCTGAACCTTGGTTCACTCAACTCTGACGAGCACATTCTGGCAGCCCGCACCATCAATGAAGAGGGCATGGTTCTGCTTAAGAACAACGATGCACTGCTTCCTGTGAATACCGATGCCTGCAAGAAGGTAGCCATCATCGGTGAGAACGCAATAAAGATGATGACCGTGGGTGGCGGTTCCTCTTCACTGAAAGTAAAGAAGGAATATACCCCTATGGAGAGCATCACCAAGGAACTTGGCAGCAAGGTACAGCTCACATACGCACGCGGTTATGTAGGCAGCGCAAGCAATAACTACAACGGCGTGAGCACAGGCCAGTCACTTGAGGACGACCGTGATCCGGAAGAGATTCTTGCAGAGGCCGTTGCCGCAGCAAAGGAGGCTGACATGGTAATCTTCATTGGCGGTCTCAACAAGGATCCGAACCAGGATGCCGAGGGCACGGACCGTCTGGGCATCGAGCTTCCTTACGGACAGGATGAAGTCATTTATGCACTGGCCGATGCCAATCCAAACATTGCAGTTGTAATGGTAAACGGCTCTGCAGTGGCAATGCCTTGGAGAGACAAGGTCAAGTCAATCCTGCTTGCATGGTACGGCGGTTCTGAGGCTGGCAATGCCCTGGCAGAAGTCATTGCCGGCAAGGCAAACCCTTCAGGAAAGCTTCCATACACCATGTATGCAAGGCTTGAGGACTGCGGCGCACACTCGTTCGGTCCAGAGACCTACCCAGGCGTTGGCCAGGAGGTAACATACACAGAGGGAATCTTTGTAGGATACCGCTGGGCAGACAAGAAAAACATTGAGCCACTCTATCCATTCGGTTACGGTCTCTCATACACCACATTTGAATACGGTGACATGAAGCTATCAAAGAGCAGCATGAATGAGAACGGTACAATCAAGGTAACCATCCCAGTAACCAATACCGGCAAGTGCGCCGGCAAGGAGGTCGTAGAGCTCTACATCAGCGACACCGAGTCATCACTTGAGCGTCCTGAGAAGGAGCTGAAGGGCTTTGAGAAGATTGCCCTTGAGCCAGGCCAGACCAAGAACGTAGAGTTCACAATCAACGCTGACATGCTCAAGTTCTTTGACGATGCCAAGCATGACTGGGTTGCAGAGAAGGGCGAGTTCACTGCCATCATCGGCGCCTCATCAAGAGACATCAAGTCCACTGCAACCTTCACCCTGAAGTAAACATCCCTGTTTCCGCAAAAGAAGGGAACACAAACCAGCCCTATGCCTGGTGCGGTTGTGTTCCCTTTCTGCATAATGGTGGCCGCGTGCGGGGTGACCGCGTGCGAGTGGCCGCGTGCGAGGTGACCGGGTGCGAGGGGTATTCCCTTTCCGCGTGATGGTGGTCGCGTGCGGGGGTATTCTCTTTCCGCGTGCCTGGTGACCGGGTGCGTGACGGCCGCGTGCGGGGGTATTCCCTTTCCGCGTGCCTGGTGACCGCGTGCGTGACGGTCGCGTGCGGGGGTATTTTCTTACCGCGTGCCTGGTGACCGCGTGCGAGGGGTATTCCCTTTCCGCGTGCTCTTTCTCTTGTTTTTTGGTTTTCGCCAAATAAGGAAACGCTAACCTGCCCTAGGAGGTACCTAGCCGGCACTAGCGTTCCCTTACCCCCTGAAATAGGCCCTAAGGGAACGGCAAACTCCCTCAGAATCCCCAGATCGCCACTATGCGTTTCCTTGTTTGGCGGATTCCGGGAAGCAGAAACCATGTTTGGCGGATTCCGGAAAGCAGAGACCATGTTTGGCAAACCACGAAAAAAATGTTTGCCAGACCACGGAAAAAGAAATACCAACGCACACAAATAACAGACAATACCCTTCTCCTGCGGAAAAATGGCAGTGCCGCAGGATGCGTCATTCGCAAGAGAGCGCGTCTAGGGAGCGCCGTTAAGAAAGTGATGACGCTGTAGGGAAAAGGGCGAGGACTGTCTGAGCGCGCAAGCGCGAGTTCCGCAGCCCCCGACAGCGGAAATCACTTTTAGGCAAGCGAGCATCGCGCTCGCGGCGAAGGACGCACCAGCGGCAAGCGAGCTCCGCGCTCGCAGTGAAGGACGCACCAGCGGCAGCTAGGGGCGCGGGACGCAAAACGCACCGGCGGCAATCGAGCTCCGCGCGAGCTGTGAAGGACGCACCAGCGGCAGCTGGGAGGGCGGCGGCGTAGGGCGCACCAGCGGCAAGCTGGGGAGGAGGCAAAGGACGCATCGGCCACAGGCACAGAGGCGAAGGACTAATCCCGGATTGTTGGACGCAAAGGCCTCTCAACCGAAAAAATGAGCCATTTTTGTAACAAATTCCGATTTCAGTAGTCTAATGTACTGTAAGATGATCAGATTTATGAAAAAAAAGTTGAAAGCTATGCTGCTGGGCGCCATAATGATGTCCGGCACAGTCTGTACGCAGTCATGCTGGATGTCATTCTCAGACCCTTCAGTTAGAGTTATTATGGGGAAAGCCCCAGAACAGGCATACATCGGATGCTGGTCTGAAGTCAGAGAAACAAAAGATTTCAAACAAATCCAAAGCAAGGTTCCTATTGACATTCTGTTTGAACAGGCATCGGACTACAAGGTTGTCATTGAAGGAAATGACACAATTGCCAGGAAACTGAGCACTGAAGTCGTACATGGCTGTCTGACGATTGATCTTGAACCGGGAAAGTATCGGAATCCGCTTCTCAGAGTAAAAATCTATGGCCCGGATGTTAATTCTTTTGAAACCAATAGCGGATCAATCATTGTAAAAACAGACATCAGCCTGAATGACAATTTAATATGTCGGGTTACCGGCAGTGGAAACATTGAGATGATGGATGTCAGTGCCAAGAGCGTTGAAGTATCCATTTTCGGAAGCGGGGACTTTGACTCCGGTGAAATATCAGCAAAGAAACTTACAGTGACCATAGATGGTTCCGGAGATGTTGATCTGGAAATGGTTGACGTCACAGACAAACTGGTTATGAGTGTTTCCGGCAGCGGGAACATAAACATCAACGGCAAGGCAAAGAACGTAGAGGCAAAGGTCTTTGGTAGCGGAGACATCTGCGGTTACTTACAGAGTGACAGCCAATCATACACCACATACGGCTCGGGAGAAATAAATCTATAACCAGTCAAGACAGACCGATGCCAAAGTGACGGCCGCGTGCGGGTGGTCGCGTGCGGGGGTATTCTCTTACCGCGTGCTTTTTCTCTTGTTTTCTGGTTTTCGCCTAAGAGGGAAACGCAAACCTGCTCTAGAAGGCGTGTGGCGGGCCCTAGTGTTTCCCTACCCCCCGAAATAGGCCCTTGGGGAACAGCAACCACCCTCAGAAGCCCCAGAACGCCACTATGCGTTTCCCAACTTGGCGAACTGCGAAAAAATACCAACGCACGCAGAAAAACGGCGCTCGCGGCGAAGGACGCGCCAGCGGCAAGCGCAGCGAGTGCGGCAGGAAGGAGAGCACACAAAAAAGCCGCATCGACTGACGCGGCTTTCCTCTTTAGCTATCACTGATTACATGAGCTTGCGGTAATGGATGCGCTTAGGCTCAGAATAGCCCAGCTGCTTTACCTTGTACTCCTCATACTCGCTGTAGGTACCCTCATAGAAGACAACGTTGCTGTCACCCTCAAATGAAAGGATGTGCGTACAGATTCTGTCAAGGAACCAGCGGTCATGGCTTACAACCACGGCACAGCCGGCGAACTCCTCAAGACCCTCTTCAAGGGCACGCATGGTGTTTACGTCAATATCGTTGGTAGGCTCATCAAGAAGCAGGACATTACCCTCTTCCTTCAGGGCCATGGCCAGCTGCAGACGGTTACGCTCACCACCGGAGAGCATCGCGCACTTCTTCTCCTGGTCTGCACCACTGAAATTGAAGCGGCCCAGGTATGCGCGGGCATTGACATCACGTCCGCCAAGGCGAATCAGTTCATTGCCGCCGCTTACTACCTGATATACACTCTTCTCTGGGTCAATATCCTTATGCTGCTGGTCAACGTAAGCAATCTTCACGGTCTCGCCCACATTGAAGGAACCGGCATCGACACTTTCAAGACCCATGATCAGACGGAACAGCGTGGTCTTACCGGCACCGTTAGGGCCAATCACGCCTACGATGCCGTTAGGTGGCAGTGAGAAGTTAAGGTCATCAAACAGAAGCTTGTCACCGAATGCCTTCTTTACATGCTGAGCCTCAATGACCTGATTACCCAGACGCGGGCCGTTAGGGATGAAGATCTCAAGTTTCTCTTCCTTGGCCTTTACGTCTTCATTTATAAGTTTGTCATAGCTGTTCAGACGGGCCTTGCCCTTTGCCTGACGTGCCTTTGGTGCCATGCGAACCCACTCCAGCTCTCGTTCAAGAGTCTTGCGGCGCTTGCTGGCCTGCTTCTCCTCCTGAGCCATGCGCTTTGACTTCTGGTCAAGCCAGCTTGAATAGTTGCCCTTCCAAGGAATACCCTCGCCACGGTCAAGTTCAAGAATCCAGCCTGCAACGTTGTCAAGGAAGTAACGGTCATGGGTAACGGCAATAACGGTACCGGCATACTGCTGCAGATGCTGCTCAAGCCACTGGATGCTCTCTGCATCAAGGTGGTTGGTAGGCTCATCAAGAAGCAGGATATCCGGCTGCTGCAGGAGCAGACGGCACAGTGCTACGCGACGGCGCTCACCACCGGACAGGACACCGCACTTCTGGTCCTCAGGCGGGCATCGGAGTGCATCCATAGCCTGCTCAAGCTTATTGTCTATGTTCCAGGCATCGGTGCTGTCAATCATATCCTGAAGCTCACCCTGGCGGGCCATGAGGGCATCCATCTTGTCAGGATCCTCATAATACTCAGGAAGTTCAAACTTATGGTTTATTTCGTCATACTCAGCAAGTATGTCATATACGTGCTGCATTCCCTCCATTACGACCTCCTTGACGGTCTTGTCCGGGTCAAGCTGCGGCTCCTGTGGAAGATAACCCACAGAATAGCCTGGTGAGAACACCACATTTCCAATATACTCCTTCTCAATGCCGGCAATGATTTTCATCAGTGTTGACTTACCGGAACCGTTCAGACCTATGATACCTATCTTGGCACCATAGAAGAAAGACAGATAGATATCCTTCAGAATCTGTCTGTTTGCCTGGTAAGACTTGCTGACACCCACCATTGAGAAGATTATCTTCTTGTCATCAGTTGTCTGCTGCGCCATTTTTTCTCCTATTTATTATTTACGCCACGAAATTAAGAAAAAATCTCTCATACCCATTAACAAACGTCCGGATTGTGCGTCTATCTGTTGTAACGCCTCTCAAAAAAGGGCACAAGGAAAGAAACAAATAAAAAGAAATACACTATGAAGACAAAAATTACACTTATTGCAACCGCCGCACTCATGTGCGCTCCATGGGCAAATATCATGGCCCAGAACGAGACACCTGCCCATTCTTTGATCAATCACACAAACAACATCATACAGGAACTCTTTTCCATGATTGGTGTTGACGCCCCTGCCGATGCAGAACAGACCTACGACGAGGAAAACCAGACGTTTGATGACGGAGTTTTTGACAGAGACATTGATTGGAACGTATCAGTTTCCTTTGATGATGACGATGATGAATTCGGTCATCTTCCAGGTATGTTCATTGGCCCAAACTTCCTGATGCAGCCAGGTACACTGACCTCACAGACTGGAATTCCGATGCGCGAAGGACGCGGATTCGAGCTTGGATTCGGCCTCTACCAGAATGGTTTTGCATTCAACAGGGGACAGAATGTAGGACTTGTCTATGGTCTTTCAATTGCGCGTTCACGTTACAAGCTGAAAGGCAATGACTATCTTGACTGGAACAACGGAAGCCTGACCCTCTTCAACGCTCCGGATGCTGACAAGACAATCATGCGCTACTGGACGCTGCAGGTTCCTGTCCTATTTGAAATCTGCGCACAGACCGGAAAACAGGACCTCTTCGTCAACTTCGGTGTACAGGGAGAGTATCGTTTCGGCGACATGTCAAAGATCAAGTGGGGAAGACATGACAAGGAGAAGGTTACACGTGACCTGAACCTGAACTCATTCGGAGCCAGCGCAGTAGCACAGCTTGGCATCGGTGACGACCTGGCAATCTATGCCCGCTACTCCCTGACAAGCCTGTTCAAGGAAGACAGTCCGGTTGAGGCTACGCCATTCACGATTGGTCTTTCTTTCGGTTTCTGACAGAAACAGACCTAAAAAAAAGCACTATTCATTTGGATAAAACAGATAAGTAGAGTACTTTTGCGGTGCCTGAATGAAATGACGTTCAGGCACCGAGATTTTATGAAGAACTATTCTGCATACTTTTTTTACTTTTATTTTACCAGACAGTAACGCCGGGTAACTTAGTTGTATGCAGTAACATAAAGACAGGAAGCCCGGACAAACATCCGGGCTTTTCTTTTACAAAAGAAAAAAAGAACAAAAACAGATAATGCTATGATAGCGGTATTGAAAGCGGGGGTTTCAGAAACCCAGAAGAACAACCTTGTGAACTGGCTCAAGTCACAGGGAGTTGGAGTACACATGTCAGAAGGAGAGTTCCAGACCGTAATCGGTCTTATCGGCGACACAAGCCGCATCGACCCGGATCTCCTGAACGGTCTTGACATCATTGAGAACGTGACCCGTATCAGCGAGCCATTCAAATGCGCAAACCGCCGATTCCACCCACAGGATACAGTCATTGAGGTTGGTCAGGGAGAGAACAAGGTACTGATTGGAGGTGGCAACTTTGCAGTCATGGCAGGTCCCTGCTCCGTTGAGTCAGAGGAGCAGATTGTAGGAATTGCCAAGGCAGTCAAGGCATCGGGAGCAAACATGCTCAGAGGCGGTGCATTCAAGCCACGCACATCGCCATACGATTTTCAGGGACTGGGTGCAGACGGTCTTGAGCTGCTGAAAGTTGCGCGCAAGGAAACAGGTCTGCCAATCGTGACTGAGATCATGAGTGAAAGGCATCTTGACCTCTTTGAGGACGTTGACATAATCCAGGTCGGTGCACGCAACATGCAGAACTTTGAACTTCTGAAGACCCTGGGTCGTTCAAGAAAGCCTATCCTGCTCAAGAGAGGTCTCTCAAGTACCATCAAGGAGTGGCTCATGAGCGCAGAGTATATCATGTCAGGCGGCAATGAGAACATCATCCTGTGCGAGCGCGGCATCCGCAGTTATGACACCTACACCCGCAACGTGCTTGACCTGTCTGCCATTCCGGTCGTAAAGGAGCTCTCACACCTGCCTATCATTGTTGACCCTAGCCACGCAACAGGTAAGTCAAGACTGGTAAAGTCCATGTCAATGGCAGCAACTGCAGCCGGTGCAGACGGTCTTATCATTGAAGTCCACAACGACCCGGCCCACGCTCTCTGCGACGGAGCACAATCACTTACTCCTGCCCAGTTTGACGAAGTTGCCGCCAAGGTCAGGGCAATCAGAGAAATCCTCTAAAAGATGTCACAGGTTAAGGAAAGAACAGTAGGCGTAGTAGGTCTGGGTCTCATAGGAGGCTCAATTGCCAAAGCATACAGTGCGGCAGGATGGACCGTGTATGGTTTTGACGCCACCCCATCAATACATCAGTTCGCAATAATAGAAGGTGTTCTGAACGGAGTACTTGACCGGAACAGCATCAGGGAGTGCAGCATAGTGCATATTGCCGTAGTGCCCGATGCAGCCTGCAAGTGGATGCAGGAACACGCCGGCGAGCTGTCAAAGGAGACCCTTCTGATTGACGACTGTGGAACAAAGAAGGCTATCACGGAGCTGGGATTTGAACTTGCCGGCAGATATGGCTTCACCTACGTGGGTGGTCATCCAATGGCAGGAACACACCTGAACGGCTACAAGAATTCACGCGCCAGCATGTTCCAGAACGCATCGATGATTGTCGTACCACCAACTTTTGACGACATCAATCTGTTTGAGCGCGTAAAAAAGCTTCTTGAGCCGATGGGTCTGAAGAGGGTGGTATTCACCACTGCTCAGGATCATGACCGCATGATTGCGTACACATCGCAGTTGCCTCACGTAGTCTCAAATGCCTTCATCAAGAGTCCAACCGCCCAGCAGCACAAGGGGTACAGTGCAGGAAGTTTCCGCGACCTGACCCGTGTTGCCTGGCTGAACGAGAACATGTGGACAGAGCTTTTCCTTGACAACAAGGAGTTCCTTCTGTCAGAAATAAACACCATTATTAAGAATCTTCAGGAGTATGCAGATGCCATGGAGCACGACGATGCCGCCAGACTCTGTTCCCTGCTCCGTGACGGCCGCATTGCAAAGGAGCTGTCAGAGAAGAGCTGATACCATTTATGAACAACGTAACGAAAATCAGAGTAAACGCATCAGGCTGTTATGACATCCTGCTTGGCTCAGGCATCCTGCAGGAGATAGGCAAGGCTGTAAGTGAGCGTTTTTCAAAGTGCAGCATTGCAATTCTTTCAGACGACAAGGTATTCCCCATCTATGGAGAGACTGTAATGGAGTCGCTCCGCAATGAGGGTTTTACGGTGACAAGCTACGTCATCCCGAACGGTGAGGCCAGCAAGAACCTTGACACACTGACCGGATTCATAAACCACATGGCCGATGCCCACATAACACGTACCGACGCAGTCCTGGCACTTGGCGGCGGTGTCGTAGGTGACATGGCCGGATTTGCAGCTTCGATCTTCCTGCGTGGAATAAAATACATTCAGGTACCTACCACCTTGCTGGCTGCAGTTGACTCTTCTGTTGGAGGAAAGACTGCCGTTGACATAAGCGCAGGCAAGAACCTGATAGGTGCATTCCACCAGCCAAGCCTGGTCTATTGTGATTCAGACACACTGCAGACCCTTGACCCAAGCGTATTGCGCGACGGCTTTGCTGAGGTCATCAAATACGGTGTAATCCTGGACAAGGACCTTTTCCAGGTAGTTTCAAGGCCAGGACAGGCAGACATCAACATTGTCATTGCCAGATGCATCAGCATCAAGCGTGACGTGGTTGAGGCTGATGAATTTGACCGTGGAATGCGCGGTCTGCTGAACTTTGGCCACACACTAGGTCACGCCATCGAGAAGCAGAGCAACTACACCGTGACACACGGAAGCGCAGTTGCCAAGGGCATGGTCATTGCTGCCAGGATTGGCGCTGCATACGGAATGCCTGACTACACAGAAGAGATAAGCCGTGTTCTTGTTGATTACGGATTTGACATAACCTGCCCGTACAATGCAGAACAGCTCTATGCAGCAGCGCTCTCTGACAAGAAACGCAGCGGCAGCGACATAACGCTCATCCTGCCAAGGGAGATGGGCGCATGTTCACTTGAAAAAATGCCTGCAACCCGCGTTCTGGAACTTCTGAAACAGATTGGCCTATGATTACCAGAGTACAGGGAACACTCTCAGGAACGGTTGTAGTACCACCGTCAAAGTCGGTGGCACACCGCATGCTTATCTGCGCGGCACTCTCTGACAGACCATGCACGGTTCGATGCAGCCAGACCAACCGCGACATGGACGCTACCGCTGCCTGCCTTAATGCACTGGGAGCCCAGATCACATACTCCGACGGTGCCTATCATGTCACTCCCGTAGCAACACCCACAAAGGGCGGCACCCTTGACTGCGGCGAGAGCGGCTCCACACTGCGTTTCCTGCTTCCTGTAGCAGCCGCACTTGGAGCCGATGCCATATTCATAGGTCAAGGAAGACTGCCGGAAAGGCCACTGTCACCGCTCTATGAAGAGATGACCGCACACGGCATACAGATGTCCGCCAACGGCCACATGCCTCTGACCTGCCAGGGAAAGCTGCCTGCAGGTATCTATACGCTCGATGCCGGTGTGTCTTCACAGTTCATCTCCGGTCTGCTCATGGCTCTGCCGCTGAGCGGTCAGGACTGCAGCATAGTACTGACCGGGCATATAGAAAGTGCACCATACATAGAACTGACACTCAATGCCTTGTCCCGCTTTGGAATAGAAGTTAAGCGTACCGGCAACGGGTTCTTCATTCCCGGAGGCCAGAAATATCACTCCCAGCCTGAGATGACTGTAGAAGGTGATTGGTCCGGAGCAGCATTCTGGATGGTAGCCGGTGCTGCCGGAAAGGGAAGCATCACATGCGCCGGCATGGATTATGAAGGGTCCAGCCAGGGTGACCGCACGGTAGTTGACGTGCTGCGCAGGATGGGAGCAGAAATCACGACAGCTGCTGAAGGCATCACCGCCCACCCTTCTTCACTGAAGGGATGCACCATTGACTGCGCTGACATTCCGGACCTTGTTCCAGTATTGTCAGTTGCGGCAGCGCATGCTAGTGGCACAACAGTCTTTGAGAACGTGCGCAGACTCAGAATAAAGGAGAGTGACCGTATCCAGTCAATCCTTGACATGCTCTGCCCAATGGGAATCAGTGCCAGTGCTACAGAGAACACACTGACCGTAACGGGAGGCACAGCATCGGACGGAACATACAATCCGTCACAGGACCACCGCATGGCCATGTCAGCAGCAGTGCTGGCAGCAACACAGGGCACATCGGTAACCATCCTTGATTCCGAGTGTACAGCAAAATCATACCCTGCCTTCTTCCAGGACTTCAGCAGTCTGGGAGGGCTTACAGAAGAAAAACAATAAACACGATATGGATCTTTCAGATTACAGAAAGCAGATTGACGATGTCGATGATCAGATAATCAAGCTCTTCCAGAGAAGAATGGAGATTGTTGACGGCATCGGAGAATACAAGAGGAGTCACAACGTACCTGTCAACAGCGGTTCCAGGGAGAGAGATGTACTAACCCGCATTTCAAAGGCTCTGCCACCGCATCTTGAGGACTTTGGACGCTCACTGTACCGTTCCATGTTCCACATCAGCAAGGCATACGAGGCCATGCACAAGGAAAAGGACTCTCCACTCTACAAGGAGCTGTCACACATGATAACGGCAGAGCCGGTACAATTCCCAAAGCGTGCCATTGTTGCATGTCAAGGAAGAGAGGGCGCCTATTCACAGATTGCGGCAGAGAAGCTCTTTGAGATACCGGAAATCATGTACAACAACTCTTTTGAAGGTGTCATCAAGATGGTCACTGACGGAATGTGCGAATATGGAATCCTGCCTATTGAGAACTCAACGGCAGGTTCCGTGAATGAGATTTATGACCTTCTGATCAAGTATGACGTACACATTGTCCGCAGTACCCGTGTACGCATAGACCACCAGTTGCTGGGTGCAAAGGGCATGAAGATAAAGGATCTCAAGACCATCTACTCACATCCGCAGGCCATAAGACAGTGCTCAACTTTCCTAAGCACACTGCCGGATGTAGAGATCATCCCATTTGAAAATACGGCCATGGCCGCAGCCAAGGTGGCAAAGGATGAGACACGCACGTCTGCATCAATATCTTCAGCCAGCTGTGCACAGCTCTACAACATGGATGTGCTGCAGACTGAGATACAGAACTTCGGTAACAACCATACACGCTTCATCTGCATCGCCAAGGAGCCAAGGATCTACCCAGGAGCAAACCGTACCAGTATCATGATGGTCATGTCACACACGCCTGGTACCCTGTTCGGAGTACTGTCACGCTTCAACGCCACAGGTGCAAACCTGGTAAAGATTGAGAGCCGTCCTATCCCTGGCCGTGAGTTTGAGTTCACGTTCTACTTTGACATTGAGCTCTCTATCTACGATGCTAAATTTGCATCGCTCATAAGCGAGCTTGACCACTGCGAGGAGCAGTTCAAGTATTTTGGAACATATCAGGAGATTATCTGATGAAGATACTGAAGCAACAGTATAACGTACTCAATTCCATGATAGATCCGGAGTTCAGGCTGACTCCGGATTCACTCATTTCATTGACTCAGGACATCTTTGCAAGATACTGCTCCAGCCATTGGTGCGGTGCATTTGACCTGAGGGAAAAGAACAGGATGTGGATCATAAATGACTTCACATTCAGGATTACCGATGCCATGCCATTCTGGACAGAGAGCATCGACATTGAAACCTGGTTCTCAGAAAAGCCAGCAATCAAGCTCAGGCAGGACTACCGTCTGTCGCAGAATGGCAAGGTCTTTGCAATAGGAGACTGCACATGGGCCGTGCTTGACATGGAGAGCAGGAAACCGCTTGCTGCATCAGACGTCCTGCCGGAATTTGAACTGCATGAAGAGATTGTGCTGGGAACGCACAGACATCGCTTCCCGCAGAAAACCGAGCATCTTCTGACATACCGTCACATGACCAACAACAATGACAAGGACTTCAACTACCATGTCACGAATGTCTCATACGCAAACATCTGCCTGGGAGCTCTTCCTGAAGATTATCTGAGCAGCCATGAATTGCATGAGTTCTCAATAAAGTTCCTGCAGGAGACATTCATAGGTCAGGAACTGCAGTGTCAGGTATCACGCACTGCAACCCCGGACCTGTGGACCTATGACATGACATCAGACGGCACCACCCTGGCCTGCCAGGCATACGCCCAGTATGGAGAGCCCTATTCAAGGGAAGGAATCCTTGACCGGAACCTTCCATTCAGAAACACCAATAAACAGATATAACATGAAACTACTGATCATAAACGGCCCTAACCTGAACCTTCTGGGGCTCAGAGAGCCAACCATCTACGGAGACCGCAATTACGATGCACTTGTAAAGTACGTGAAGGAGTGTGCAGACGCCCACGGTGTCCAGACAGAGTTCTTCCAGTCAAACCATGAAGGCGCAATAGTCGATGCCATCCAGCAGGCATACGGCAGGATTGACGGCATCGTCATCAACCCGGCAGCCTACACCCACACCAGCGTGGCAATCCTGGACGCACTGAAGGCCGTACAGATTCCAACCGTCGAGGTACACCTGAGCAAGGTCAGCGAGCGTGAGGCATTCCGCCAGATCTCATACGTGTCATACTATGCAGAGAAGACCATCACCGGCATGGGATTTGAGGGATACAAGGTGGCGGTTGACTATCTGTGTGAAAAATATTGCTAATTTCGCAGCATGAATCAAGAGAAGGGTAATCTGAGGAAGCTCATTGAACTGGTCCGTTCGGGTCTGATATGGGACATAGACATGTTCCGTTTTGGAGAGAAGAAAGGCCGTTCCCTCAATGTACTCAAGATCATCCTTGTCACCCTTGAAGATTTCCGCCGCCAGAAAGTTGGCCTCAGGGCCGTGTCTCTGGCATTCTTCTCTACGATTGCCATCATTCCGTGTTTTGCACTGGCATTCTCAGTATCAAACGGCTTTGGACTAGGAGAGAAACTTGAGGAACTGCTTCTTCAGAATTTCTCAGAAAGCGAAGATGTAATCAGGCAGATTCTTGTCTATGCGAACAACGTCATAGCCACTACGCACAACGGAGGTTTCGGAATTGTCAGTTTCCTATACTTCATCTGGTTGGTATTCTGGCTGATGATACAGGTTGAAAGTGCATTCAATTACGTACTCAAGGCCCAGAGGTCAAGAAGTATGTGGAAGAGAATCAGTGTCTATATGGCGCTGGCCGTTTCTCTCCCGTTCGTAGTCATGATGTTCCTCTCAACCATGCTCCTGTTCAGTCAGGGCAATGGTCTTGTAAGTCTTATCAACATCCCCTTCTGGGATACAATTTCCGGAGTGGTATCATGGCTACTTGTATATGTCTTCACTGTATTAGCACTGACAGTCATGTACAAGTTCATACCAAGCTGCATCGTGCCGTTCAGCAAGGCATTCAGGGCAGGAGCCATCACCGGCATCATGTTCATCCTGTTCCAGGCAATCTATGTAGCCACACAGGTATTCTTCAACAGGTTGAGCGGTGTATTCGGAGCCGTGGCTGCCATTCCGTTCATGATGATCTGGCTGAACATTGCCTGGTTCATTGTTCTTATCGGTGCCAAGCTGACCTATGCGTACATAAACTACAACGAATACAAACCACAGGAGAACTGACCTATGGAGAGCTACCTGCAGATAGACGGACTCAGAAAGAGTTTCGGTGACCACGTGATCTTTGATGACTTTTCACTCAACATAGCAGAGGGTGAGAAGGTTGGACTCATTGCGCGCAACGGTGTCGGCAAGAGTACCCTTCTGGACATAATCTCAGGAAAGGAGGACTACGCCGCAGGAAGCATCATCTTCAGAAAAGACATAAAGGTATCATACCTTATTCAGACTCCGGTCTTCCAGAAGGGAGCACGTGTCATTGATACCATTCCAAAGACCGATGAACATGATTCGTGGGACCATGAGACAAGATCAAAGCAGATTCTCACAAAGCTTGGCATCACCGAGTTTGAGAAACCTGTTGACCAGCTGTCCGGAGGCCAGGCAAAACGAGTAGCACTG
>JAKSIY010000015.1 GCA_024398535.1 Bacteroidaceae bacterium
ACATGGAGCTCGGGCCGCTTGAGATTGCCAACATCTACCGCAACAGATGGCAGATCGAGACGTTCTTCAAGTGGATCAAAGGGAACCTGACCATCAAGTCACTCTGGGGTTACTCCGAGAATGCAGTCAAGATCCACCTGTGGGTCGCAATTAGTTCATACTTGTTGCTTGCCTGGATCAAAGCCGAACTCAAGAGTCCACTCACAATAACGGAGATATCCAAGGTCGTGGAGACTTTCATTCTCTCAAAGGCTGACCTTAGAGACTTGTTGGAAGTTCCGGAAATGCTCACTCAAAATCAAAATGTCAATGAACTGTTTATAGACTTTTAAAAATTTATCGCATCAGTAATACTTTGATATATGAAATCGTATTGGGTACTGTCAAAGGAGAATATATTAAAGTATATCTCCTTATCGTAATCATAATCTGATTCCGGAACACCTTCTGGAACCATTCCATAGGTCCGCTTCAGATGATCCTCTGTCTCTGATGGATTCATATAGTAAACCATCAGATTATTATGGTTCACGGTAACCTCAACCTGTTTACCCTTGTACCAGTAATAGTCTTTTGTCTTGTTCTGTGCTTGACACACTCCAAAACTTGTCAGCAGCAAAACAGATTATAGTTGTATCCTATTCATAGCATTTACTTACTTGGTCAGTATCATTCTTTTGGTATCTATCACCTGACCATCGGCTATTAGGGAATACATATAAATGCCAGCATCAAGTGATGAACCTGCTATCTTTACGCTAACATCACCGCGGGCTGTGATCGGATGTACGTCTATCTGCGCGCCTGTCATGTCATATATGTATAATGAGGCACTCTGAACGTCATTGGAAACTGAACACTCAATTGTGGTGCTCTCTGTGAATGGATTCGGATTGTTCTGAAGGAGCAGTGTCTGGGATGCAATCTGTTCTGAAGACATGGAAAGATCTCCACGGGTTATGGGGACAGATTTCTCTGTCTTTAACTCATCAAGTTCTAACTTGAGTTCCTGAATGGATTTGATAAGTACCGGTATTAACTCTGTATAGTTAACAGCAAGATAACCATTTCCATCCTCTCTGATAAGATTCGGATAGATTGTCTGAAGTTCCTGGGCTATAAGGCCAAAATGGGTGTTTGTCAGAACTGGAGAATCTTTCTCATAAAGATAGTGAGTAATGGTGTCTTCCATGTCAAGTTCAATCTGTTTCAGATTGTACTGGACTACATTCATGTCCATTATATTGTCTAGACCTCTTCCTTCCAATGGTCTTATGTTTTCTTTTAGACGGAGATCTGAACTGGTAACACCTTCTGTAACTGTCAGACTACCTGCAATTTTAACCTTGCCGTCAAAGTAGGCGGCATACTTCTGGTCCATATAAACACCGTCGGGATTATTTCCGCCTGAGGCATAAAGACCTGCGCCATTTGAAAGAGGATATATGGCAGCACTTACGCCATAGGTATAGCCAGACTGACCGCGGCCAGCATTAGACTGAAGACCATAAACCTTACCGGATGACAATTCGGAAGGACCCATTGCCTCTGACTTCATGCCCCAATTGTTTCCACCATTGGTTATCTGGATATTCGACGAGATTCCTGTACGACCTCCTGTAGGAGTGCTTCCTGAACAAAAAACATACAGACCTGTCTTGTATCCTGCACCGTTGAAATACGCTAAGGTGTTATTGACTCCCCTGTGATTGATGCTGAACTTTGAAAGAAGGGGCTGAGTAGTGGAATACTCAAATCCAACTGCTGCATTTCCACTCTGCTCAACTAAAAACTGAGCATTTGCTACAAGCGGCATGACCAGAGCACATGCCAGTAAATTTTTCTTTTTCATAGTTTTGTGTTTTAGATTAATACATCAATGGTAATTGAAAAATCAGCAGAACAGGGCGCAGAACTCAGGGAATTCCTTCTTAAGACGATACTTTCTCTTTCTGATAGCTTCTGAAGAAACGACCTGAAGAAGCTGGGATATCAACTCATTGCCGCAACCCAGATAGGACAGGACAAGCGTGTATGCCTCATCAGGGCTTGAACCGGGAATCTCATAGAAGATGTCCTTGAAGACCTCATTGAAAGTTTCGTTAATCTGGGCCAAAATGGATTCCCGCTGACCTGACGTTATTTCTGAGTTCATCTTATACTTTGTCAGAGTACCGGCAACGCTCTGAATATTGAACTGGTCACGTGCTACTGAAAGACGGTTTGCATATACCTGCAGAAGTACCTGACGTGACTCCTCATCATGCAGGGACATCTGGCGCACCTTTTCTTCAAGCTGACGAATGCTGTAACTCTGTATCTCATCCATCTGACGGAACAGCTCTACCTCTTTCTCATGCAGTTCGTTTGTACGGTCAAGTATTGTCTTCAACGATCTCCTGCGGTACACGTTGTAAAGCAGGAAGAGTGTCAGCGCAAGAATTGCAATAAGGAATGAAGACAGGAACATGAACGTTCTATGTCTGTATTTAAGGTCTCTTGTTACCTGATCCTTCCAGAAGGTTCGTTTTATCTCCTGTACCTCGGCAGCATTCTCCTGCGCCTTTATTGAGTCTGCCAGAGAGGTGAAGACAGACAGATACTTGAGTGCATCGTCACTGAGACCGCGCTGAATAGACTGCTGGGTAAGGCGCAGCGAATTGCCGTAATCTGTGTACAGCTCATCATGGCAGTCAAGAGACAGTCTGTAATAGTGGTATGCGGAATCACTCTGGTCAAGGGCCATGAAGGCATCGCCCTTAATGCTGTATGCAGCACCTGCAGCTGACTTGTCTGCGGTCATGGCCAAGTACTGCTCAATATTGTCCAGGCACTTTTCGTAGTCTTGGCGCATCAGGCATATCTTTGATTTCTGCAGGTAGATTCCACGCTTGTTGATGCGGCTGAACAGCGGCTCTGACAGAAGCGTATTGAATATGCTGTCCGCACTGTCATATCTCAGCTCATACAGGCGACACAAGCCCATGTGGTACTTGGCGTAATAGGCCATCCTTGTATCCTGCAGATGCAGGGACTTCTCAAGACAAGAATACAGGTGCCTGTAAGCATCAGCATAGAGTCTCTTTTCCAGATACAGTGAACCCAGATTCTGCTCAACAATGGCATAGGTGCGGTCAAGGGTGTCAGGAAACAGACTCTGCGAGGTCAGGAATGCAGACAGTGCATCGGCAGCATTGCCATTTGTCATGTAGATGCAACCCAATCCATACCAGCTAAGTGCAGCACGCTTTCCCTTATGATTCTTTCCATACCAGTCTGTTGCAATCAGTGCCAGGCTGTCTGACTCAGGATCAACGTAGCATTTGTAGTCTGCAAGAGTCCTGAGCATTGCATACAGCGCCCGTTCCTCTCCGTTGAGCGATGCGGAACTGACACTGTCAAGGATTATCCTGGCAACAGACGGATCTGAATCCATAATCTTCTCTGCACTCTGCAGGTAGCCATACTGACTGCTCCTGAAACATGACACAGTCAGTCCCACAAGCATGACAGTCATCAATATCTTTAAATACTTTCTAGAAAACATGGTATTCATTCTTTATTCTGTAATCATTACCCTACGGCTCTCAATAACCTTTCCGTCTGCCACCCTGGTAAAGATATATATGCCTGGGGTCTCAGGTTCTGACACCCTGCGTCCATTCAGGTCATGTATAATCAGCTTCTGTCCTGGCTGTGTGGCTATGGAATCTATTGAAACAGGGCCGTCATTCCTGGTAAGAGTTGCAAATATTGGATATACATTCAGACAGAATCCACTCTCAAAGAACGTGTTCAGACACTTCAGGGCATTTCCTGAAGAGGATTTGTTTGAACGCAGCTCAAAGAGACCTGTCTCTGAATCAAATCCGACAAGCGCTGTACCGGTTTCTTCAAGAAGGATATTGAATGAGGCGGTATCGGATGAATCTACCACTTCAACCAGGAATGTGTTGGTGACTGCTTTCAGTTCGTCACCGATCATCATGGTCCTCTCTACGTCATCAACCAATTGCTCCTGCATCAGTCGGCTCACTAGGTTGTCAACGTTCACCTCTTCAATTACACCCGGGGCAATGACTACACCTTCAGGTATCTTGAAAGGAAGAGCACGTATCAGGGTGCTGTCTGCCCTCATATAGGCAATACTGTCCATCTCATATTCGTCTGATACGGTAACTCCATATACCCTTGACAGGAACTCAAGGACCGTCTCATCCGTGACTCCACCACGTGTCTTGTTGTTGGCATCGTCATCTGGATCCTCATAATAAATCACTATGGTCTGTTCATCATTCTTCTTGGTGAACTTCTCATCACCAATATAATACTTTGAATAGGTCGGAATGCCCCAGTAATACTTCTCATCGCTGAAATGTTCACGTCCCTCTGTCATGAGGGATATGCTGCTGCAGATTCCTGACTCATAGAACATGTTTGCGCAATCAATGACATCGGCTACGGAATTCCTGTCTGCCTGTATGTAATAGGTAAGTCTTCCGTAAGTATGGCTCTTTATTCTGGTACCGGTATATTCAAGCTCCTTCTCAAGAGCGGACTCATAGCTTCTGTCCTTTAGAACTACCTGGAACTGGTCATACAGGCCTACTGGGTAATGACTGTCTATTACACGCTCAACATCTATCACAGACGGGTCAACTCTCAAGGCAGACAGTGTCTGCTCAAATTGCGCATCATTCAGATAGAATCTGCCGTTCATGACCAGCTCACCTTCATAGGTTCCAAGATGAATGTAGCTGCCCTTGACAGGAGTGATTCCATAGTCTTCCCTGAGTTTGTCCAGTACTTCCGGGCTTCTTCTGTAATACAGCATGACCTGAGTTCTGTTTATGTCAAGATCTATTCTTTCTCCAAATCTGTAGGTGTATGCGCTGTCTGACGATGCCGTCATCTGCCGGTCTGGAACCTGTCCCTTCACACCGAAAGACATTGGTACAGAACACATGAACGGAAGGCCGTCAACTACGAATGTGGCGGCACCGAACAAAGGTGCGATTTGATCAGAAGGACGCTCCATTACCAGTGTCTGGGTGACTGCATCAAAACCTGACACCTTCCAGTATTCTGCCTTACCACCAGGGAAGAGCATCCTGGCACTTATTCCGTCAGTAGAGGTCAAATTCTCATGTGAACTGAAATGAAGGGTCACAATCCTAGTATCAGTTGGATTCTCAAACGAATATGGTGCAGGGTCAGAGTATCTCAAGTCCGGACCATGTGAAACAGAGAAATCCATCCTGACTGCAAGATCATGGAAATCATGAAGCGGCTTGTAAGACTTCTCCTTGCTCTCAGGATCAATGAAGCTTACATACTTGATACACAACCCGTTGTCAGATGGCAGATTAATGAAGGAGACCCTGAGGTCTTCATACTGTTCCATCTCCGTTTCTGAGAACAGATAGATTGAATTGTCGGAGTGGATGAACTCTGCATAATTCAGGTCTATCCTTTCCCTCACATTGGTTGACGGATTGACGCCTGTTACCTCAAAGCAGGCAGGATCTATCTCATATATGCCAACAGGATCAACCGGTAACTGAGGCATAACCAGATCTGAACTGAAGTACAGCCTTATCAGGTCATTGTTGCAGACTGCTTCTACGTCATACTTGTCTGACACGGAGATATCATCAATGGAGAATGTCTGGCCAGGACTGAGAAATGAGAATCTTACATAGCAGTCATCACAGTCGTAACCTATTCGGAACGAGCCTCTGTACTGTTCCCAGTCTTCTGAGAAGGAAGTGAGTGAACTCATGTGACCCAATACCATGTCATCTGACCTGCGGACCACGTCAACCTGGAGATTTCCTGTCCAGCAGTCTGACATGACGGAATATTTCACGAAGTATGAAACGCCCGCCTTCAGGTTGAAACTGCCCACTTTCAGGACAGCATCGGTCAAACCGCAGTCATAGTCGTTATTGATGCCGGCAGTCTTCCAGACAAGATATGTGTTGTCACCGTCTGTTTCTGTCTGGACAATGTCACTCTTGACGTTCCAACGTATATCCTTCGTGACTGTCTCTACACGGCATACTTCCATATTCTCAAACCCACAGAAGAAATCCAGACCTTCAGGATCTGCGGAACCTTCTGCCTCTACGATATTGCTGAACAGACCCCAGCAAGGGGCATTGCGGTAAGCATCAATGCTGCCCGCTGGTACTTGAAGCAAGGCATTGGAATACACTGACTCTGAGAATACACTCCTCTGTTTACTCTTGTCCATGTCTTCAACCGTTGCTGCCTGTTCTTTCTGATCAAGAATTATGGCATCAAGAAGCATGGTATTTGAGTATGTCTTTGTCTCTGAAGCGGTCATGTTGATCTTTATGGAAACCGTCAGCTTGTTCTCCTGGCCATACGGCATGTTGTCAAAGAGTTCTATTTGTCCAACCAGAATGGTGTCTGCCTTCTGCTTGTCGTTCACATACTTATAATTCCTGGTTGGTCTGTCTGGGTCCTTTTGGGTAAACTGGACTATGTTGCCATCCTTGTCAAGACTGTTCAGGAAACAGTTGAACTGGTTTGGCTTTGTCTTTGTAAATTCCGGTAACAATCCATTTGGCAGTACCACAACATACACGTCATACTTTCCCGGGGTCTCATACTCAACATCAAAATCTGCCTGCCACTGGTCTGTTACGCCCTTGTCACCATAAAGAACCAGGGACCTGCCATACATGGCCTGCTCCGTATTCACTATTGAGTCTGCCAGGAAACCCAGGGAACCGGCATATACATCCTCGGCCTGCATCACCGGCTCACAGTATTTGGAAAGATCAGCTATACGCGGAGGCACTGCACTTGTAATGGTAATTTTCTCTATCAAGTCCGATGCACCGAATGCATAAGCCCCAATTGACGGAGCACTGTTAATCTCAATTTCCTTCAGCCTGTCTGACTTCCAGAACGCAAAGTTCTCAACAGAAGTCACACCGCTGCCAAGTACCAGTCCTGTCATGTTCTCAAGCCTGCGTCCATCATTGAAAAAGCCTAGTATCACGCTCACGTTGTCAGCAAAGCGTGCAGTAAAGGATTCTGCACGGTTATAAAGATCATCTGAAACCATTGTATGAAGATCCAGGCCACCTTCATAATAAACCCGCTCACGGTCTGTCTGAATAAAGTGATCCTCCCATACAATATCCCAGGTACAGCCATCAAGATTACTGATGAAAAATGGTGCTGCATCAACTACCTGACACCCTGAAGGATATGTTATGGACCTGATTCCAGTGCAACCAGAGAAAGAATTCAGGAAAGCAGTTTGTACACCTTTTGGGATTTCTATTGATTCCAAATTACTGCAACCGGCAAAGGCATATTTTCCAATCTCTTTCAAACCTTCAGGAAAGATGACAGATTTAATGCCAGAACAGCCACTGAAAGCATTGTTTCCAATAGAAATAAGACTTTCTGGAAAATAAATATCAGTGATTGCTGTGTTCTTGAAGGCGTCAGGAGCCACATATTCTGTACCCTTCTTTATTCTGACAGGAACTGAAGAATTCTTGTCAAGCAGCTTCAATGCAGACCTTCCCACATATACTATATTGTCTTCTCCAGCTGCCAGGCTGAAACATCCTACAAATTCAAGACCTGTAAGACCACAGCCCTGGGCCATATCTATTTGATTGAGCGAACAACCATAATAACTGCTATTTATATCAATATCTGTTACAGAAGAAGGAATAGATACATACAAAAGGTCATTTCCAAACGCGCCATTTCGGATAACCTTTACTGGATAGACAGCTCCGTCAACCGTTATCTCATCTGGAATAATCAGTCTGCTGACATTGTCTGTACAACAAACCACAGCATGACCATTCTCAATTGCGTAATAAATGTTGTCCAGATAAAGGGCATATTTGCTGGGATCCGGTTTATATTCAGCATCGTGGTTAACAACACAATGAAAGTAAGGATCATCTAACGATACTCCATAATAATCCAATTTTATCAATTCATTACCCCAGGTAACCATTTTCAGACTATTACACCTTACAAACGTTTCTTCAATGTCTGATTTAATGGCGGCAGCTTCAGGTACTGAAACGGCAGTCAGTGATGCACAGTTCCGAAAAGAACCTATTTTCTCAATAGTCTCAGGAAGAGAAAGACTTGTAAGCAGATAGCAGTTCCTGAAAGCATTCTTTGATATTTCATTAACCCTATAATCAGCCCCATCTATGTTGACATGTGCAGGTATAACCACATCCCCATGGTAATAATAATCACCGGCCACAACCTTGCACGTTCTGTCTGTCAGTGATGTCACAACATAGTAAATACCGTCAATGCATACGGCATTCAGATTGTCCTTATCATCACCGTAGTAATCTGAGAAGATGGTTGTTGTATTGCGGCATCTTATCTTGAAAAGAATGCTGTCTGCCGGCTGTGACGGACTGATTATGTCAGAACCATAATCAAAAGGATATATGTGTTCAGCGCGCTGCCATGTCTTTCCTGATTCATTTCCATCATAATAGGAATATAATGCAACACTGTTTTCAGGGACATACAGGTTGCACTCTGTATAAGAAAGCTCATTCAGGTTGAACATCATATGATTATACTGCATATAGCCTCCATCCTTAGCAATGACATCAGGTGGTGTGGTTGATTTCAGATATACGGAAGACAAGGAATAATTATTGATAGCAGTGCAGTGAATCGCCTTGAGTGTGCTAGGCAGAATAAGGGTATGCAGCTTATGATTGCCTTCAAAAGCATATTCATCAATGTATGTCACGCCCTCAGGTATCTCAAGACATGATAGATTGTCGCAGTAGGCAAAAGCGCTCTTGCCAACTGATCTCAGCGTTGTTGGAAGCTGAACTGAGGTAAGGTCCTTGCAGAAAGCAAAGGCTCCCTGGGCTATGCTTACAACCTCATACTGGGTACCATCAACTGACACTCGTTCCGGTATCACGACAGCACCACTGTAGCCTTCCGGGGAATAAACAACTTTGCAGCTTGGTATATCAGTAGCTGATATGACATACCTGATTCCGCCTACAGAGACTGTATCCAGAACCTCAACTGCAAAAGAATTGATACTTGACAATGCAAGCAATGCTGACAATAAAAACCTGATTTTCATACGCTCCTTGTTTTTCACCGCCAAAGTAAGCTATAATAGCACTCACCAACAAAAAAAAAGATGGGACAAATTTGGGACAAATAAGCAAAAATATCATCAACTCAAACAGTCAAGGCACTAAAGTCAGTAAAATAACGTACTTTTGCAGACTGAACGCGCGTACACGCGCCTACGTACTGATAAATAATTAAAACACAATATGGATTACAATTTCAGAGACATTGAACAGAAATGGCAGAAAAGGTGGGCTGACAACAAGACCTACCACGTAACTGAAGACCCGAACCGTCCAAAGTACTATGTACTCAACATGTTTCCTTACCCATCAGGTGCAGGACTTCATGTAGGACATCCACTGGGATACATTGCAAGTGACATCTATGCCCGCTACAAGCGTCAGTGCGGATTCAACGTGCTGAACCCAATGGGTTACGATGCTTACGGTCTGCCAGCTGAACAGTATGCAATCCAGACCGGACAGCACCCTGCAATCACCACCCAGAAGAACATTGCCCGCTACCGTGAGCAGCTTGACAAAATTGGTTTCTGCTTTGACTGGGACCGTGAGGTACGCACCTGCGAGCCTGGCTACTACCACTGGACACAGTGGGCATTCCAGAAGATGTTCGGCAGCTACTATGACAACGCTGCAAAGAAGGCAATGCCTATTGAGAAGCTGATAGAGCAGTTCAATGCAAACGGTACTGAAGGCATCAACGCAGCATGTTCTGAGGAACTGAGCTTCACAGCTGCTGAATGGAAGGCCATGGACCGCAAGCAGCAGTCTGACGTACTGATGAACTACCGCATAGCATACCTGGGTGAGACCATGGTAAACTGGTGCGCAGGACTGGGTACGGTTCTTGCCAACGACGAAGTTGTTGAAGGCGTATCAGTACGCGGCGGCTTCCCTGTTGAGCAGAAGAAGATGCGTCAGTGGTGTCTCAGAATATCGGCCTACTCACAGCGTCTGCTTGACGGCCTTGACACTATTGACTGGACAGACTCACTGAAAGAGACACAGCGCAACTGGATTGGCCGTTCTGAGGGTACTGAAATGGTATTCCACGTAAAGGACAGCGATGTCCAGTTCACCATCTTTACCACCCGTGCCGACACCATCTTTGGTGTTACATTCATGGTTCTGGCTCCTGAAAGCGAACTGGTAGCACAGCTGACCACGGCTGACCAGAAGGCTCAGGTTGATGAATACATAACAGCAGTCAAGAAGCGTACCGAGCGTGAGCGCATTGCAGATCGCAAGGTTACCGGCGTATTCAGCGGTTCATACGCAATCAATCCTCTTACCGGCGATGCAATTCCGGTATGGATCAGCGACTATGTACTTGCCGGCTACGGAACAGGTGCCATCATGGCCGTTCCTGCACACGACAGCCGTGACTACGCATTTGCAAAGCACTTTGGTTTGCCAATCATCCCACTTATTGAGGGTGCCGATGTCAGCGAGAGCAGCTATGATGCCAAGGAGGGTATCATGATGAACAGTGCCAATGCAGAGCTCAACCTGAACGGCCTGACCGTCAAGGAGAGCATTGCTGCAACAAAGAAATATGTGACAGAGAAGGGCATAGGCCGCGTAAAGGTGAATTACCGTCTGCGTGATGCCATATTCAGCCGCCAGCGCTACTGGGGTGAGCCGTTCCCTGTTTACTACGATAACGGAATCCCATGCATGATTCCAGAGGAGTGTCTGCCGCTTGAGCTTCCTGAAATATCGGACTACAAGCCGACTGAGACAGGTGAACCGCCACTTGGCCACGCCGTAAAATGGGCATTTGATACAGTTAACAAGCAGGTTGTTGAAAAGAGCCTGATTGACAACAAGACAGTATTCCCAATTGAGCTCTACACCATGCCGGGCTTTGCCGGTTCAAGCGCCTACTACCTGCGCTACATGGATCCACAGAACAACAAGGGACTGGTAAGCAAGGAGGCCGATGCCTACTGGCAGTGCGTTGACCTCTATCTGGGCGGCTCAGAGCATGCCACAGGCCATCTTATATACTCACGTTTCTGGAACAAGTTCCTTAAGGATATTGAGGTAAGCAAGGTTGAAGAGCCGTTTGCAAAACTCATCAACCAGGGTATGATTCAGGGCCGAAGCAACTTTGTATATCGTATTAAGGATACCAATACATTCGTATCACTGGGTCTGAAGGAGCAGTATGACACAACTCCAATCCATGTTGACGTGAACATTGTAAGCAATGACGTTCTTGATGTTGAGGCATTCAAGGCATGGCGTCCTGAATACAACAATGCTGAGTTCATCCTTGAGAACGGCAAGTACGTATGCGGATGGGCTGTAGAGAAGATGTCCAAGTCAATGTTCAACGTTGTCAACCCAGACGTTATCATTGAGAAGTACGGCGCTGACACACTGCGCATGTATGAGATGTTCCTTGGCCCTATTGAGCAGGCCAAGCCTTGGGATACCAACGGTATTGACGGCTGCCACCGTTTCCTGCGCAAGCTGTGGAACATGTACTTTGACAAGGAGGGCAATCTGGCAGTAGTCGATGCTGAACCTACAAAGGACGAACTGAAGTCACTGCACAAACTCATAAAGAAGGTTACTGAAGACATTCAGAACTTCTCATACAACACATCAGTAAGTGCATTCATGATCTGCGTGAACGAACTTTCAGCACTGAAGTGCCGCAACCGCCAGGTTCTTGAAACACTTGTCAAGCTGATTGCTCCATTCACTCCGCATCTCTCAGAAGAGCTGTGGGAAATGCTTGGCAACAGCACTACCGTGTGCGATGCCCAGTGGCCTTCATTCAATGAGGAGTACCTGAAGGAAGACAGCATCACATACTCAATTTCATTCAACGGAAAGACCCGTTTCACCATGGACTTCCCAGCCGAGGCAACCCAGCAGGAAATCCAGGATGCAGTACTGGCCAACGAGAAGGCCCAGGGCTACATTGACGGCAAGACTATCCGCAAGGTAATTGTAGTACCAAAGAAGATTGTGAACATTGTACTCTAAAGGAATCCTATGATTTCATTGGACAAGAAAAAGCATATCATTAATGAGATCAATGACTATCTTTTCATAGCCATTGGTCTTGCGTGCTATGCAATAGGATGGACAGTTTTTATGCTGCCTTACGGAATTACTCTTGGCGGCGTTACCGGTATATCTGCACTCATCTACTTTGCAACAGGCATAGAGCTGCAAGTTCCATACTTCATAATAAACGGTCTGCTGCTTATTGCAGCGCTGAAGATACTTGGTTTCAAGTTCTGTGCCAAGACAATCTATGCAGTAGTAGCCCTTACCCTGTTCCTTAAAATTGGACAGGAACTGATGAAAGATGAATCAGGAGAAATGGTAAGGCTGCTAGGAAACGAAGAGGATTTCATGTCCTGCATCATTGGAGCCTGCATGTGCGGTCTTGGTGTAGGAGTATGTTTTGCACATAATGGAAGTACCGGTGGAACAGACATCATAGCAGCCATAATAAACAAGTACCACGACGTTTCACTGGGTCATGTACTGCTTACTATAGACATATTTATAATAGCCAGCGGATACATTGTATTCCATGACATCCGCAGGGTTCTTTTCGGATATGTTGCCATGTTCATAATGAGCATGGTGCTTGACTACTATGTGAACAGCATGCGTCAGTCCGTACAGTTCATGATTTTCTCAAGAAAGCATCAGGAGCTTGCAGACTACATAAACAAGGATCTGCACAGGGGTGTCACCGTTCTTGACGGTACAGGGTGGTACAGCAAGGAGCCTATGAAGGTAATTGTGGTACTTACAAAGAAACGTGACTCTGTTAACTTCTTCAGGGCCATACAGATGATTGATCCAAATGCATTCATATCGCAGAGCAACGTACGTGGCGTATATGGAGAAGGTTTTGACAAGATAAAGGTAAAATGAAACTTGTATTTGCTACAAACAACAGACATAAGGTAAGTGAGGTCCAGGCCATTCTGAAGAATATAGACATTGAAATTCTTACCTTATCAGATATTGGATGCGATGTTGATATTCCTGAAGATGCTGACACATTTGAGGAGAATGCACTGCAGAAAGCAAGGTACATCTACACTCATTATGGCATGAACTGCTTTGGCGATGATACCGGACTTCAGGTTTGGGCCCTTGATGGTGAACCTGGTGTCCATACTGCACGCTATGCAGGTGATCATGACAATGAGGCCAACATGCAGAAGCTGCTCAAAAACCTTGAAGGCAAGGAAGACCGCTCATGCCGGTTCAAGACTGCCATGGCTCTTATAATTGATGGTAAGGAGTATATGTTTGAAGGCATCGTGAATGGCAGGATTGCAATGCAAAAGAGTGGTGTACAGGGATTCGGATATGATCCTGTATTCATTCCTGAAGGTTATGACAACACTTTCTCTGAACTTGGAATGGACATAAAGAACAGCATCAGTCATAGAGGTAGGGCAATAAGGAACATGGTTGACTTCCTTGAAAAAGAGTATGCCGGGTAAAATCAGACTTCATACAGCCTTTTTTCTTTCAGTTCTGACATTGGTCATTGCTGCAGAAATCCATGCACAGCAGATTCCGGTTGATGAGTGGCAGGTACACCTTTCATATCATAATGCAACTTCATGTCTGAATGCTTTTGGAAAGCTGTATGTCCTGAGTGACGGATCCCTTTATTCTTATTCACCTGATGACAATTCCATTAATACCTATGATAAAACCAATTATCTAAGTGACAATGGTATTGGCAGCATCGCCTGGTGCAAGTCTGAAAAAGCCATTGTAATAGGATACAAAAACGGTAACATTGATCTTCTATATGAGAATGATGATGTCTATAACATTACTGATTTCCTTAACAGCAATGTTACTGACAAGACAATCACTGACATTCAGGTAGTAGGAAAGAAGGCATACATTTCTACTGCGTATGGACCTATTATACTCAATGTTGAGAAAAAGCAGATAGATAATTCCTACAAACTTGATGAAACGCCTTTCTGTTCCATTGAATATGATGGACGTCTGGTATGTGTGACAAGGCAGGGAACATACAGTGGAAACTTGTCTGCTAACCTTCTGGATGCTACAAACTGGAATAAGATACACAGGTACCATTTCATAAAACTCATTGAATTCGACGGCAAATTGATAGGTTGTGCAGGTGACTACAATGTCTTTATAATGAATCCTGAAGAAGGTTCACTTAAATCTGTCATTTATGGAATAAAGTGTATTTCAAAGTCAGACGGTAAACTTCTTATACTTGACAAGCAGAACACACTTTACGTATATTCAGACATTAGTCACTATGATAAATATTCACTGCTTTACTGTCCATCAGCACCAACTGACATTACTTTAGCTGACGGCATTTATTGGCTTAGTTGCGGAAATGAAGGAATACTGGGCTATAAGGTATCAGGCGATGCACTGCTGCTCTCAAAATCAGGCATCGTGCCTGACAGTCCAAGAAGAAACTATTTCAATTACATGGACTTCCAGCAGGACAAGCAGCGTCTTCTTGCTGTAGGTGGATCCCTTAACTATTATGGTATCAATTATGAAGGTACCGTAATGAAATACAAGGATTCAAGATGGAGCTATCTTGATGACGACATTCCCGCAAAGACGGGATTGAAGTATATAAATCTTACCTCAATGGCAGAAGATCCTGAAGAAGAGAATCATTTCTTTGTAGGATCTGCAAGACACGGACTTTACGAGTTCCGTAACGACAAATTCATAAAGCTTCATACCTGGAACAACAGCGGACTTACTACAATCATTCCAGATGATCCATTCAACTATGTAAGTGTTGACGGACTTAAATATGATAAGGATGGTAATCTGTGGATGTTCAACAATGAAGTTGATACTATTATCAAGATATTGAAGAAAGATGGTACCTGGACTGGTCTTTACTATCCTCAGATTAAGGGAATGCCTACAATGAAACAGTTCCTTTTTGATTCAAACGGACTTGTATGGGCAAATTCTTCAAGATACTGGCCAGGTATTTTCTGTCTTGACACAAAAGGTACACTTGAAAACACAAAAGATGACTTATTCAGGTTTACAGGTTCAAAATTCACTAACCAGGACGGTACTACGGTAACTGTAAACTGGATATATTTCATTGAAGAAGATCTTGATGGAATGATCTGGATAGGAACCGACCAGGGAATATTCGTTATAAAGAATCCAGTTGATTTTCTTTCAAGCAAGACAGAACCTGTAATCCACAGACTTAAGATTCCAAGAAATGACGGCACCGGACTTGCAGACTATCTTATGAGTGGAATATACACCACTTCAATATGCATCGACGGAGCAAACAGAAAGTGGATTGGCACAATGAGCGATGGAGTTTTTCTTATTGATTCAGACAACCAGACCACAATACACCATTTCACTTCTGAAAACAGTGCATTGCTCTCTGACTACATTATGAGCATCCAGATAAATAAGCTCACTGGAGAGGTCTATTTTGGCACCAGCGCCGGTCTTTCAGTATTTGGGGGCGATGCTACAGCTGCAGAAGAAAAACTCTCTGAGAGCCATGTTTCAGCCTATCCTAATCCTGTTCTTCCAGAACATGAAGGAAAGGTTACTGTCACAGGTCTTTCATACCAGAGCAGGGTAAGGATAATCTCTTCTTCAGGAAAGCTTGTATGCAGCGGAATATCAAATGGCGGATCATTCACCTGGAACTGCTGCGGACAGGACGGAAAGAAGGTATCAAGTGGCGTATATCACGTAATGGTATCTGACAAGGATGGTGACAAGGGTATTGTCACCAACATAACAGTCATCAGATAATATGATAATGTATGTTCTTATTTAATTTTTAAATCCCATGTTGATGTTTATATCCTGTTGAAAGTGTTGATAACTGTAAGAGGTATTGATAACTATTGTCTTATTCACATTATATATGGTGAAGTTTACAATTGATCAACAGGTTATTCTTTTGAATATGTGTGGTTTTTATACAATATGAACAGTATGTTAATTAAATGTGTGTTGATAATTGAAGGTTATGAACAGGTGTGCTGCGGTTGAAAATGGGTTCATATAAAGGAAAAAGAAAATCCGTGTATGAACAGCGCATTAAGGAAACAATTATTAAGCGGTCCATGGTTTGTTCCATGCAAATTATTTACTGCTTATTTTTGAGTAATATTATAAACAGAATTTACTGCTGTTGTTAACTGTTATCAACGGATATCAACAGGGTTGTCAACAATAAGGAGTATGCAGAAACTGACAGTTGAGGAAATGGGAAGAATGAGTACCCAGGAATTCAAGCAGAGTACTAAACTTCCTGTAACAGTGGTACTTGATAATGTAAGAAGTTTATATAACGTAGGTTCCGTGTTCCGTACGTCCGATGCCTTCAGGGTAGAACGCATAGTTCTCTGTGGCATTACTGCTTCTCCTGATACCTGTCTGGTAGAAATCCACAAGACAGCTCTGGGTGCTGAACAGACAGTTGAATGGATTCATACCGATGATACGCTGAAGGCAGTCCAGGATCTCATTGATGAAGGTTATACTACTGTTGCAATTGAACAAGTACATGACAGCGTAAAGCTGCAGAACCTTAAACTTGACAAGTCACTTAAGTATGCACTTATTCTTGGAAATGAGGTAAAGGGAGTACAGCAGCAGGTTGTTGACCTGTGTACTATGTGTGTTGAGATTCCGCAGTTCGGTACCAAGCACTCTCTTAATGTATCGGTATCTGCGGGTATGGTGATATGGGAGTTTGCACGTCAGTTGCTCATAGACTGAGCATCATTCGTGGATAATAGTAAGCAGATTATTATCAATAAGGTATATTATCTCTTCTATGTCTGCGTCTTCTCCTTCTGGGTCATACTCTTTCTTGAGCGATGCTCCGAACAGTTTTGCAAAGGTCTGGTAGAATCCTGCCTTGAACTTACCCATGAAGGCATTTATAAGCTCATAGCTTGTCTGGTTGCATTCTCTGTCTATAAGTTTTATGAGCATCTTTCCCTGTGAATAGGTCATCTTCTTCATGATAGGGTAATACTGATCCCATACGCCCTTTTCCACCTCTTCTATATGCTTTTCACGTGCCTCGTCATCTGGTAATGTCTGCATATACAGATATGTCTCAACAAGGATTGACTTTACCTCTTTGGCATAGGGATAAGTCTTGAGTACGTCACGCAGGGTCTTGTCATACTTCTTCTGCTGACGTGCATTGCTTGTAGTCCTTCTTCCATATACCGTGAATTCCATCAGTTCAAATGAGGGCATAGTATCCCTTTCTGCCTTGTAAACGTTTTCAAGGACATCTTCAACCTTCTTCTTCCTCTTTATGTTGATTGCAGAATAGGCTTGAATTGCACACAAAGTGCATATAATTACAAGAACTGCTCTTTTCACACGGCAAATGTATCAATTATAACCTACATTTGGATAGGTTTTATTGATCAAAGAGTATGAAAAAAAATGAAATGGTGTGTGTAGCACTTATTGTGCTGTGTATTCCGTGCATCCGCATTGCAGCTCAGGACACTTTCATGTCATTTGATGACGTGATTGAAGAGATTCTTATGAGTGATGATGAATCAGGTGAAAACTCAAGTGGACTGTATGAGCATCTGGCTGATTTGTATTCAACCAAGGTAAACCTTAATTCAAGAAACCTTGATGACCTGGAACTTCTGCCTTTCCTTACTTCAGAACAGATAGAAAACATAGGTATGTATGCTTATCTTAATGGTGGAATAAAGGATATTTCCGAACTTCAGCTTATAGATGGAATGGATTATCATACCCGTCAGCTTCTGGAATGCTTTGTGTATGCGGGTAATTACAGGACAGGGCGGGATAGGGTAAACTTTGGCAACATTGCAGAATACGGCAGGCATGAACTCAGTTTCAAGAGCAGCATTCCTTTATATGTACGTGACGGATTCAGGTATCACTCTCCTGAAGAACTCAAAAAATATCCGAACAGGCAGTATTATGGCAACCGATGCGCCCATTCCCTGAGATACCAGTTCAGGTTTTTTGACAGGATAAAGATTGGTATTACTGCAGATCAGGATGCAGGTGATCCCTTCTTTGGACCCAACAGATGGGGATACGATTTCTATTCTACTTACATCATGATAAATGATGTTGGCCGGATACAGTCACTTATTGCAGGAAACATGAAGGTTGGTTTTGGCCAGGGACTTCTTCTGGGCAGTGGATTCAGTGTAGGGAAAAGCTTGCTGTCATCTACGCTCAACCGTCAGCAGAACAGCATCAAGGTTCATTCCGGTACTTCTGAGTATGGTTATTTTACTGGAACAGGAGCTGTTCTTCAGTTTGGAAAATATTACATGTCAGCTGTCCTTTCCAGAACAATGCGCGATGCAACTCTTTCATCTGATGGTACCATGAAATCATTGAAGAAGGATGGCTATCATAGAACCCTTCTTGAATACAGTAAGCGCCATAATGTTGTTGAAGACATGGCTGCAATGCATTTGATGCGCAGTCATGATGGCATAAATGTAGGTGCAACCTTTATGTATGATGACTTTTCACGTGGGGAAAGGCTCTTTTCATACAGTGCTGACTACTCTGTAAAAAGGGGTAGGTACAGTACAGGTGGAGAGATAGCATACTCTCATGAAGGTTTTGCCATGACTGACAATATCACGTGGAAAATATCTGACAGAACCATGCTGACGGCACTTTACAGATATGGTCAGGATGGATTTAGGTCATACCATTCCATGACTCCGACTGACGGAGAAAAGACTGCAACAAGAGGTCTATATCTGGGAATGAAGACAGAGATAAACTACTATACCTTAAATGGATATATCGACGGCGGTGAATGTCAGTTTGAAAGCCTCTATTACAGGCAGAGAACAGACAAATATCTTCTCAGACTGAAATACCGGAACAAGGATGATGACAGAACCCTGCGTCTAAAGTTCCGTTATGACCATAACCAGGGCGGTTTCCATTCCATGCAGTCACAGCTGAACTGCGTATCGTTCTTCCCATCTGAGGGCGGCATCAGTCTGGGTGCATCAGTGAGTCATGTTAGTGACTTCTCATTCAAGGATGGTAAGCTGAAACTGAGTGCATCGGCCTGTGGCTTCATTACAGAAGACTATGACAGCAGGATATCAATATATGAAAAGGGTCTGCTTTACTCATTCGGATATCTTACTCTGTATGGCAAGGGGGTTCGTTCAAGCATACTTCTAAAATACAGATTGAGCGATGCACTTGCACTTACCTTCAAGGCCGGAAGCACAAAGTACTTTGACCGTGAAGAGATAAGTTCTTCACAGCAGAGAATTGCGGCTGACCATAAGGAAGATATAGAGTTTCAGATAAGGCTGAAACTCTAGTCTGGGAATTATTTTGCAGCAGTTGTTTTCCTGTATCCCTGTACCGCAAAGTAGAGTCCTATGATTACAAGAGGGATGCTCAGCAGCTGACCCTGGTCAAGTGGAAGTCCCTCTTCCCAAGGAGACTGAACCTCTTTTGCGAACTCAACGAAGAAGCGGAAAAGGAAGCATCCTGCCAGACAGAGTCCAAAGTAGAATCCGTGTCCCACAAGGTCCTTGCGCTTACGGTAAATGAGCAGGATTATGATGAAAAGTGTCAGGTATGCAATTGCTTCATACAGCTGGGCCGGATGACGTGGAAAGTCCTCACCAAGCTGCTTGAAGACAAATCCGTGGTCTGTTCCGGTAGGTTTTCCAATGATTTCAGAGTTGATAAGGTTACCTATTCTGATACATGTTGCTGTAATGCCTGCAGCTACACCGATCATGTCCATAACCTCAAGGAATGACATTTTGTACTTTCTGCAGTATAGCCATACACCGGTAAGTACACCTATCACACCTCCGTGACTGGCCAGTCCGCGATATCCGACAAGCTTTACACCTTTTGCCGTGAAATCTATAGGCAGAAGCATCTCAATGAAGTGCTCCTTGCTGCTAAGATAATAGCCTGGTTCGTAGAAAATACAGTGTCCAAGGCGTGCTCCGATGAGTATTCCTATGAATGCGTATATGAAAAGCGGATCAAATGTCTCTTCTGGAATGTTCCTGTCCTTGAAGCACTTCTTTACTATAAGGAAGGATGCAGCCAGTCCTATGAGCCACATCATTGAGTAGTAGCGTACCTGAAATGAACCCAGATTGAAGATAATCTGATCAGGATCCCAGACAATATAGTTGAGCATGGCGTTCATACGTTGAATCTGAAATGCATGATATCACCGTCCTGGGCGATATACTCCTTACCTTCAACATTGAGTTTTCCAGCTTCACGTACAGCGGCTTCAGAGCCAAGTTCCACGTAGTCTGTGTACTTGATTACCTCAGCACGGATGAATCCCTTCTCAAAGTCAGTATGGATGACACCTGCGCATTGTGGAGCCTTCATGCCACGGCGGAATGTCCATGCCCTGGATTCGTCAGCACCGGTTGTGAAGAAAGTCTGCAGGTCAAGCAGCTTGTATGCAGCCTGGATAAGGCGAACTACGCCTGACTGCTGAAGGCCAGCCTCCTCAAGGAACATCTGGCGCTCCTCATACGTATCAAGCTCTGCAATCTCTGACTCAAGACCGGCTGCTATGATCAGCATCTGTGCACCCTCTTCCTTGATTGCCTCTGCAACTGCCTCAGTGTACTTGTTTCCTGAAACAGCGCTTGACTCATCTACGTTGCAAACATAAAGAACAGGCTTTGATGTAAGCAGGAAAAGGTCATGTACAAGTGGCAGTTCCTCTTTTTCAACCTCAACTGTACGTGCTGACTTTCCCTGCATTAGGGCCTCCTTGTAGCGCAGCAGCAGTGCAAGCAGTGCCTTTGCATTCTTGTCACCACCTGTCATGGCCTGCTTCTGTACCTTCTGGATACGGCTCTCAACAGTCTCAAGATCCTTCAGCTGAAGCTCTGTATCAATAATCTCCTTGTCGCGGACAGGGTTTACCGAACCGTCAACGTGAGTGATGTTGTCATCATCAAAGCAACGCAGTACGTGGATAATGGCATCGGTCTCACGTATGTTCGCAAGGAACTTATTGCCAAGACCTTCACCCTTGCTGGCACCTTTTACAAGGCCTGCAATATCTACAATCTCAACCGTTGTAGGAATCACTCTCTGTGGATGATCAATCTCTGCCAGACGGTTCAGACGCTCATCTGGAACGGTTATTGTACCAACGTTCGGTTCAATTGTGCAGAATGGAAAGTTGGCAGACTGTGCCTTTGCAGATGAAAGACAGTTGAAAAGTGTTGACTTACCTACGTTTGGAAGTCCTACTATACCGCATTGTAATGACATTTCTTATATTTCTTAAGTGCGTTCTGAGGCGCAAAGATAGCAAAATTCAATTAATTATTTAATGTGCTTCAAGCCAGTTTGAACCCCAGCCACAGTCTGCTACAAGAGGCACGCTCATGCTGTAGGCGGACTGCATCTCTTCAAGTACGATGCTCTGCACGGTCTCTTCCTCACCGGGAACCACATTGAAGTTAAGTTCGTCATGTACTTGAAGTATCATGGTTGATTTCAGGTTCAGCTTCATGAAACGTTCGTAGATGCGTGTCATGGCAATCTTGATGATGTCCGATGCACTGCCCTGGATAGGTGCATTGATGGCATTCCTCTCTGCATATCCTCTTACCACTGCATTGTGGGAATTGATGTCCGGAAGGTACCTTTTTCTATGAAGGATTGTCTCAATGTAACCCTTTTCACGTGCATCGGCTTTCTGTTTCTCCATGAAATCCTGAATGCCTGAATATGTTTTGAAATAGTTTTCAATCAACTCTTTGGCCTCTGCACGACTTACCTGCATCCTCTCTGCAAGACCGAATACTGAAATTCCGTAGATGATGCCGAAGTTTGCAGTCTTGGCTTTGCTGCGCTCTGTCTTCGTCACCTCTTCTATAGGCTTATGGAAGACCTTGGCGGCAGTGGCGGCATGTACGTCATGTCCCAGGGTAAAGTCTTCAATCATGTTCCTGTCACCGCTCAGATGGGCCATGATTCTGAGTTCAATCTGCGAATAGTCAGCAGAGAAGAACTTGCATCCCGGCTCTGGAATGAACGCCTTGCGAACCTCTTTTCCATTTTCATCACGTATAGGGATGTTCTGCAGGTTAGGGTTGCTGGAACTGAGCCTTCCAGTAGCAGTTATTGTCTGGTTGAATGAAGTGTGAATCTTTCCTGTTTCAGGATTGATAAGTGAAGGCAGTGAGTCAACATAGGTGCTGACCAGTTTGCGCAGCCCCCGGTATTGAAGAATTTTTCCAACAATCGGATGCTTTCCCCTGAGACTTTCCAGCACCTCTTCTGAGGTTACGTACTGTCCGGTCTTTGTCTTCTTGGCCTTCTCAACTATCATCATCTTTTCAAACAGGACCTGACCAACCTGACGTGGTGAATCCAGATTGAAGGTGCATCCGGCATCCTCAAATACCTGCTGCTCTATCTCCTTCATTCTTTCCGTGAATAGTCTTGATGTCTCCTTCAGTCCATCGGTATCTACTCTGGCTCCGTTTCTTTCCATATATGCCAGTACGCGTGTCAGTGGCATCTCAATGTCGTGGAAAACCTGAAGTGTACCATCTTTCTTCAGTTCTTCAGTAAGTATGGTTTCCAGACGCAGGGCAGTGACAGCCATCAGGCATGAATATGATCTCTGATCTGTGCTCTGTCTTGACGGCAGACTCTCTTTAAGATATACTTCAGCCAGGTACTCTATTTCATGATGCTGTTCCGGCTGAATAAGGTAGTGTGCCACCATGTTGTCATGAAGTTCACCCTTCAGGGTGATTCCGCTCCGTTCAAGAACCGTCAGGTCATATTTCATGTTGTGTCCCACTTTTGCTATTGACTCGTCTTCAAGCAGAGACTTGACTGCCGATGCCTGGTTCACGTAGAAAACACTTCCATCGGCAACTGCAATTGCCAGACCGTTCAGTTTTGCAGTCATCGGACCGTTTCCACTGCAATCTACAAACAGAGCTATTTTTTTCTGAACAGGAATTTTTGTCTCAATTTTGACTACATCATGTTCATTATCAATCAGTTCGTACGTTGGAACAGCGGTTTCTGACCCTCTGAGAATTGAATTTTCTGATTTTTCCGGCCAGTTACCCGTAAAATCTTCAAAGAGACCGCCTGCAAAACCGTCATTTTTTACCGACGCCGGTTGCTGTTCTTTCTTAACAGCCGTTTCCTCTTCATTACCGACTTTTGTCTTTGCCAGTCTGTTCAGGTGACTGCGGAATTCAAGCTCCTTGAAAATTCCTGCCAATTCCTTGAGATCCGGTTCTTCACGTTTCAAGGCCTGCATGTCAAGTTCAATAGGAACGTCAGTCCTGATTGTGGCAAGCAGCTTGCTGAAACGGATTCCCTCTTTATTGTTCTCAATCTTATCTTTCATGGCACCCTTCAGCTGATCTGTGTTATCAAGAAGGTTATCAATTGAACCGAACTGTTCAATCAGTTTCAGGGCACCTTTTGGTCCAACACCCGGACAGCCTGGAATATTGTCGGCGCTGTCACCCATCAGACCAAGCATGTCAATAATCTGTTTTGTGTCGGTGATTCCGTACTTTTCAAGAACGTCTGCCGGTTTCATCACCTCATATCCGCCACCATGTCTTGGACGGTATATGCTTACCTTGTCCGTTACCAGCTGGCAATAGTCCTTGTCTGGTGTCAGCATGAAGGTATCAATTCCTGCTGCACCTGCTTTTGCAGAAAGAGTACCTATAACGTCATCGGCCTCAAATCCCGGCACCTCAAGTACAGGTATGTTGTAAGCCTTGAGCAACCTTTTTATAATAGGGACTGCCGTCTTTATATCTTCAGGAGTCTCTTCTCTCTGGGCCTTGTATTCGGCATACAGCTCATTTCTGAATGATCCGCCCTTTGGGTCGAATGCTACTCCTATATGAGTTGGATTCTCCTTGGCCAGTATCTCGTCGAGTGTATTCAGGAATCCAAGGATTGCAGATGTGTTCTGGCCTTTTGAATTTACTCTAGGCATCTTTATCATAGCATAGTAGGCCCGGTATATCAAGGCATACGCGTCAAGCAGAAACAGTTTATCCATAGCTTTCAATTGAGTCACCAAATTTAGTAAATAAAGCCGTAATTTATTACATTTGCATTCCAGAACTACCTGGAAATGCATTTATGGCAGATCTTTCAACAATTAAAGAGCCTATTCAGAGTGAGTTTGAGGAGTTCAAACGTCACTATTCCTCTGTCTTTGTTTCTACCGATCCATTGACTCAGCAGATATTAGACTACGTCAAGTCTTCCAATGGGAAGATGATGCGTCCAATTCTTGTTCTGCTCATTGCCAAGAGTATCGGAATTGTTAACGAAAGAGTGTTCAATGTGGCTGCATCTTTTGAATTGTTGCATTCCGGAAGCCTTATTCATGACGATGTAGTTGATGAAAGCAACCTAAGAAGGGGCAATCCATCGGTAAATTGCGTTTTTGACAATAAACTGGCCGTTCTTTCAGGAGACTATGTCATTTCTCTTGCCCTGCAGCAGATGTCACTCTCAGGAAACATTGCAAATGTGGGTATTCTTTCAGAGCTTTCAAAGCAGTTGTCTGAAGGTGAAATCATGCAGCTGGAGTCAATAAGTGACGCTTCAATATCAGAAGAGACCTACTTTGAGGTGATAACCAGAAAGACAGCCAGTCTGTTCTCTTATGCTGCAAAGGCTGCTGCACTGACAGCTGGAGCAGACGCAAAGACAATTGCCGCATTCCAGGAATATGGCCGTATTGCCGGATTGTGTTTCCAGATCCGTGATGACATTTTTGACTATTTCAAGTCAGACCAGATTGGAAAGCCTACCGCAAATGATCTGCATGAGGGAAAGCTGACTCTTCCTGCAATCTATTCCCTGACGCATTCTGAATCAGATTGGACTGAGGTAATCTCTTCTATCAAGAACGGTACGGCTACCGATGCCCAGATAAAGTCAGTCATTGACTATACCATCTCTTCAGGAGGCATCGACTATGCCTATGCAACAATGGAGAAACTGAAACGGCAGGCCATAGAGGCACTGCCGTCAGATATTCCTGCAGATCTTATGCAGGCATTGATTGATTACATTTCCGTAATTGTTTCACGGAAGAGTTAGGAGAGTGCTTCAATAAGGTTGTCAACCAGGCTGCTAGCTCCTATTCTGAACAGTGAGTTGTTAAGCCACTCTTTTCCAAGAACTTTCTCAACTATAGTGTAATAGAGAACGGCGTCCTGGACGGTTCTTATGCCACCTGCTGCCTTGAAACCTACTTTTCTTCCTGTTTCAGAAGCGTATTTCTTTATAGCCTTGCACATTACGTAAGCGGCCATTGGTGTTGCACCCTGAACCTCCTTGCCGGTTGATGTCTTGATGAAATCTGCTCCGGAATACATTGCAAGGACCGATGCCACGTTGATGTTAACTGCGCTCTTAAGAGCTCCGGTCTCTATGATCACCTTCAGGATCTTGTCTCCGCACAGAGACTTCAGTTCAGCAGTTTCATCTGTGACATATTCGAATTCACCGCTCATTATCCTGCCTGATGGCTGGACTATGTCAATCTCATCGGCTCCATCGTGCAGCGCAAGTGATGTTTCTGCAATCTTTACCTCTGTGAATGTCTGTGATGACGGGAATCCACCTGAAACGCATGCAATTTTTATGTTGTCAGCTTCAAGTGACTCATTTACGAGTCCTGCGTAACATGGATACACGCAAAGAGCTGCAACTGCAGGCAGATCAGGGTTCTTGTCTGCAAAATCATTGACCTTCTCTACAAACTTGAGAATGCTCTCATCACTGTCGTCAGGTTTAAGTGATGTAAGGTCTATACAACTGAGTATTGTTTTCAGTACCTCTTTGTCATTCAGATGTTTAGCTGAATCCTTGCGGATTGATTCAACAGTCTTCTCTATCTCTTGTTCCGTCTCATTGAGCTCAAACTTCATGATAGCTTCAGAGAATCTGTTGGAGTCTGCCAGGCTGAAATCCTCCTGGTCATTGATGATGTCCATCTTCATTTCTTCTATTGTGTTTGTTATTCCTTGTTCTTTGTGTCCATTATGATTGTTGTAGGGCCATCATTCAGCAGACGAACCTTCATATCAGCCCCAAAGATACCTTTTTGTACAGGTTTGCCGGCCTCATTTCCAATCTTTTCACAGAACTTCTCATACATAGGTTCTGCAAATTCTCCTTTCGATGCCCTTATGTATGACGGTCTGTTACCTTTCTTTGTCTGAGCAAAAAGAGTGAACTGGCTGATTATCAGTAATTCTCCGTTTACGTCAAGAAGAGATTTGTTCATTACGCCGTTCTCGTCATTGAAGATGCGCATGTTTACTATCTTCTTTGAAAGCCATTCTATGTCCTGATCTGTATCTACGTCCTCAATTCCCAGAAGTACCATCAGGCCCAGGTCAATCTTTCCGCATACTGTCCCGTCAACCGTGACGCTTGCTTCCGTTACTCTCTGTATTACCGCTCTCATATTCCTTTATAATCTATTCCTCATTTTTGCCCTTGCTGAACCATTCTGTCAGTTTTACGGCCTTGCTCTTGCCCACAACCTGCGTAAGTTCCTGAATATCTGCTTCAGATATCTTCTTTACGCTCTTGAAATGTTTAAGCAGCTGTTCCGCTGTCTTGCTTCCAATACCAGGAATCTCAGATAACTGACTGCTGGTCTGTCTTTTGCTTCTCTTTTGCTTGTGGAAGCTGATAGCCACTCTATGAACTTCTTCCTGCATCTGTTCCAGCAGTCTGAAAAGTTCCGAGTCAGGCTTTACTCCGACCTCAAGCTGTGGGAATCCGAACAGAAGTCCAGAAGTCCTATGATGGACATTCTTGACAAGTCCTGCAATATTCAGGTTAAGGTTCAGATTGTCCATTACGCTCTTTGCAGCTGTCATCTGTCCTTTGCCTCCATCTACAATGATCAGGTCCGGCAGTTCAAGTCCTTCATCAATTGCTCTAGAATACCGTCTTGTCATGACCTCTACCATTGATCCATAGTCGTCACCTGCCGCATCTGTTTTTATGTTGTAGAGTCTGTATTCCTTTTTAGCAGGTTTTCCCGCTACATATACTACACATGCGGCCACAGCATCAGTTCCGGATATATGGGAGTTGTCAAAGCATTCTATTCTCATAGGTAGTTCTGACAGGCCAAGAAGGTTCTGTATTTCCTTCAGCAATCTGGTATGTTTCTGTTCTGGATTCAGCTTGTCACTGCGCTTCAATCTGTCCGCTCTATACTGCTTGACATTGAGCTCTGATAGCTCCAGGAGCTGTTTTTTCTCTCCTCTTTGTGGAATGTTCCACGTGAAACCATCAATGTTTTCTTCTGTTGGAATGAATGGTACGATGATTTCCCTTGCTCTGCTTTTGTATCTTTCCCTCATCTCAACGATGCCCATAAGAAGCATATCCTGTATGGTTTCATCAAGCTTTTTTCTGAATTCAAAAGTAAAAGCCTGATTAATGCATCCGTTGTCAACATGCATGTAGTTTATGAAGTAAACATCTTCATCCTGATCTATGCTGTAAACATCTACATTGTCAACTCCGCTGCTTACTACCTGACTTTTCTCTTGAAATGTCTTCAGGATGTCATATTTTTCCTTCAGTTTTTGTGCCTCTTCAAATTGCAGTTTTTGCGCTTTTTCCTTGATTTCAGAGAGAAGTTTCCCGGTAACTTCAGATACTTTTCCCTTAAGTATGTTTCTTATTTCTGTAATCTGTTCACCGTATTCTTCCTTAGTCTGTCCACCGGTACATGGCGCATTGCAGTTTTTTATGTGGTATTCCAGACAATCGCGGTAATTTCCGTTTTTTACACCTTCTTCAGTTATCGGCATTCTGCATGACCGTACTTTATAGAGTTGATGTATCAGTTCCATCAGCCTGTTAAGCGTTGCCACGTGACTGTATGGTCCATAGTAAGAAGAACCGTTCTTTATGATATTCCTAGTCTTGAATACTCTGGGGAAAGTTTCATTAGTGATACAGATTGATGGATATGTCTTGTCATCCTTCAGAAGTATGTTGTAGCGCGGTTTATACCTTTTTATCAGATTATTCTCAAGAAGCAGTGAATCCCATTCCGTCTTTACAACAACGTATTTCAGATCAGAAATCTGACTTACCAGCATTCTTGTCTTTGCTGAATCATGTTCTTTCATGAAGTATGAAGATACCCTTCTCTTAAGGTTCTTGGCTTTACCTACGTATATAACCTTTCCTGATTCGTCAAGGTACTGGTAACAGCCAGGCGTTTCCGGCAGATTCTGCACAATCTGCTTCAGTCTCTTTTCATACGCCTCTTTTCCCTTCATATCTTATCTGTTTTCAGCACAAAGTTAAATAAAAAACCGCCAGGAAAAACATCCTGGCGGTTCAGCTGTCATTTATGCAAATTCATCAATTGAGATGAAACTGTCTATTGGAACCTCCTTTGGGAAAGCGTCTCTGCCGTTCAGGTTGTACAGTTCTATGATGAAATTGATGTATGTCTTCTTTGGCTTGAACATCTGGACAAGATTGTATGATGCAAGCATTGTGCCGCCGGTTGCAAGAAGATCGTCATGGATCAGAACCACGTCATCTTCAGTGATGGCATCCTTGTGCATCTCAACACGGTCCTTTCCATACTCCTTCTTGTATTCAAGACTGACGGTCTCATATGGGAGCTTGCCTGGTTTTCGGATAGGAATAAAACCGGCTCCAAGCTTTACAGCTAGAGCTGCTCCTACTACAAAACCTCTGGACTCAATGCCGCAGACCTTTGTTATACCTTTGTCCTTGTACATTTCATAAATGCTGTCCACAATTTCATTAAGGTCTTCTGGAATCATGAACCATGATGTCACATCCTTGAACTGGACACCCTCCATTGGATAGTCCGGAATGTTCCTGAGATGACTGATAAGAGTTTCTTTGCTCATTTCTTTATTGTTTTGTTCCACGTGAAACATTGTTATCTGTTCAATAGCACAAGCAACACGTTTATGTCACTTGGAGAGACTCCCGGTATGCGTTCTGCCTGAGCCAGGGTCTCTGGGTCTATGCGTGTAAGCTTCTGGCGTGCCTCTGTTGAGAGTGACTGCAGTGAGTTGTAGTCAAAGCGTCCACGGATGCGGATACCTTCAAGACGCCTTGCCTTTTCTGCAATCAGCTTTTCACGTTCTATGTATCCGGAATACTTCATCTCAACCTCTGCAGCTTCAATAATCTCTTCACGCATTGAAGCATCTGTTGAGTCCAGCAGTTCCCTGAACGGGGCCACGTGTTCTGAAATACCGCTTATTGTAATCTGAGGGCGGCTTATCAGGTCGGCCAGACGGCAGCCCTCTGCAAGCGCTGTCGTACCCATTGATTCCAGGACTGGGTTGATGATTCTTGGCTTTATCTTGAAGCTCCTTGCAAAATCTATTATCCGTTCTATCTGTTCGCGCTTGAACAGCATGCGCTGGTATCTGTCAGCCCTTGCCAGACCCAGGTCATGGGACAGGGCGGTAAGGCGCATGTCTGCATCGTCCTGGCGCAGAAGGATGCGGAATTCGGCCCTTGACGTGAACATTCTGTAAGGCTCGTCAACACCCTTTGTCACAAGGTCGTCAATGAGAACGCCAATGTAGGCCTGGTCACGTCCCAGAACCAGCGGTTCAGAGCCGTGGCACTTCTGATGAGCGTTGATTCCTGCTATAAGTCCCTGACCACCAGCCTCTTCATATCCGGTAGTTCCGTTTACCTGACCTGCCATGAAGAGTCCGTCAATGATTTTTGATTCAAGTGAACTTTTCAGTTGGGTCGGATCAAAATAGTCATATTCAATAGCGTAACCGGGACGGTAAACCGCCAGGTCGCGGAATGCCGGTATCTTTCTGAGCGCATTAATCTGGATATCCATCGGCATTGAAGATGAGAAGCCGTTCAGGTACATCTCATTCGTATCTTCACCCTCAGGTTCCAGGAAAAGCTGGTGTTGATCCTTGTCTGCAAAAGTTACAAGTTTTGTCTCAATGCTAGGACAGTAGCGCGGGCCGATGCTCTGAATCTGTCCGTTGAACAGTGGTGAGTCTGCCAGGCCTGATTTCAGGATTCCGTGGACCTCTGGATTTGTGTAGCAGGTCCAGCAACAGAGCTGTCTCAGATTGCGCTCGCTCTCCATGAATGAGAAACGGTGAAAGTCATTCTCACCATCCTGGCGCTCCATCTCCTCAAAGTGAACGCTGCGTCTGTCTATGCGGACCGGCGTTCCGGTCTTCATGCGGCCGGCTCTGATTCCGTGCTGGGTTATTGATTCCGTCAGGTGGTACGATGCCGGTTCTGCCGTGCGGCCGCCTGGAATCATGACACGTCCTACGTGCATCAGTCCGTTAAGGAATGTTCCGGCAGTTAGGACAACGGCCCTTGCGTGGAACTCTGCTCCAAGCTGGGTCCTGACACCGGTCACCTGACCGTCCTTGACCAGCAGTTCAGTCACGCTGTCCTGCCAGATTTGCAGATTGTCGGTGCGGTCAAGGGTACGGCGCCACTCCTTGATGAAGGCGATGCGGTCACACTGGGCACGCGGACTCCACATGGCAGGGCCCTTTGACCGGTTCAGCATCCTGAACTGGATTGAGGAGCGGTCCGTCACCAGACCCATCTGGCCGCCAAGTGCGTCTATTTCTCTGACAATCTGGCCTTTGGCAATTCCGCCGACGGCAGGATTGCAACTCATCTGGCCAATCTTGTTCATGTCAATCGTAATCAGGCAGGTGCGTGAACCCATGCCCGCAGCGGCTGCTGCAGCTTCACATCCGGCGTGGCCGGCTCCAATAACTATGACGTCAAAATTGAAAATCATTAACTTGCCAGATTTGTTTAAGCGGTGCAAATTTAATAGGAAAGCAGTAATTTTGCGCCCGAATTTGAAAAATCATGGAAGAACAGATTGACAAGACGCGGGAATTAGGTACCCGCAGCATCGGCAGCCTGCTTTTGGTATATGCGCTGCCATCAGTTATCAGTCAGATTATTGCATCAGTTTACAACATTGCTGACAGAATTTTTATTGGACACGGAGTAGGAGCAATGGCTATTGCCGGTCTGGCCATTACGATGCCGATCATGAACATTGTGCATGCGTTCGGCTCTCTGGTCGGAGTTGGTTCTGCTTCAAGAATGTCTATTGTACTTGGTCGCAAGGATATTCCGTGGGCTGAGAAGATCCTTGGAAACAGCCTTATCCTGACATTCATCCTTGGTGTACTTTTCCTGACGTTCGGATATGCATTCATGGATGATATTCTGGCCATGTTCGGAGCATCGGCCGATACCATTTCCTATGCTCGTGAGTACATGTTGATTGTACTTCCGGGAATGTTCATGACCACGGTGACCTTTAATCTGACAGGTCTTATCCGTGCATCGGGATACCCTACAAAGTCAATGGTGATTCTGGTGAGCGGTGCGGTCCTGAACATGATTCTTGACCCGGTTTTCATCTTTGTCCTTGACTGGGGCATAGCAGGTGCTGCATGGGCAACTACAATCTCAATGACCATGACCGCCATTGTCAGTGTTGCCCATTTCTTCAGGAAGAGCTCATTCATCCGTTTCAAGGCTCATGCATTTGTGCCAAAACTGTACATTTTCCGCAACGTGCTGCTCATAGGCATGAGCCCGTTCCTGATGAATCTGGCCGGAAGTGCCGTAGTGGCATTGCTGAATACCCAGCTTATCCGTTTTGGCGGTGACCTGGCCGTGGGAGCGTACGGAATAGTCAATACCTTCTGCTCTCTGCTCGTCATGTTCATCATAGGAATCTGTCAGGGTATGCAGCCGATTGCCGGATACAATTACGGCAGCGGTAATTCTGATCGTCTGAAAGAAGTTTACATGTTGGCGCTCAAGTTCAATGTTGGGGTGGGAATTGTCGGCTCTTTCCTGGGCCTTGTCTTTCCGGCTACCATGGTCCGCATATTCACGGACGATGCCCAGCTGATTGAGATCTCAGCATTCGCAATGCGCTTCCTGCTGGCCATGTGGCCGATCATCGGCTTTACCATTACCAATTCAAACTTCTTCCAGTCAATTGACAAACCTTGGATTGCAATTGTTACCAGTCTGTCGCGTCAGGTACTTTTCCTGATTCCGCTCATTTATCTGGTTCCTGCGATTTTTGTCAACACCGGACATGACGGACTGACAGGTCTGTGGTTCAGCTGTACCATCTCTGACGTGCTCGGAGCCCTGCTTGCCGGTGTGCTGCTGCTGACCCAGCTGAAGATTTTCAGGCCGGGTTACGTACATCCTGAAAAGCGCCCGATGAAGGAAGTTGGCCCTGATTCAAGTAAATAACACCTAATAATATTGCAGGGAAAAGGAATTTGGCCTACATTTGTATGCTTATTATGCACAAATCAAATCATAAATAAACAAAAAACTCTATGTGGTTAACTAAATCATCAATCGGAAGGAAGGTGATCATGTCTGTTACAGGTATGGCACTTATCCTTTTTTTGACCTTTCATGCGTCAATGAATGTTGTTGCCCTTTTCAGTGCAGAGGGGTACAACATGATCTGTGAGTTCCTGGGTGCCAACTGGTACGCTGTAGTAGCTACTGTCGGCCTGGCTGCCCTGGTTGCAATCCATTTCATCTTTGCCTTCATCCTTACCATCCAGAACCGCAAGGCTCGTGGTAATGACCGCTACGCTGTAACAAGCAAGCCTGAGAAGGTAGAGTGGTCTAGCCAGAACATGCTCCTTCTGGGTGTCATTGTAATTCTGGGTATGCTCCTGCATCTGTACAACTTCTGGTTTAACATGATGGCTACAGATCTTGGCATTACTGACGGTAACGGCATCGGTGCTGCTGACGGCGTTTGTCAGATCATCAACACATTCAACGGTCATGGTCCTGGTCAGTCTCCAAGCGGTCTGGGTATTCTTTACACCTGCCTCTACATGATTTGGCTGGCTGCCCTGTGGCTGCATCTGAACCATGGTATCTGGAGCTCAGTACAGACTCTGGGTATGAGCGGCAAGATCTGGCACAACCGCTGGCGTATCATCGGTACAATCTACGCTACAGCAGTCATCCTGATGTTTGTCGTAGTTGCAGTTTCATTCTGCCTTGGCTACGCTCCAAGTGATCTTTAACAACAGTCTTAACGACAAAACAGCATAATTATGGCAAAGACTATAAATTCAAGAATTCCAGAAGGACCAGTTGCTGAGAAGTGGACCAACTATAAGGCACATCAGCGTCTGGTAAATCCAAAGAACAAACTGAAGCTTGATGTAATCGTTGTAGGTACAGGTCTGGCAGGTGCCAGCGCTGCATCGACACTTGCAGAGATGGGCTTCAATGTATATAACTTCTGTATCCAGGATTCTCCACGCCGTGCTCACTCAATCGCAGCACAGGGTGGTATCAATGCTGCAAAGAACTACCAGAATGACGGTGACTCTGTTTATCGTCTGTTCTACGATACAGTAAAGGGTGGTGACTACCGTGCACGTGAGGCTAACGTTTACCGTCTGGCTGAGGTTTCAAACAACATCATTGACCAGTGCGTTGCACAGGGTGTTCCTTTTGCACGTGAATACGGCGGTATGCTTGCCAACCGTTCATTCGGTGGTGCTCAGGTATCACGTACATTCTACGCAAAGGGTCAGA
>JAKSIY010000016.1 GCA_024398535.1 Bacteroidaceae bacterium
TTGCCACACTGCTGGCTCAGAAGCATCAGGTGACTGCTGTGGACGTTATTCCTGAGAAGGTTGAGAAGATTAACAATCGCATCAGCCCTATCCAGGACGAGTATATTGAGAAGTATTTTGCTGAAAATGAACTGAACCTGACAGCGACGCTTGACGGGGCATCGGCCTACAAGGACGCTGACTTTGTGGTGATTGCGGCGCCTACGAACTATGACGCGGTCAAGAATTTTTTTGACACGCACCACATTGAGGACGTGATTGACCTGGTGCTCAGCGTGAACCCTGATGCGGTGATGGTGATCAAGTCAACCATTCCGGTGGGTTACACGCGTAGCCTATATGTACGGTATGCCAGGCGCTTTGCCCAGCTGAAAGCGCAGGGTAAGATGGAGTCCGATGCCAAGTTCCGCCTACTGTTCTCACCGGAATTCCTGCGCGAAAGCAAGGCGCTTTATGACAATCTGTACCCAAGCCGAATCATTGTAGGATATCCGAAAATTATCAACCTTCCCGAGTTTGAAGAGGAGAATAATGCTATCAGGCAAATTGCTGGCAACCACATGGAGGATCACGCCAGGACCTTTGCCTCCCTGCTGCAGGAGGGGGCTCTGAAGCCGGACATTGACACTCTGTTCATGGGCATGAAGGAGGCCGAGGCTGTAAAGCTGTTCGCCAACACTTACCTGGCGCTGCGGGTCAGCTATTTCAACGAGCTGGATACGTATGCCGAAATGAAGGGACTGAGTACTGCGGCCATAATCAAGGGTGTCGGGCTGGACCCGCGTATAGGGACACATTACAATAATCCGTCGTTCGGGTATGGCGGCTATTGCTTGCCAAAGGATACCAAGCAGTTGCTGGCGAATTATGCCGATGTGCCGCAGAACATGATGACGGCCATTGTGGAGAGCAACCGCACACGCAAGGATTATATTGCCGATGCCGTCCTGCGCAAGGCTGGGTGGTATGACTACTACAGCAACAATCAGTATTCCGGCGCTAACCGCGAGCCGGTTGTCATTGGTGTTTACCGCCTGACCATGAAGTCAAACAGCGATAATTTCCGCCAGAGTGCCATCCAGGGCATCATGAAACGAATCAAGGCTAAGGGCGCCGAAATCATCATTTACGAACCGACTCTCAATGACGGCGACCTGTTCTTCGGGTCACGTGTCGTGAACGACCTGTCTGCCTTCAAGGCTCAGGCCAAGGCCATCATTGCCAACCGCTTTGACGAATGCCTGGCTGACGTTGATGAGAAGGTCTATACCAGGGATATTTTCAGGAGAGATTGAACGGTTTTGGGGACAGGTCATCGAACGTTTCAGGGACAGGTCCCTAACTGTTCGAAATATGGCGTCTGATGTGGGCGCCATTTTCTGTTTTCAATTAAATGGATTACTTTTGGGAATCAAAAGAAAATGTTCATGCGTTGTCAGGAGAAGTTTTTTGAGATATACGGACGCGATGCAGAAGGTCTTGCATTCTGTCCGCAAAGGGTGGTGCCGGTAGGCGCTCATAGTGATTATGGTCTGGGCAGGACTACAGGTCTGGCTCTTGACAGGGGCATCCATCTGGCTTACAGGCCAAAGAAGAATGGTGTGGTTGAGCTTGTTTCGCTGCAGTTTGACCGTCGTGCACAGTGGCATATAGCCGGCACTCCGTCAGTCAAGACTGGCGATTGGGCTGACTATCTTAGAGGTGCAACTCTGGCACTTGCCAATAAGTATTCTCTGCGCGTGGGCCTCTGTGGCGTCATTGAGGGCAGTCTGCCTATTGGTGGTCTGTCGTCAAGTGCAGCTGTGACCATTGTTTTCATTACTGCCCTGGCATCGGTGAATGGAATAGAGCTTACCAAGCATGAGCTGATCCACATGGCACTTTTTGCTGAAAAGAACTACGTGGGCGTGAATGTAGGCATCAATGACCAGGCGGTCGAGGCATTTTCAAAGAAGGATCAGCTGCTGTTCATGGACACTCTGGACGACAGTTTTGAACTGATTCCGACAAGCGCCAACATGAAGCCGTATGAAATTGCAATCTTCTTCAGCGGTCTGGAGCGTCAGTTGGTGGGTTCCGGCCTGAATATGCGTGTTGATGAACTGCGCAGTGCCGCATACGCGCTGAAGGCATACGCTGGCATGGAGTACGGCAAATTTGCTGAAACGAATTGCCGTGAGATTCCGCGCGAAATCTTTGATCAGTACAAGGACCGTCTGCCGGAGCCGTGGCGTCTGCGTGCCGAGCACTGGTACGGTGAGCAGGAGCGTGTTGTGCGCGCGGCAAACGCCTGGAGACGCGGCGACATTGAGACCTACGGCAAGCTGTCATTTGCCAGCGGTAAGTCATCAATTGAGAACTGGCAGACCGGCTGTCCGGAACTGAAAACCCTGTATGACATAATGCTCCGCACCGACGGTATTTATGGCGGCCGCTTCAGCGGTGCCGGCTTCAAGGGCTGCTGTGTGGCCCTGATTGATCCATCCTTCCGCGAAAAGATTGTTGAACAGGTTTCTACAAAATACCTGAAAGTTTTCCCAGATTTGAAGGGCAAGTATCAGGCCATAATCTGCCACAGCGCCGACGGCGTTGAACTGTAACAGGAACGAACGGAGTGGGGACAGGTCATCGCCTGGCGATGACCTGTCCCTCAACTGGCTAGGGGCAAGTCCGGTTAAATGAGCGGTAGATGTAAATTATGGCTGATTTTGTTTTGATTTTGTACAAAAATGCCTAATTTTGTGTCCTTTAAGAAGAAAAAGTCGACTTGTATGAAATATATTGCTAGAATTTTCTGTGCTCTGGCACTGCTTTCTGCGGCCAGTTGCACGTCTTACAAGCAGATTCAGTATCTGCAGGATCTTGATGAGGCCCAGAAAGAGTTGAGTATGAATTATGAACCTCAGATCAAGCCGGGTGACCGTCTGAATATTCTGGTCAGCGGTCAGGACAAGACTGTAACCGCTCCTTACAACCTTACTCTGTTTGAGACCAGTACCAACGGCGTTAGCAGTAGCGGATCAAATCCGGAAAGTGCAATTATTCCTTATATTGTAGATGAAGAGGGATGCATTCTGTTCCCAAAACTTGGTCAGATAAAGGTGGCCGGCATGACCCAGCAGGAACTGAAGGATTACCTGATGGTTGAGATTGGCAAGGATGTAAAGGATCCTATTGTCTATGTAAGCATCAAGAATTTCAAGATTCACGTGATGGGTGAGGTCCGCAGCCCTGGTACCTATACAATTGAGTCTGATACAAGGACTACTATTTTTCAGGCTCTGTCAAAGGCTGGTGACCTTAGTCTGACTGCCCAGCGTGAGGGCGTGATTGTACTGCGTGATGAGGACGGTGTCCAGAAGCATTATACGCTTGACCTGAGGTCAACAGACGTGTTTGATTCTCCTGCATACTTTGTGCAGCAGAATGACGTCATTATGGTTCAGCCAAGCCCGATGCGTGTTGCCACGGCTACCGCTGCAACAGGTCTGTGGAGCACAGCTCTGTCATCAATTACTACTATGATTGCCATCATTACATTCCTAAGCAAGTAAAGAAGACTATAATATGGAGAACAACAACATGATCAATACCGGTGCTGACCAGCAGGGAGGCATGTCAATGGGTGAAATGTTTGATTTTGCATGGAGGCTTAGATACTGGATTGTTGCAAGTGCTTTTGCATGCTGCTGCCTGGGATTTCTGTACAGCCGTTCACAGACCAAGATGTATGAGCGTTCTGCGTGGATTATGCTCAACAACAATGATGGTACAAACAATGAGCTGGCCATGCTTCAGGAGTTCTCTGGCAAGACTGTTGCCAAGAAGATTGACAATGAGGTGTTCATTCTTCAGACTCCTTCAATGGCCGCCAAGGTTGTAAATGATCTGGGTCTGAACTACCGCTATTACCGATACGGACGTGCTGTAGGTGACGGTTTTACCGGTTCGGGTACAGGTGTGCTAAGCCGCAAGCTGTTTGAATACTACAAGAACAGCCCGTTTGAGATTACTGTCCAGAATGATGAGCTGCTGCCTGCCAACCTGCAGGTGAATTCAATTTCTGTTGACTTCAAGATGAAGGAGGATGGATCATTCATCATAAGGGATGTCAATGTGAATGGAAAGGATTTTGACGGTCTGAAGAAGAAAGACACATACCGTTTTGGTGAGAAGATAATTCTTGAGGGAGCATCGGTAACTATTACCCGCAACAATGATTCTGAAGAGGAGGTTGTGAAGGGCGGTAAGTACATCTGCTCATGGGGTACTCCGACTGTCGTTGCAAAGGGCTTCATAAAGAACCTGACCGTTGAGGCTCAGGGTGCCAAGACCCAGAAAAGTGATGTGATTGTCCTGTCAATAAAGGATGCAATCATTGCACGTGCCGAGGATTTCCTGAACACCCTGTCTGTTACTGCCAATGCAGAGGCAAGGGCATACACCAACATGGCATCGGTCAACACAATCAACTTCATTGACCAGCGTCTGGCTGCTATTGCCAAGGATCTGCAGGATGTTGAGTCTGAGTACAAGAACTACCAGTCAACCCGTGCTCTGACCTTACACAGCAGTCATCGGCTACCATTACCGCTGACCAGCAGTATCAGAACAAGCTGAATGAGGTTGACCTACAGCTGTCAATCCTGAACATGATCAGTGAGTATATCTCTGCCGATGCTCAGGGTGACCACAAGGTAGTTCCTGCAAACCTGGGTCTGGCCGATGAGGGTCTGAACAGTGCGCTGGGTGCATACAACACATTGATTTCTGAGCGTAACAGAATGCTTGCAAACTCAAGTGAGAATAACCCGCGTGTCGTGAATGCTAATGCACAGCTTGATGAGATGCGTCGTGGTATTGTGGTTTCTATTGAGAACCTGAACCGTGTGTATAAGATTACACGTCAGGAGGTAAGCAAGTCTCTGTCTGTAAGCCGCAGCAAGATGTCTTCTATTCCTGAGCAGCAGTTTGAACTGCAGCAGATTGGAAGAAAGCGTGAGATTATTGAGCCTCTGTACCTGCTGTTGCAGCAGAAGCGTGAGGAGACTCAGATAAAGATGTATTCTGAGGTTGACAACTTCAGAATCCTTGAGGATGCATTCGGTTCACCTTATCCAATAAGCCCAAGCACAAGTAAGATTATGCTCATGGCTCTTATTCTGGGATGTATGATTCCTGTTGGTATTGTATGGCTCAGAATGCAGTTGAAGAATACTATTGAGACCAAGGATGACGTTACCAAGGTGCTGAATACTCCGGTTCTGGCAGTTCTGCCTAGGGCTGGTACAGCCGATAACCAACTTATTAGCTCTTCTGGCCGTGACACGGTGACTGAGTCTTTCAGGATGTTGCGTTCCAACCTTAAGTATCTGAAGGATGTGAAGGTGATTCAGGTGACTTCATCAGTTCCTGGTGAGGGTAAGTCTTTTGTTTCTTCAAATCTGGCTATTTCTCTGTCACACCTTAATAAAAAGGTGGTGATTATTGGTCTTGATATCAGAAAGCCTGCTCTGGTCAAGTTCTTCCCTGACGTGAAGAATGATCAGGCAAGGAATGTTGTAGGTTATCTTATTGGTAAGTGTGACAATCCTGCAGAACTGGTTAAGCAGAGCAGCATGGCTCCAGGTCTTGACATTATTGTTGCAGGTCCTGTTCCACCAAACCCAACAGAGCTTCTTGACCAGGACCGTCTGAGCAGTCTGATTGATTGGGCAAAAGCCAACTATGACTATGTTATTCTTGACTCTGCTCCATATATTCCAGTTCCTGACTCTGGTATCATAAACAAGTTTGTGGATACTACTCTGTACGTTCTGCGTTCTGAGAAGACCAGACTTGACCTGCTGCCAGTCATCAAGGAGGTAATGGAGAGTGAAACTGCTCCTATCAAGTCTCCAAAGCTGATCATCAATGCTGTCAACCTGGAGTCTGGCCGCTACCATTACGGTTATGGCAAGGGCTACGGTTACGGCTATGGTTATGGTTACGGTTATGGCTACGGATACGGCAGCCATGCAAAGAAGGAAACTACTGAAAAGGCTTAAGATATGTTCAGTGCACTGTCTAATCTGTTCAAGCGTGAGACGCTGAAGGGCTTCTCTGATCTGGAGAAGACTGCTGACGTGCACTGCCATATTCTGTCTGGCGTTGATGACGGTTTCCAGTCATTGCAGGACTCTATTGATGCTCTGAAGAGGTATCAGGAGTTGGGATATAAAAAAGTGTACCTGACTCCACACATGAATCTGGATTCGTTTGCAGGAAACAATGAGACGATGCTTAAGGAGCGTTATGCCAGGTTCATGGATGCAATTCCGTCTGATTTGAATCTGGACATCAGGCTGGCGGCTGAGTACATGGTGAATGAGGATCTTGATCTGGACCGTGAGTTCCTGACTTTTGCTGACAGGACGGTTCTGATTGAGATGTCTTACTACTTTGAGAGTCCCAACATCAAGGATGTAATATATAATCTGTCTCTTGACGGTTACAATCTGGTGCTGGCCCATCCGGAGCGGTACATGTTCTACCACAGGAAAATTTCAAAGATTGAGGAGCTGGTGAATCTGGGTTGCAGGCTGCAGTTGAATATTCTGTCCCTGACACCTTATTATTCACAGGGGACGATAGCAATGGCCCAGGAGTTGCTGAAATCAGGGATGTACTCATTCATTGGGAATGACCTTCATACCTTGAAACAGCTTGACGGAATAGAGAAAGTATCATTCAAGGCAGATCTTCTGCCACATATACAGAAACTGTACGATAATAATCTGACTCTATTTGATTGACGCTCCTACTGAAAGACTAGAATAAAATTTCTTGAAGAAATGAGAGTAATAATAGAACCTGATTACGACAGAATGTCAAAATGGGCTGCACAGTATGTTGCAGCAAAGATAAATGCAGCTAATCCTACACCTGATAAACCTTTCAAGCTGGGATGTCCTACGGGATCATCGCCACTGGGTCTGTACAGGGAACTGATTGAAATGAACAAGGCTGGCAAGGTATCGTTCCAGAATGTTGTAACATTCAATATGGATGAGTACGTAAACCTGCCTGAGGAGCATCCTGAGTCATATCATTCATTCATGTGGAACAACTTCTTCAGCCATATCGACATCAAGAAGGAGAATGTTCACATTCTGAACGGCAATGCCAAGGATCTGGCAGAAGAGTGCGCAAACTATGAGAAGGCTATTGTTGAGGCTGGAGGCATTGATCTGTTCATGGGTGGTATTGGCCCTGACGGACACATTGCATTCAACGAGCCGGGCTCAAGTCTGACCAGCCGTACCCGCCAGAAGACATTGACAACTGATACTATCATTGCTAACTGCCGCTTCTTTGATAATGATGTAAACAAGGTTCCAAAAACTGCCCTTACCGTTGGCGTAGGCACAGTAATGGATGCCAAGGAGGTGCTGATTGTGGTAAATGGTCATGGTAAGGCGCGCGCGCTGCAGCATGGTATTGAGGAGGGTGTTTCACAGATGTGGACTATTTCTGCCCTTCAGATGCATCAGCATGCAATTATTGTGGCCGATGAGGCTGCCTGCGGTGAGCTGAAGGTCGATACCTATAAGTATTTCAAGGATATTGAAAAGGATAATCTGCTCTGATTCTATATGAGACTGCTTTCACAGGAAGAGGTTGCAATCCTGAAGAACAACGGCTGTACAGCCCAGGATTGGTCTGCCATTCTGGTTGCAGAAGAGGGTTTCTGTGCTGACCGTCTGAAGGATGTGCAGTTCTACGGATGGGCTCAGATTGGCGCTAACAGCGGCTTTATTGAGGTGACCAAGGGTTTCAGTAAGCCGTGCGGAATCAGGAATGCCACGCTAAGGGATGTTGAGATTGGCTCTGGCTGTCTTATTGAGAATGTTTATGGCTATATAAACAGGTATAGGATTGCCGATGACTGTCTGATAAGCAATGTGCATTGCATTGAGACGACCCAGGAGGCATCGTTCGGCGAGGGTAATGTGATTCCTGTTCTGAATGAGGTTGGTGACGGTAATGTCATGATCTTTGACGGTCTGTCTTCACAGATGGCCAGTCTGATGGTGAAATATGAGTCTGACAAGGCGTTCACGGAGGCTATCCGCAAGGTGGTCCGTGAGTATATTGCTGAAAGAAGGAAGAAGGCTGTTTCAGGTACCGTCAACCAGCGTGTACGTATTGTGAACGTGGGGCAGATAAGGAACTGCCACATTGGTAAGGATTGTGTAATTGATGGGGCTCAGCTGCTGCAGGAGTGTACGCTGAGGAGTTATCCTGAGGCTCCGGTTTATATTGGCTCTGGTGTGATCTGTGAGAATTGCGTTGTTTACAACGGCTCTACAATTTCCAATAATGCCAAGCTTGAGGGCTGTTTTGTGGGTGAAGCCTGCAAGATTACTGATGGTTTCACTGCTGAAAACAGTCTTTTCTTTGCAAACAACTATATGTCTAACGGTGAGGCTTGTGCTGCTTTCTGTGGCCCGTTCAGTGCCAGTCACCACAAGTGTTCGCTTCTGATTGGTACCGAGCTGAGTTTCTACAATGCCGGTTCAAACACCAATTTCAGTAATCACGCGTACAAGATGGGTCCGATGCATTACGGAACTCTGGAGCGTGGTACCAAGACGGCAAGTGGCAGCTATATTCTTCTGCCTGCCAGGATTGGAACTTTCAGTGTCTGCTTTGGTAAGCTGATGCATCACCCTGACACCCGTAAGCTGCCGTTCAGCTATCTGATTGCCTACGGTGAGGATATGTACATTATTCCAGGCAGGAACCTGACGACGGTTGGACTGTACCGTGACATACGCAAGTGGCCTAAGCGTGACAAGCGTCCTGAGGGGGCCAAGAATTCAATCATAAACTTTGACTGGCTAAGCCCATTCTCTGTTGGCGCAATCATGACGGCAAAGCGTACTCTTGAGAAGCTGCTTGAGGTTTCTGGCGATGTTGAGACGTACAACTACCATGATTATATTATAAAGGGCAGTTCTCTGCATAAGGGCATCAAGTACTATGACATAGCTCTGCGCATATATATGGGTGCGGTCATGAAGCGTCACAGGCTTGAGGTTCCTGTGAGCTCTGTGGGTACGGGAAAATGGAGCGATCTGTCTGGTCTGCTTATTCCTGAGACTGAGGAGGCCCGTATTGTGGATGCCATCAGGAGTGGCAGCTTGAACACTGTTGATGCAATCCGTGATGAGTTGTACCATGTGAACGAGAACTACAATGACTATAGGTGGGCATGGTCTTACCGTCTGATAAAGGAGTATTACGGTATTGAGGGTGAGATTACCCAAGAGCATGCCCAGAAGGTTGAGGCTGACTATATTGCTGCCAGAAGGGCCTGGATTGCAGAGATCCGTAAGGATGCCCAGAAGGAGTTTGAACTTGGTGACGTAAGCCAGGAGACTCTGGATGATTTTGTCAACTCTCTGGACAAGGAGGTTGATTTTGAGAAATTGAAGTATTACTTGTAACGAACTTGAAATACCATGTGCGGAATAGTAGGATACATTGGTAAGCAGAATGCTTATCCGATTCTGATGAAGGGTCTCCATAGATTGGAGTACAGAGGTTATGACAGTGCCGGATGTGCCCTGATTTCTGCTGAGAGTGGCAGCCTGAATGTCTATAAGGCTAAGGGAAAGGTGTCTGAGCTTGAGGCTGTGGCCGGCACAAGAGATGTGTCGGGCAGCATCGGAATTGCTCATACGCGTTGGGCTACTCATGGTGTTCCTTCTACTGAGAATGCACATCCGCATATTTCTGAAAGTGGCAATCTTACTCTGGTTCACAATGGTATAATTGAGAATTACGCAACTCTGCGGGAGCAGCTGAAGGAGCGTGGCTATCATTTTCTGTCTGAGACTGACACTGAGGTACTTGTGCAGTTGATTGAGTATGTCATGGTCAGTAAGGACTGCTCTTTGCCTACTGCAGTACGTACTGCTCTTGGCCAGGTGTTCGGTGCTTATGCAATTGCCGTGATTGACAAGCGTCACCCGGACCAGCTGGTTGCTGCCCGCAAGTCCAGTCCGCTGGCTGTGGGTATTGTTGAGGGAAATGATGAATTCTTCCTGGCAAGCGATGCCAGCCCGATTGCAGAATACACCAAGCAGATTGTGTATCTGAAGGATGAAGAGGTTGCTGTAATTGAGCGCGGCAAGGAGCTGCGTGTATATGACCTGGCAGGTCAACAGGCCGATGCTGAGGTGAAAGTTGTTGACGTTGACCTGAGCATGCTTGATCATGACGGATATCCACACTTCATGCTGAAGGAGATATTTGACCAGCCTAACGTGCTGAAGGACTGCATGAGGGGACGCGTTGTTGAATCTACATACAGCCATGCACCGCAGGTTATACTGAGTGCAGTGACAAATAACCGCCGTCAGTTGCTGCGTGCAAAGCGCATTGTGATTGTAAGCTGCGGTACCAGTTGGCATGCCGGTCTGATTGGCAAGCAGCTGTTTGAGCATTTCTGCCGCATTCCGGTTGAGGTTGCCTACGCCAGCGAGTTCCGCTACAGTGATCCGGTGATTGAGCCTGACGATGTAGTGATGGCTATAAGCCAGTCCGGTGAGACTGCCGATACTCTGGCTGCAATCCAGCAGGCCAAGCAGCAGGGTGCCCTGGTGTTCGGAGTGGTGAACGGTGTCGGTTCGTCTATTGCACGTGAGAGCAGCACCGGTACATACATTCATGTGGGTCCTGAGATTGGTGTGGCATCGACCAAGGCATTTACAGGTCAGGTTACCGTACTGACAATGATTGCTCTGGCTCTGGGAATGGCCAAGGGTACGGTTGAGCAGGATGAATATGAGGAGACTCTGAATGAGCTGCAACGTATCCCTGAGAAGATTGAGAAGGTGCTGCTGCAGAATGATAAGATTCAGAGACTGGCACAGAATTTTGTATATTGCAGGAACTTCCTGTATCTGGGTCGTGGATACAACTACCCGGTTGCGCTTGAGGGCGCTCTGAAACTGAAGGAAATCAGCTACATACATGCCGAGGGTTATCCTGCTGCTGAGATGAAGCACGGTCCTATTGCCCTGGTTGACGAGCAGATGCCTGTGGTGTTTATTGCCACGCATCACCAGCTGTACCAGAAGATTGTGAGCAACATGCAGGAGGTGATTTCCAGAAAGGGACACATTCTGGCTATTGTAACTGAGGGTGACGAGCAGGTCAAGAAGATGGTGGACAATGTGATTGAGGTTCCACAGACTCTTGAGTGCCTGACTCCGTTGCTTACGGTAATCCCGCTGCAGCTGCTCTCTTACCACGTTGCTGTTGCAAAGGGCCTGAACGTTGACCAGCCTCGCAATCTGGCTAAGAGTGTGACGGTGGAGTGACGCATTGCTATGAGAAGATTTGTTCATCTATTGGTATTGCTGGTATTGTCTGCTGCCATAAGAGCGGCAGGACCGGATATGACGTGGGACAGACGGCAGATGTTTGCCCCTGATGATGCAGATGAAACGATAAGTGGCCGGCTGGTAAACGCAGACTATCTGAAGTATAATTGGTTTGTCCAGGGTGGTCTGGACATGTCTTTGCAGAATCCATACGGTTATGATTTCAGTAATGTGTTTCCGAACGGGCGCTCATTTGGCGTGAATGCCTCTGTGGGACGTTGGTTTACGCCAGAGATAGGACTCCGTGCGCGCGTTAACTGGGAGAATGGTATTGGTCTTTTTGAGAACAATGATCTGATCTGGCTGGCTCCGTTCAACCAACCGGGTGAGAATATGCGCAGGGGCGGGTATCTGAGCCTGGTGGGTGACATAATGTTTGACCTGAACTCAATGCTGATCGGTACGGGTAGTACTGGGCTTCTGGGCAACAGATGGCATGTGCAACCGTTTCTGAGGGCTGGCGGTGTAATGAATTATGGCACCGACAAGGGTGCTCCGCTGATAGGCGTAGGTATCTCAAACAGGATAAATCTGAATAACAGACGACTGAGTCTTTATGTAGATGCAGCTTATAATGGCGTGTCGAGCGGTTTTACCATGGATCCGAGCACTGCGACCGGTGTAGGTACGGGTGGTAATATGTATTTTGACCTGGATGTCGGCATTACGTACCGTTTCCGTGGGCAGCTGAAAAGCTGGTATTCAAGAGGGGTGGCCGGTATGGCTGTCTGCTGGGATGACAGACCTTCTGTCCGTCCGGGCGGAAGTTTCTTCAAGGACTGGTTCCTGCAGTTCAGTCTGGATCAGACTCTGTACAATCTGTGTGAGACGGATTTCTCAGAGAGTTTTTCAAAGGGACGCACCGGAGGAGTGAACTTTGCGGTTGGCAAGTGGTTTTCTGAGCAGATTGGCATGCGTGGCCGCGTGAACTGGGAGAACGGTTTGGGTATTTTCAAAAACGACCATCTGGAGTGGATTCCGTACGATGCCACTTTGCATGATAGTAATATGGATGGCGGTGGATGTATGCTGATAACGGCCGATTTGCTTCTGGACCTGAAGGGGTTGTTTCTTCGCTGGCAAAAGTATTACGATGAATGGTTTACGTTCTATGCTATAGGCAGGATGGGTCTGAGCAGCAACAGGTCGCTGAAGTCGGCATCGCCCCTGGTGGGACTGGGTGCAGGAACAAGATACCGGATTACTGACCGGGTGAGCCTGTTTGCGGAGAGTACGTATCAGGGTACTACAAGTGAGTATTTCAGCGGTATTTCCTGGTCGGGACCTACTGGTGGCGCTTTCAACGGCATCTGGGACTTCTGCCTGGGCGTTCAGTTGAATATTGGAGAGAGACTTTTCTGATTTAAGTGAAATTTACAAGATATGGCAAAGCATTTGGTTATTATGGCGGGAGGCATCGGAAGCCGTTTCTGGCCTATGAGTACTCCACAGAAGCCTAAGCAGTTCATTGACATTACTGGCTGCGGGCGTACTATGATTCAGCAGACGTTTGACCGTTTTGACGGCATCATTGATATTGATCACGTTTGGGTGGTTACCAGCGCCAGCTTCAAGGAGCTTGTGGCAGAGCAGCTGACGGGCATAAATCCACAGCACATACTGCTGGAGCCTTGCATGCGCAACACGGCCCCTTGTGTGGCTTATGTGAGCTGGAAGATTCAGAAGGAGGATCCTGAGGCACTGATTGTGGTGGCTCCGTCTGACCATCTGGTCATGAAGACCGATGCTTTCAAGGCGGCCATTGCCAAGGGCTTTGAATTCGTGGCTCAGGGTGACCGCATCCTGACGCTTGGTATGACGCCGACACGCCCTGAGACCGGCTACGGATATATAGAGCAGGGAACTGAGGCCTGCCCGGGTATCTTTAATCTGGCTGCGTTCCGTGAGAAGCCTGACCTGCAGACTGCCATCAGCTATCTTGAGAAGGGTGGCTATACCTGGAACAGCGGTATGTTCATGTGGAGCGCTGCAACGATTGTTGAGGAGCTGCGCAAGTATGCGTCACAGATTGCCGGTGTGATGGACCAGATTCTGCCTGCCATGTTCACTGACAGAGAGCAGGAGGTGGTGAATGAACTGTTCCCTACTTGTGAGAAGATCTCTATTGACTATGCAGTAATGGAGAAGACGCAGGTTGCGTTTGTGCAGCCGGCTGAGTTCGGCTGGAGTGACCTGGGTACATGGGGCAGCCTTCATACGCTGACGGCCCATGACGATGCTGACAATGCCGTGATAGGTGATTCTGTCAGGATGATTGAGGCCAGTGGTAACATGGTTAAGGTCCCAGACGGCAAGCAGGTTGTCATCCAGGGCCTTAAGAACTGCATCGTCAGTGAGCACAATGGTGTGCTTCTGATCTGTCAGCTCAGTGAAGAACAGAGAATCAAGGAGTGGCACGACTGATTCCGGCCACTACTTCTGACTGACCCACACCAGCTTTGATGTGTCATAGCCACGGCCCCGGGCTTCCCAGAGCAGGTCGGCTATGGTCTCCTGAGGCAGCTCAGGGGTGCGTGACAGGATCCACAGGTACCTTGAGGACGCGCCTCCTACCAGGACGTAGCTGTAGTCAGGCGCCAGCATAAGGATTCTGTAGTCTGAGTAGAACGGACGGAAGAATGACACACGCAGTCTGCCGTTGACGGCAGTTGTCTTTGCGATGCCTTCAGATTCACGGTACTTTCCGTTCTTGATACCGTTGTTTCTGAACTTGATCTTCCCGTTCGTCTTAAGTGAATACTGCGCGGTACAATGCGTCATACCTTTTTCAAAGGCGTGATCATACCGCGCAATTTCGTACCACTTACCCAGATACCTGTCCAGGTCAACGCGTGTTGCGGTTGGGGTGTTGTTTACTGCGTCCGTCTTGATTGCGGACTTGAAGCTGAACAATAAAGTCAGCACTCCTGCTACGATGATTGCAAACAGCATAATGCTGGAAATCCATTTTAACATGACTTTGTTTGTTTTTTAACTCGCACAAAAGTGCATCGAGTACAGGCTGTGGATAGTGTGTTCTGTAAAAATCTTAGGGAATTTGATGGTTTGAGCGGAAAAGCTGTGTAATTTAGCCCAAAATAAGCTTGAATATGAGTAAGAACGTGAAGATAGTACAGTTTGGCGAGGGTAATTTCCTGCGCGCATTCGTTGACTGGATGATGCTGCCTGATACTGTGGCGGTGGTAAAACCAAGACCGGGAGCGGGCCTTGAGAGGCTCACTGCGCATGGTTGTCGCTATGAGGTCTGTCTGCAAGGACAGCTTGACGGACAGTTGGTTGATACGACTGAGCAGGTCTGCAGCATTGCCTGCGCAATCAATCCGTATGAAGATGTTGAGGCATTCTGGGAACTTGCAGTGAATCCGCAGGTTGAGTTCGTAATCAGCAATACGACCGAGGCGGGCATAGTCTTTGACCCTTCATGCCGCCTGTCCGATGCCCCTGCGTTGAGCTACCCCGGAAAACTGGTGCAGTTCTTATATAAGAGGTATAAGGGCCTGGTGCAGACCGCAACTGCGGCTGGGCAGTTTGGGGTGACCATTCTGCCGTGTGAGCTGATTTTCCATAATGGCAAGCATCTGAAGGAGTGCATGCATCAGTACATGGAGCTGTGGCAGCTGCCTGAGGATTTCCGCGTGTGGGCCGATGCCTGCTGCCCTGTGTATAACACTCTGGTTGACAGAATTGTGCCGGGAGGTCCGGATTATTATAAGGTGGTGGCAGAGCCGTATCATCTGTGGGTGATTGAGGGCCCTGAGGCGCTCAGAGAGAGGCTGCCCCTGCGGTCCGGAGAGCTGAATCTGGTGCTCACCGCAGATGAGAATCCGTATCACCTGCGCAAAGTGACCCTGCTGAACGGTCCGCATACAGCCATGAGTGCTGTGGGCCATTTGGCTGGGCTTGAGACGGTACGTGAGTGCATGCTGCATCCCGTTGTGGGCAAGTATGTGGAGCGTGTGATGATGCAGGAGCTTTTGCCAACCGTTCCACTGCCTGAGGCTGAGATGCTGAAATTCGCAGACAGTGTAAAGGACCGTTTTCTGAATCCGTTCGTGAAGCACGCGCTGACCAGCATCATGCTGAACAACATATCAAAGTTCGTTACCAGGGACCTTCCTGCAATGCGCTGGCACTTCTGTAACAGCGGTGTCCTGCCTCAGGGACTGGTGATAGCCCTGGCAGCAAACCTGATCTGTGCAGAAATAGGTGCGGACGGAGATCTGGCAAAGGTGACCGATGCTGAGGGATTTGCTTCAAAGCTGGCATCGGGTCTGGCCGATGCTCAGGTATGGGGCGCAGACCTGACGGCAGAGATGCCTGGCTTGAGGGAGCAGGTTGAGAGCATTATCTGCAGGATTGTAAAAGAGGGAATGCTCTCTGTTCTTTGATGACTTGATATGGTAATACACGAATCTGACAACGTTGAGGTACTTCTTGATCCAAGGTCGTGCCAGGGTGACAGTGGGGTGATTCCTGCAGGTCACAAGGTGGCCAGAAAGGCAATAAATGCCGGTGAAATGGTCATAAAATATGGCCAGCCCATTGGCCACGCCACCTGCGACATAGCTGCTGGGGAGTGGGTTCATAGCCATAATATGGTGACGAATCTGAGCGGCACACTTGAGTACCAGTACAACCCGGTTCCGTCTGGGAACTGCAGTACTGCCACTGATTCCGTAATAGGCGAAAGCTTCATGGGCTATCTGAGGGAAGATGGTAGAGTGGGCGTGCGCAACGAGCTCTGGATTATTCCTACAGTGGGATGCGTGAGCCATGTGGCTGAGCGTCTGGCAGAGGAGTTCCAGAAACGCACTCCGTTGACCGTTCGGGCTTTGAAGCATGAATATGGATGCTCACAGCTGGGTTGCGATCATGAGAACACCCGCAAGGTTCTGGCTGCACTGGCTCTTCATCCGAATGCCGGAGGTGTCCTGGTGCTTGGCCTGGGTTGTGAGAACAACAGGATGTCAGAGCTAAGAAGTCTGATACAGAGTGATTGTGACAGATATTCCAGCAGTCAGATGCCAAGGGTGCGTTTCCTTGAGTCACAGGCCGTTGACGATGAGTTTGCTGAGGGAATGAGGCTCCTTGCCGAGCTGGAGGCTCAGGCCAGTGCCTGCGTGCGTACTCAGCAGCCCCTGAGTAAGCTGTGTATAGGTCTGAAGTGCGGTGGCAGCGACGGTTTTTCCGGCATCACGGCTAATCCGCTGCTGGGACGTCTCTGTGACCTTATTACGCAGAAGGGGGCATCGACCGTGCTGACTGAGGTACCGGAGATGTTTGGCGCAGAGACTCTTCTGATGAACCGATGCGTTGACCGTCCGACTTTTGACAAGACAGTCAGACTGATAAATGATTTCAAGCAATACTATCTTGACCACGGCCAGCCGGTTGGTGAGAACCCCAGCCCGGGCAACAAGGCGGGCGGCATAACGACTCTTGAGGAGAAGTCTCTGGGGTGCGTGCAGAAGGGAGGTACGGGCACTGTGATGGATGTGCTGGAGTATGGCCAGCGCGTGACTTCAAGCGGCCTGAACCTGCTGTCTGCTCCTGGGAATGACCTTGTAGCCAGCACTGCGCTTGCTGTAAGTGGCTGTCAGATTGTTCTGTTTACAACGGGACGCGGCACTCCGTTCGGCACTTGCGTTCCAACCCTGAAGGTCAGTACAAACTCTGCTCTTGCTGACCGGAAGCCGCATTGGATTGACTTCAACGCCGGTCCTGTGCTTGAGGGCAAGGATCTGCTGCCGGATCTTCTGCGTCTGGTGCTTGACACAGCGGGTGGCGATGCTGCCCTGAATGAAAAAAACAATTACTCCGGCATCGCTATATGGAAGACCGGAGTAACTCTGTGATTATTTACAGCTGGTTTCAGTCGTAGAAGCCTGGCTGCTTGTATTCTATTCCAAGTTCGTTGTCAACGGTAGCCATGATGCCCTGGACCTGGCCCATTGCGAACATGCGGCCCAGCAGGGTGTAGCCTGAGTTGTGGCCGCGGCTGGCTTCGTCAAACACGCCGCCAGGGGCATCGGTGAAGGTCATGCCGTGGTCAACGCGCATTGGCAGTCTGCGTCCGCTGTTGCACTTGCCCTCCTTTTCGGCCTGCTCGAATATGCGTACCAGTTCAACCAGTTGACCGCGTCCGCCCAGGTGCGATGCCTCGGTGAAGTTGCCGTCAGGGAAGATGTGGCATGAGCGCAGGTGTACAAAGTGCGTGCGGTCAGCAAACTGGCGTGCCATGGCGACTACGTCATTGTGTTCGCCTGCTGAAAGGCTTCCGGCGCAGAATGTCAGGCCGTTGTGCTTGTTTGGAACGGCATCGAGAAACCACTTGATGTCCTCTACGTTGCCAACAATTCTTGGCAGGCCGAATACCGGATATGGTGGGTCATCAGGGTGTACGCACATGTTGATATCGTACTCCTCGCAGACTGGCATGATGGCCTGAAGCCAGTATTTCATGTTCTCCTGCAGTTTCTCCTTGTCAATGCCTTTGTAGAGTGCCAGCAGGTCGTGGAACTTCTGGATAGGGGCTGAATCGCCTTCGCTGAAGTTGCCGCTTACGAATCCCTGGGTTTTGATGATGATGTTATAGACCAGGTCGTGGTCGCTTTCAGGGGTGGCTGACTTCTTCATTTCATCGGCCTCAGCTACAAGGTCGCGTCCCCAGGCGTGGTTCTTTGAGAATTCGGCCCAGTCGGCGCGGGCTGCATCGCGCTTCAGTATGTGTATGTCGAAGTATGCGAGTGTGCCCCAGTCCATGTAGAGGTTGTTTGAACCGTTGGGGTTGGCGTGCATCAGGTCGGTGCGTGCCCAGTCCAGTACCGGCATGAAGTTGTAGCATACGCACTTGATGCCTTCCTTGCCCAGGTTGCGCAGGGATTCCTTATAGACTTCTATCTGCTCGTCGCGGTCAGGACCGCCATATTTCAGGGTTTCTACGACCGGGAGTGATTCTACTACGCTCCATTTCATGCCGTAGCTCTCAATGTATTCCTTGAGTTCGTGGATTTTCTCCTGGGTCCATACCTGACCCAGTGGTACGTCGTGAAGGGCTGTGACGATGCCTTCAACGCCTATCTGCTTGAGTTGGGCAAGGGTGATTACATCTTTCTTGCCGAACCATCTCCATGTTCTTTCCATATATTTTCTGTTTTAATGTCCAAAGGACTATCGGGTAATTGAATTAACGTGCCTCAACGTATTTGTGCAGGGTGGCGCGGACAGCACCTGGACCGGCGTAGAGCTCCTTGACCATGCCCTCAATCTGCTCACCCAGGCCGACAGCGTACAGGTCCTGGCCGAAGATGTCGGCGCGGCTGAACAGCTGCTTCAAAGGACTCCAGTCCTGATCAGGCTTGCCAATCTCAAGTGGAGCCACGATTGCCATCAGCTCATCGAGCTTAGGATCGGTTGATGGGGTGAAAGGCTTCAGGTCATCGTCCAGAGCCTTCAGGAATCGTGCGTAGCCTGCCAGTGTCAGAGGGATCAGCACCAGATTGCTCTTGTCAAGACCGCGCTCGTGGTACTTGCGGATGGTCTCGCCAAAGCGGATCGGCAGCTTCTGGCTGGTATCGGTAGAGATTCGCTGAGGTGCATCGGGCATGAACGGGTTAGGCAGACGCTTGTTGATTACGGCGCCAATGAATTCGTATGGATTCAGCACGCCCGGATCAGTAACTACCGGCATAGCCTCAATGTAGCCAATCTTCTGGATGAACGAGCGCAGGTCAGGGTCAGCCATCTCAGCGCTGATCAGGGTGTAGCCCAGCATGACGCCGTAGATTGACATGGCGGTGTGCAGCGGGTTCAGACAGGTTGTAACCTTCATGGTCTCGACCTGATCTACGGTCTGGCGTGTGGTATAGAGCGTTCCGCCCAGCTCAAGTGGCGGACGGCCGTTCGTGTAGTTGTCCTCAATTACCAGGTACTGTACCTCTTCAGCGTTGACGAACGGAGCGGTGAAGGTCTTCTTTTCGGTGATGATGGTCTCATTGTCCTCAAATCCGTCAGCAGCAATCATGGCCTGAACCTTCTCATGTGGACGTGGAGTAATCTTGTCAATCATTGACCATGGGAAGGTTATCTTCTGCTCATTGCTCAGGTATTCAATGAATTCCTTTGGGGCGATGCCGTCTGCAACCCACTTCTCAGCGTATGCAAATACGCCTGCCTTTACCTTGTCACCGTTGTGGCTGCAGTTGTCCATGCTCTGGACGGTCAGTGGCAGCTGGCCGGCGTTGAAGCGCTCAAGCAGCAGTGCACAGACCTTACCCATGGCAAGCACTGGCTTCAGGCCGCGTGCCAGGTCGGCGTCGTTGTAAGTGTAGCCCTTCTCTGTGATGGTGAATGAAATCATCTGCAGGCTTGGGTTCTGGAAGATTTCAACCAGACGTGCCCAGTCATCTGCGAACTGGAAATCGGCCTTCAGGCTTTCAGTGACACTGGCAATTACCTTCTTCTCAATGGTGCCGCCTGACTGCAGGCTGACCAGCAGCGAGAGGTTCTGATATGGGCGGTATGCCTTGTCAATGATCTCATAGTCAAAGCTTTCAGCTACTATTACGCCGCGGTCATACTTGCCGCTGTTAAGGGCATCGTTCAGGATTGCTGCAGGGAATGCACGGAAAATGTTTCCGGCACCGAAATGCAGCCATGTAGGGTTGTCGTGGGTCTTCTTTACGACTTCGGCCACATTGAACTTTGGCAGTTCGTAGTCTTTGCTTGTCCACTCCTTGGAATCAATGCCCGGAGCAAAGATATCTGTCAGTTTCATAGTGTTGAGTTTTCAACAAAGATAGTAAAATTTTGGCTGAGTTTAATTATAGGTTCCTGTAATCAGGTGCAAACGTGTCACCCTGGGTTATGTCACCGGTAGTCAGGCCCTTCTTGAGCCAGCGTGAGCGCTGGGCAGAGGTGCCGTGATTGAAGGATTCCGGAACGGTATAGCCGCGGGCCTTTTTCTGCAGGTAGTCGTCACCGATGCGCTGTGCTATGGCCAGGCCCTCTTCAACGTCTCCGGGCTCAAGTGAGCCGAACATCTTGTTGTCGTTGTAGGCCCAGACTCCGGCATAGACGTCTGCCTGCAGCTCCAGGCGGACGCTCATCTGGTTGCTCTGGGCTTCAGACATCTGGCGCATCTGCCTGTGTACCGAGTTCAGCGTGCCCAGCAGGTACTGCACGTGGTGGCCTACCTCATGCGCAATGACGTACGCGTATGCAAAGTCTCCGGCCGAGCCGAACTGCTGCTTCATGGTAGTGAAGAATGACAGGTCAATATAGACTGTCTGGTCTCCGCTGTTGTAGAATGGTCCTGAAGAGGCCGATGCCGTGCCGCTTGCGGTCTGCACATAGTCTGTGTAGAGCACCAGCTTTGGGGCTATGTACTCACGTCCGTTTTCCCTGAATATCTTTGTCCAGACATCTTCTGTGCCAGCAAGTATCTGCGATGCGAACACTGCCAGTTCCTCTTCTTCAGCAGTAGGCTGGCGTCCGTCTGACGTCATGATCTGGGCGCTTCCGGCACCCATTACCTGCTGAAGCACGTCTGCAGGATTGCCTCCGAACAGCATTGTGAGCAGTCCGACAATGATTATACCTCCTATTCCCAGGCCTCCGGCCGTCTTTCCCATGGACATTCCGCGTCGGTCATCGACATTGGAACTAAGTCTTCTTCCGTCAAGCTTCATCTGTAATTTGTTTTTGCTGATGCAAAAATATAAAATGTGGGATACCAAAAGATGACTTTCCTTTCAAAAAAAGTGTATCTTTGGGGACTATGATAATCATTGACGCACACAGCCATCTGTGGCTGAAGCAGGACACGACGGTTGACGGGCAGCGCATTTACCAGACTGACCGTGGGCGCAGCATGTTCTTTGGTGAGGAGAGGCAGATGCTGCCGCCGTTCATGATTGACGGACGCAACAGCGCTGAGGTGTTCCTGGCCAACATGGACTACGCCCAGGTAAGCGGAGCTGTAGTTGTTCAGGAAATTATTGATGGTCAGCAGAATGACTACCTGAAGCAGGTGGCTGGCAAGTATCCGGAGCGATTCATGGTCTGCGGAATGCCTGCAATTAATACCCAGGAGCCCGATGCCCTTTTTGCGCAGAACATGCTCTCAGGCATCAAGGCGCTTAAGGATGAGGGTTTTGGTATGATTGCGATTCCCGGGCACAGGGTTCACACACCATTGACTGACATGATGGAGAGTTTCAAGTTCATGGAGAGCAACGGAATGCTTCTGTCCATGTGTCTTGATGATAATGAGATACAGATTGGCCAGATGCGTGAGGTCATTCAGGAATGTCCGAACCTGAAGGTTGCGATAGGGCACTTCGGCATGGTTACCGGCCAGCATTTCATGAAGCAGATCATGCTGGCATCGGCCGGAAGGAACGTGCGAGTGGAGTCCGGTGGCATTACCTGGCTCTTCAACAGCGAGTTCTATCCGTTCAAGGGTGCTGTCAAGGCAATCCGCCAGGCGGCCGATGCCGTGGGCATGGACAAGCTGATGTGGGGCAGCGACTATCCGCGCACCATCTGTGCTATCACCTACAGGATGTCGTATGACTTTATCCTGAAGAGCAGTGAATTGACTGATTATGAGAAAGAGCAGTTCCTTGGGCTGAACGCAGTCAGCTTCTATGGCTTTGACGTGGACCGTTTCCCTGAGCTGCCGTATATAAAGAATATGTCGGAGTAATCCGGCCAGATATAAATAGAGATGAAAGCAATACAGATTGAGAAACCGGGTTTGGCACAGGTAGTTGAGGTGGCAGAGCCACAGCTCCAGCCTGGATTCGTGAAAGTTGGAATTGAGTATGTAGGGTTCTGTGGATCAGACCTCAATACTTTCAGAGGTGGTAATGCCATGGTGACGTTTCCGCGCATACCGGGCCATGAAATTGGTGGTACGATAGTTGAGTTGAACGGTGCACCTGAACATCTGAAGGTGGGGCAGGCGGTTACCATCAATCCTTACACCAACTGTGGAACATGTGCATCGTGCCGCAGAGGCAGATACAATGCGTGTGAGAACAATGAGACTCTGGGCGTTCAGCGAAACGGTGCAATGCAGGAGTTTGTCTGTGTGCCATGGCAGAAGGTCATTCCGGTGGCAGGTATCAGTGTGCGCGATGCTGCGCTTATTGAGCCTATGAGCGTTGGTTTCCACGCTGTGGACCGTGGACGTGTCATTGACACTGACGTGGTGATGGTGATTGGTTGCGGCATGGTGGGTCTGGGTGCTGTGGTACGTGCGGTGCTCAGGGGCGCTACTGTAATAGCCGCAGACCTTGATGAAGAGAAGCTGGCTCTGGCGAGAAAGCTTGGAGCAACCTACACATATAATACCTCAAAGCCATGGGACGGATCAATGCCTGACCCTGACGTAGTGATTGAGGCTGTGGGCTCTGTTCCGACATATCAGCTTGCAATTGAGAGGGTTGCGTTTACAGGCCGCGTGGTTTGCATAGGCTATGCCAAGAGTGCCGTTGAGATCAACACCGGCCTGATTGTAAAGAAAGAACTTGATGTAATGGGTTCGCGCAACGCTAATCCTTCAGACTTTGAGGCTGTGATAGGCTACCTGAAGAAGGGTACGGCTCCTGTAGAGGAGTTCATATCGGACGTGATCTCACCAGAACAGGCACAGATGTCCCTGCAGAGGTGGTCCGATGCTCCCGGCAAGGTTTATCGTATTCTGGTAAAGTGGTGATAGTACAAATGAAACTGTAATCTGATAATAGAATAAGAAAATGAAATACAACGAATTAGGAAAGACGGGTCTGAAATTGTCTGCGCTTGGCTTCGGTGCATCGAGCCTGGGCGGTGTGTTCCACTCACTGAAGGAGGCTGATGGCATACGTGCTGTACATACTGCTGTCGAGAACGGTTTGAACTTCATAGACGTTTCACCATATTACGGTCATCTGAAGGCTGAGACCGTGCTGGGAAAGGCTCTGCGTGAGATTCCACGTGACAAGTTCATTCTTTCTACCAAGGTGGGCCGTTACGGAAAGGACGGCGTGAATACCTGGGACTATAGCGCAAAGCGTGCACATGACAGCGTTTATGAGAGCATGGAGCGTCTGGGAGTTGACTACATTGACCTGATCAACGTTCATGACATTGAGTTCCAGGCTGATCTTCCTGGCGGTCTGCAGAAGGTGGCCGATGAGACTCTGCCAGCTCTGGTTGAGCTGCGTGAGAAGGGTGTGGTTGGTCACGTGGGCATCACTGACCTGCAGCTGGAGAACCTGAAGTGGGTGGTAGAGCATACTCCAGAGGGTACTGTAGAGAGCATCCTTAACTTCTGCCACTACTGCCTGTGTGATGATAAAATCGTCGATTTTATCGACTTTTTCAAGTCCCGTGGCATAGGTGTCATAAACGCAAGCCCTCTGAGTATGGGCCTCCTGACAATGCGTGGCGCTCCTGACTGGCATCCGGCTCCACAGCCTCTGCGCGACGCCTGTGCCCGTGCAGCCCAGTACTGTGACAGCATAGGTTACCCGATTGAGCGTCTTGCTATGCAGTACAGTCTTGGCAATCCGGACATTGCCTCAAACCTGTTCTCTACGACCAATCCTGAGAACGTCCTGAAGAATATTGAATATGTAAGCCAGCCTGCTGATCCTGAGGTTCTGGCCAAGGTGCGCGAAATCATAGGTGACCAGTTCCGTGTAAGCTGGAAGAATTCATAATGAAGGTAAGGAACGTTGTCTTTGATTTTGGCAGGGTCCTGGTGGATTGGTCCCGGCATTATCTGTATGACGGGTATTTCGGTGACGTTGAGAAAGCCGAGTGGTTCATCCAGAACGTCGTTACCTCAAAGTGGTGCATGGAGTCAGATTCTGGCATCCCTTTTTCAGAGACGATACCTGAGCTCCAGGCAGAGTGGCCTGAATATGCTGAGGCCATACAGCTCTTCCATGACAGGTGGATGGAGATGTGCCGTGGCCCCTGGCCGGGAATGTCGGAGCTTATAGACCAGCTAAGGTCTGAAGGATACGGAATCTATGGCCTTAGCAACTGGCCAAGGGAGTTCTTCTTGCCGGCAAGAGAGAAGGTTGAAACCCTCCAGAAGGTTGATGACTATGTGGTGTCATCAGACGTCGGGCTTGTTAAGCCTGATCCGCGTATCTACAATCTCCTGATGGAGAAGTACCGCCTAAAACCTGAGGAGTGTGTCTTTGTGGACGATGTCCAGGCAAATGTAGATGGCGCCCGTGCAGTAGGAATGCATGCACTCCTTTTTGACGGGCGTCCTGAATGTGTGAAAGAGTTCCTGGGACTTTACTGATGTACGGCAAAGCGGTCCCAGGCCAGTTGTTCGTACTTTGTACCCGGACGCCCGTAGTTGGCGTACGGATAGATGCTTATGCCACCGCGCGGGGTAAAGATACCTGTAACCTCTATGTACTTTGGGTCCATCAGCCTGATCAGGTCCTTCATGATGACGTTCACGCAGTCCTCATGGAAATCTCCGTGGTTGCGGAAGCTGAACAGATAGAGCTTGAGGCTCTTGCTCTCAACCATCTTCACGTCTGGAATGTAGTTGATGCGGATCTCAGCAAAGTCCGGCTGGCCTGTGATAGGACACAGGCTGGTGAATTCCGGGCAGTTGAAGCGTACCCAGTAGTCGTTCTCCTGATGACGGTTGACGAATGTCTCAAGCACTTCTGGAGCATAGTCCTGCCTGTATTCTGTCTTCTGGCCCAATGACTTCAGGCCGTCTTCTTCTCTTCCTGTCATATTCCTTTTGCTTTTTTATATACCACCTTATTATATAAGTTAAAATCACTTTGGTTCTCAGAAGTCAGAAATCCTGAACGGGTTGTAAGAGATGTCTGTGTCATAGACGTCAGTCTGCTCAATCTCCTTGACCTTTGCAACGACCCTTCCGGTTATTGGAAGAATGACTATCTCATACAGCACCTTTGCTATTACCTGTACAATCATCATCTTGAGAATGTCATGAAGACCGATGCTCCAGAACATGATAGGGATGAAGATTGCCGAGTCTGCAGCCTCGCCGGCCAGTGATGAGAGGATTGCTCTTGAAGAGAACTTCCTGCCCTGGTCCTTGACTTTCATCCTGCTCATGACGAATGCGTTGATTGTTGAGCCTGCCAGGAATGCAAGGAGCGATGCCACTGCGGCCCTTGGTGTGGATCCGAATACCATGTTGAAGGCATCGGCCCCGTCCCAGAAGTCTGCAGGAGGAAGTATGAGCACCAGCTGGGACATCAGGACAAAGAAGAAATTCAGCAGAAATCCCATCCAGATTACCAGTCTGGCCTTGCGGTATCCATAAACTTCTGAAAGACAGTCGTTGAGTATGTAACTGACTGGGAATATGATTACTGCGCCGGGTAGGATGAATCCAAAGACGCTGAAAATCTTGCTTGCATACAGGTTTGAGGCAATGAGGCATACTACAAACAGCACTGCCATGAAAAGGAATGCGGCACTGAAGCCTGATTTCTGGGAAATCTGTGTAGGGGTTGGTCTTTCTGAGACTTGTTTCATATTTCTTGTTTTTTAAGTGGTTACCAAGCACACTCCGGGTTTCTCTCCGGCTGTCAGGGAGGTTTTCTCCCTTATTTCGGTGCAAAGATAATGCATATTCCCCAGAATTGTTTTTTCAGGTGGCTGTAAAGACGCAAATGGTTTGAAATCTTAAAAATAGACGATTTGTCATTGCCATGTCGGCTAGAATTCTTAACTTTGTGCCCGTTTTAGTGGAGGAATACCCTATTTGTTGAGTATTAGTCTTTTACGAAGTCTGTGACTGAATGGCAAATTAGGTGATTTGAGCATTGAGACGAACTATGAAATACAAGAGTAGAGAAATAGAATAATTTTAAATACTAACTTTTATCAAAATGAAAAGAAAAATTTTTGGTTTTCTTTCACTGGCACTGACCGTAGTAGTAGGTGCTAGTTTGATGGGTTCTTGTAAGGATTATGATGAGGATCAGTACAACGATCTGATTCATAAGCTTGCAGACCAGGACAAGACTCTGGGTGACAAGCTGACTGAGACAACTCAGAAGATGCAGGCTCAGATTGACTCTCTCTGCCTTGAGCAGAAGAATTGCAAGGACAATTGCAGTGAAAAGTTCGTTCTCATCCAGAAGTCAATCGACTCTCTGAGAGCAGCAATCCTTGGTGTTGCTGACGGTGGTGAGACAAACCTTATCACTATCATGACCCAGATGAACCAGAAGGCTGCCGATGCTGCTGCAAATGCAAAGGCTGCTGATGTCAAGGCTGACAGCATTGCTGCCCTTATCGTAGGCTGGCCAATGAACATGAACGCTGCTTACCAGAAGGCAAACGATGCTTATGCTCTTGCAGTACGTGACTCTATCAGAATTAATGGTCTTGATGCCAAGACAGAAGAGCAGCAGAATCAGATTGACAGCCTGTCACAGGTAACAGACAGCCTGTTCAAGGTTGCTGAGGAGAACCTGAAGGAGGCTAAGAAGGTTGCTCTTGAGGCTGATTCAGTACTCCGTGCTGAGCTGCTTGATACAATCGACGTTCGCATCGCTGAGATTGACTCAATCATGGCTTATGCAGATTCACTGCTGAAGGATCAAATTGATACTCTGAGCGCACGCGTTGATTCTCTTGAGAAGCGCATGTCTGCTGCTGAGGCTAAGATTGATTCTCTGTGCGATGAGATGTCAGCTCTGAAGAGCGCTGTTACAAAGATGATCACAAACATCACAGTAAACGGTGCAATCAACCCAGTTTACGGTTCATTTGCATGGCCTGTAGGTCTGAGATCAAACATGCTGATTGCTTACTACGGTGAGTTCGAGTCAAGCGTTGAGTTCCCAACTCAGAAGACTGCACGTCTGATTGAGGGTTGCTCACCTATTACTGCTACTGATGCTGTAATGCTTGGTCTTTCAAGCATCTCAAAGACAATCCCTGCCGGTGTTGTTGTAAGTGATTCTACTGACAATGCAGGTAAGGTTATGTTCACAATCAACCCTAACACTGCTGATCTTGACGGTGACGAGTTCACTCTTGTAAACAGCCAGGGTGTTGAGAGCAAGGCCGTATTCGGTGAAGTTGTTCCTTCAACCCAGACTCTTGCATTCGGTTCTACAGACTTCCTGCCAACACGTTCTGCTGTTAATGGTACAAGCGCAAATGCATTCTATGAGGCTCCTGTACAGGTAACTGCTGATGCTGTTGACGCTCTGAAGGTAAATGTTGAGGCTGGTCTCAAGAACGCAGTAAAGAGCGTACTTGACAGACAGCGTCCAGACATTGCTGAGCTTGCTACAGGCATCTATCGTCAGTTCAACAACATCTTTGAGGCTAACGCTATCAAGGCTACATGGACAGACAGCCTTGGCCAGCACTCAGTTCTTTCTAACTACGATCTTGCTGTAGCTGCTGTAAAGCCACTTTCATACCACACTCTTGCTGGTGTTAACCTTGGCAAGCTGCCTGAGATTACTCCACTTGGCAACATCTCATTCTCTGTTGACGGCATCGATGATCTTGATTTCTCAACAGTAAACTTCAATGTAGGCATCACTCCAATCAGCCTGTCATTCGGTACAGTTTCTATCTCTACATCGGGTGTAGTTCAGGTAACAGTTGATGTTCCTTCACACGTTGCTGCTGACGGTTCAGTTGATGCATACGTACCTAGAACATACGATGTTGACAACCTGGATCAGGTTCTTGACGACGTTGCTGCAAACCTGAACATCAAGTTCTCTGATATGGAGGCTTCTGTAAACTCTGAGGTCAATGGTATGATCAACCAGATTCAGACTTCAATCAACAATGAGGTTCACAACATGCTGAGTCAGGTTAGCGGTACTCTGAAGGATCAGGTTAACGATATGCTTGACGATGTTGCTGCAAGCGTAACCGGTAATCTGAATGACTACATTGGCAAGATGAACAGCCTGATCTCAAAGATCAACTCTGTATCTAACCGTCTGAATGGTTATCTGTCAGACATCAACTCTAAGCTTCAGGTAGTAATGTTCTACGAGGATGCAAACGGTACTATGCGTAACATGAGTACTTCTAAGTCTCTGCCAGCAATCTTCCAGGGTAGCGGTTCAATCGTTCTGTACCCAACATCATGGACAGCTGACATTGCAGTACCATCATACCAGAAGTTCGTTGCTGTAACCAACGTATTCAGCGCAACATCGAACGCTCAGGCTGGTGATGCTACTTGCGTACAGGTTCTGAAGGATACAAACAACAATAACGAGTACCTGAACACAATTCTTGAGGGTGGTCGCTACGGCATCACATTCACTCCAGCTGCTTCAGGTTACACTTATGAGATTGTTTACTCTGCTGTTGACTATCAGGGTTGGATCTCTACACGTAAGTTCTACGTTACTGTTAAGTAATTAAGGAGAGTACAAGAAAATGAAAAGAATATTCACAGTTCTTGCAGCGCTGGTTGCCGGTTTCGGTGTATCAGTTTCTGCAGAGGAATACGAGAACGTATTCAATCCACACTGGTACATCCAGGGCCAGATTGGTGGACAGTATACCCTTGGTGAGCTTGGTTTCAGCGATCTGCTGTCACCAAACGCTCAGCTGGGCGTAGGCCGCAACTTTACTCCAGTAGTAGGTGCCCGTCTGTCAGTTAACGCTTGGCAGAGCAAGGGCGGTTCAGACTTCTATGCTAATGACTATGCATGGAAGTGGAACTACATTGCTCCATCACTTGACGCAACTATCAACCTGTCAAACTGGTTCGGTGGTTACAAGCCAGAGCGTAAGGTCTCATTCGGACTGCTTGCAGGTCTTGGTGCAAACATTGCATTCAACAATGACGAGGCTTCTGACGAGGCTTCTGCAATGCGTGGTCAGTACACAAACATCAGTACAGATGATCAGTATCTGCGTTATCTCTGGGATAACAAGAAGGTTCTTCTGAACGGACGTATGGGTGCTACAATGGACTACAGAATCAGCGAGCGCGTAAGCGCTGGTCTTGAGCTGCAGGCTAACGTAGTAGGTGACCGTTACAACTCAAAGAAGGCTGGTAACCCAGACTGGTACTTCAATGCACTTGTAGGTATCAAGGTTAACCTTGGTAAGACAAATACAAAGAAGGTTATCCCAGCTCCAGTTCCAGTTGACTGCGGTGAGAGAATCGTTGAGAAGGAGGTTATCAAGGAAGTTCCAGTTGAGAAGGTGGTTGTTGAGCCACTGAGAGTAGATGTATTCTTCCCAATCTCTAATACTCAGGTTGCAAATTCTGAGCAGTACAAGGTTAAGGAGATTGCTGATTACCTGAACAAGTATCCAAATGCCAAGGTTGTTATCACCGGTTATGCTGATAAGAACACTGGTACAGCATCTATCAACCAGAAGCTTTCTGAGGGTCGTGCCGAGGTAGTTTCAAAGGAACTGCAGGAGAAGTACGGTATTGAGGCTTCACGTATAGAGACTAAGGCTATGGGTGACAATGAGCAGCCATACTCAAGCGACTATACTCTGAACCGTGTAAGTATCTGTATTGCACAGTAATTACTGAATTATCCATAGAGAACTGCCCGCATGCCACCTTCCTATATGGTAAGGCGGGTGTGGGCAGTTCTTGTCTTTATTTATCCAAAAACCGCCTATGAGGAGACTCTACACGCTTTTTCTTCTAGCTCTCGTTGTAATGAATGCCGATGCCCAATTGAGCGGTGACGGCTTTTATCGTGTCCGTAACCGTGGCTCACAGAGGTATATCTACGTATGTGACAATACAGGCTACATAAATTATACTGCAACGTATGCTGAGATGGGTGCCATCCAGCTCTGGAAGGGTGAGGAGAAGATTCTTACAGACCCGGCATCTGTCCTTTATATCAAGAAGGTTGGTCAGACAGCCGACAACACAGGTCTTTATGACATTCAGGCACAGGGAACCGGTGTGATTGATATCATTGAGTACAGTGTGCAGATCTATAGAAGATCAAATGGCTACTACAATGTCTATGCAGAGGGTTTCTATCTGTGTGACAATGAGACCAGCGAATCTCCTGACGGTGCTTTGGGAACTGACCGCACAGGTAATTACAGGCTATGGGAAGTATTCCCAATGGACGATGAGACACAGTATCTTGCAATAGATCCTACTGTCTCTGCCGGCGGTTCACATTACATGCCTTACTATGTAAGCTTTGGTCTGACTCTTGCCGATGACATGAATGCCTATTATGTAAGCGCGGTTCATGATCATGGCGTAGTTGTAAGCAAGGTTCAAGGCAAGCAGATTCCTGCAAAGACTCCGGTCTTCATAGAGTGTGCCCAGGCTGACTACAGGAAGAACAAGGTTGATGTCCGATTTGACAACTCTGCAGCATCGTTCGCTCAGGAGAATGCCCTGAAGGGTGTATTCTTCTGCAATACTGACCGCCCAAAGAGCAAGGATGCAAAGACTGCGAATGACAAAAATACCATGCGCGTGCTTGGTACAGCAGCTGACGGCTCTCTTGCCTATGTTACTGCAGATTGCAAGTATCTTCCTGCCAACCAGTCATATCTGCCGGTATCAGCAAGTGCTGATTCTGAGCTTAAGGTGTTCTACTCTGAAGAGGACTACCTGGCTTATGAGACAATGCTTGGTGTAGATGGCATCGGCTCTGATGCAGTTGCTCCAGAGGTATATGACCTGACAGGTCGCAGGATTGATCTTCCTCTGAATGCCCTTCCAAAGGGTATCTACATTGTAAATCACAAGAAATACGTAGTACGTTGATGCAATCAATCAGCTCAAAGGCACTTTTGCTTTCTGCTTTTCTTTCCTTTTCTGGCATTGGAGGCGTAAAGGGACAGACATTCTCCGACTTTGTAGATAGAATTGGTCTGAACAATCTTGATGTAGCCGTTGATATGGGTTCTACTGGCATCGGTCTTCAGGTTGGAACCATGGTTACACCTTGGATGCAGGTAAGGACTGGATTTGACTATATGCCTTATTTTGAGAAGGATATGAGTTTTACAATCCAGATTGGCGACCATGTAGAGAGCAAGTTTGATCCTGATGGCAATCGTGTTGAGACCACTTTTGACCGTATGGCCGGTTATATGAAGGAGATTACCGGTCTTGACGTTGATGATGAGGTCATTATGGTAGGTACTCCGTCTTTCAATAATGCCAAGCTGATTTTTGACGTATTCCCAATCAGGAACTGCGGGTGGTATCTTAGTGCGGGTGTCTATGCCGGCCGCAAGGTGATTGGCCATGCTGTCAACCGCATTGAGGAGATGCCGTCACTGATGGCTGTGGGCATCTACAACAATATGTATGAAAAGACTGTCAATGAAGAGCCTATCTTCATGGGCGTTGAGTTGCCACCGGCCCTGGCAGACAAGGTAATCGATGCCGGTCGCATGGGAATCCACGTGGGTGACTATGTCAGCGACGGAACTTCATACGTCATGGAGCCGAATAATGAGAGCATGGTGACTGCCGACATGAAGGTGAATGCCTTCAGGCCTTATGTGGGAACCGGTTACAAGGGGCAGTTCTCTGAGCGCAACGAGCATCTGAAGTTTGCCGTTGAAGGTGGCGTCTTTTTCTGGGGTGGTGTGCCTAAGGTTTATCTGCATGACGGTACAGAGTTGACTCAGGACCTTACCAACATCATGGGTCAGGTTGACCGCTACGTGCAGCTGGTCAAGAAGTTCCCCGTATTTCCCGTCCTTAACCTAAGTCTGGTTTACTCTTTCTGATTCCCCATTCGTGGGTGGTTTTCGGGTGAGTCCGTGGCGGGTTGTTTTGGCGGTTCGCTTTCTACGCTCATCACGGACGTCCGTGTCGTAACGTTCGCGGCGACAGAAGCAATTCTCCTGCGTATAGCACTACTGCGTGTCCTGTCGCCTGTTGCTCCTTTTACGCCCCGACCGTTGTTCCGTTCTTCGCTGATGCCCGCTCTCCGCCAAAACGATCCCGCTTCTTTACGGAATCTCACGCATACCATTTCTCCACGCATGCTTCTCCGCATGCTATGGTAATCTTGTTCCCGCGGGCTTCCCGAGTGCGGAGGTATTTCTTTTGCCGCGAGCGTGTTGGTCAGGTGCGAGGGTATATCTTTGACCGTGTGCTTCACCGCGTGCGGGAGTTTTCCCTGATTTCGCCAAAGAAGGAAACGCAAACCTGCCCTAGGAGGTAACTGGCCGGCACTAGCGTTTCCTTACCCCCTGAAATAGGCCCTAAGGGAACGGCAAACTCACTCAGAAGCCCCAGAATGCCACATAGTGTTTCCTTGTTTGGCGGATTCCGGCAAAGTAGGAACCTTGCGTTCTAGACCATGGGGAGCAGAGAGCTTGCGTGCCAAATTCACGGAAAAAGAGAAATACCAACGCACACGGATTAAAGAAAATTCCATTTGCGCGTAGAGTATTCTCCTTCCTGTGCGAAATGTCAAGGTGAACGCTGCGCAGTGAGAGTGGTGAGCGCGGAGCAGTGCCGCAGGATGCGTCCTTCGCAAGAGAGCGCGTCTAGGGAGCGCCGTTAAGAAAGTGATGACGCGGGAGGAAAAGGGCGA
>JAKSIY010000017.1 GCA_024398535.1 Bacteroidaceae bacterium
CACCGTGCTACTACCACCGCCACCAGACGGCGTAACACCACTACCGCTACCCGTCAGGAGGGCAACACCAACACCGGTACACGTCAGAGTACTACTACGACAAACGCTACCCGACAGAGTAACACCACAAACACTACCCGTCAGGAGAGCAACACCAACACCAGAAGTAACAGGACTCGCTGACAGAAATATCAACTTGTAACTACGGGGTCAACTACTCAGTTGGCCCCGTTTTTTATTGCGAATACCCATGCTGCAAAAATCAAAAGAGAAAGAATTCGCTATCATTTTGCTATCCCTGCAAACCAATTTAACAAAAAACTCGTTTCCGGATCATGCATAATACAATGCATGAAAACAAAGCCGGACAACACAGAACGAGCCATGGCTCATTATCCGACTTCCGGCTAACGAAACGGAAACGCCATAACAGGCTCACAGGAGTACGTACGCTGCCGAATGGCATTAACATTCAAATAAAACGCACACCCATTCGCACCACATGGAACAAGAATATCCAGCGCATAGATTTTGTGTCAATTTGGCAGAAAACACAGCCCAAGACAAGTCATATTGTCCGAAATAAGACAAAGGCATGCTATTTGCCCATCTTTTTCCAGATAAACAAAAAGTCAGAAAACAGTATGAACACAAACTTTAATCAGCAGAATGCAAAAAACTGCCTTGAACAGTTCGCTGTAAACCTTAACGAGTCAGCCCGAAAAGGCAAGCTTGATCCTGTTATTGGACGTGATGATGAAATTAGAAGACTACTGCAGATTCTAAGCCGCAGGACCAAGAACAACCCTATCCTTATTGGTGAACCGGGAACCGGAAAGACAGCCATAGTGGAGGGTCTTGCAGGAAGAATATTCAGAGGAGATGTTCCTGAAAACTTGAAGTCTAAGACTATATACTCTCTTGACATGGGAGCCATTGTAGCAGGAGCAAAATACAAGGGAGAGTTCGAGGAACGCCTAAAAGGAGTTGTCAATGAGATAATTGCATCGGACGGTCAGTTCATCCTATTCATAGATGAGATTCACACCCTTGTAGGTGCAGGCGGCGGAGAGGGTGCAATGGATGCAGCCAATATACTCAAGCCGGCTCTTGCACGAGGAGAGCTGCGCGCCATTGGAGCAACCACACTCAATGAATACCAGAAGTATTTTGAAAAAGACAAGGCACTAGAAAGAAGATTCCAGACAGTCTCTGTCAACGAACCGGATGAAGAGAGCTCTATTTCAATTCTCAGAGGACTTCAGGAAAAATATGAGAACCACCACAAGGTAAGAATCAAGGATGAGGCGATAATTGCAGCAGTACAGCTCTCAAACAGATATATCACAGAGAGATTCCTGCCAGACAAGGCTATTGACCTTATTGATGAGGCAGCAGCAAAGCTAAGAATGGAAAGGGATTCAGTTCCTGAAGAGCTGGACAACCTTTCACGACGCATCAAACAGCTTGAAATTGAGAAAGCAGCCATCAAGCGTGAGAAGGACGAACTTAAACTCAAGGCACTCAACTCAGAGATCACAGAATTGCAGAAACAGGAAAGTGCCATCAGAGAGAGGTGGGAGGCCGAAAAGAAACTTGTAGAGAAAATCCAGCAGGACAAGCTTAGCATGGAACAGCTTAGAAAAGAGGCTGAAAATGCTGAACGTGAGGGCAATTACGGAAGGGTTGCGGAAATCAGGTACGGAAAGCTCAAGGAACTTGAAGAAGATATTAGGACAACGCAGGAGAAACTTCACAAGGAACAGGGAGAAAACGTTCTGGTCAAGGAAGAGGTTACTGCCGACGACATTGCTGAAGTAGTATCAAAATGGACCGGTATTCCTGTAAACCGAATGCAACAGAGTGAGAGAGAGAAACTTCTCAGACTTGAGGAAGAACTGCACAGAAGGATTATCGGCCAGGACGATGCCATCAGGGCAGTATCTGACGCAGTACGCAGAAGCCGGGCCGGATTACAGGACCCAAAAAGACCAATAGGAACATTCATCTTCCTGGGAACCACCGGTGTAGGTAAGACAGAACTGGCAAAAGCACTTGCGGAATATCTATTCAACGATGAAAAGCTCATGACAAGAATAGACATGAGCGAATACCAAGAGAAATTCTCAGTGACCAGACTGATTGGAGCGCCTCCAGGATATGTAGGGTATGATGAAGGCGGTCAACTGACTGAAGCAGTAAGAAGGAAGCCATACTCTGTAGTACTGTTTGATGAGATAGAAAAAGCTCATCCTGATGTATTCAACACCTTGCTGCAGGTTCTTGATGACGGACGTCTCACGGACAACAAAGGACGTACCGTCAATTTCAAGAATACCATAATCATAATGACCAGCAACCTTGGAAGTGACTATATACAGGAAAGGATGAAATCCTACAGCATCTCCGGAAAAGAGAGCTGGAAGAAAGAAACAGAAAGCAGAATACTGGAAATGCTTAAGCAGACAATCCGGCCAGAGTTCCTGAACCGAATTGACGACATCATTCTATTCATGCCACTTGACAAAGACGATATCATACAGATTATCAAGATACAAACTGAGCAGATTGCCAAGAAGTTAAAGGAGAATGGCATATACATCAAGATAGAAGAGAGTGCTATTCGCATGTTGTCAGACTCAGGATTTGACCCAGAATTCGGTGCAAGGCCAGTAAAGAGGGCAATCCAGACCTATCTTCTGAATCCATTATCAAAAAAGATAATTGAGGGTAAAATTGACATTTCAAGGCCGGTAGAAATAAAAGCAGAGGAAAACGATATTGTAATAACCAATTAAAAAGGTATCTTTGCATCGTCATGGACAACCCCCGGAAACAATTGTCCATGATGTACTCGGGGCGTAGCTCAGCCCGGTTAGAGTTTTCGTCTGGGGGGCGAGAGGTCGCTGGTTCGAATCCAGTCGCCCCGACACATTAACTGAGGGAGGAATCTGAAACGATTCTTCCCTTTATTTATGATGATGTATTAAAGAACACAGTATTATGAAGAAACAGAGAATCATCGGATGTATGATGGCGGCAGCATTAACGCTGGCAGCATTGAACGGCCTGAAGAAATGGACAGGCACAGAGAAGAGAGAGCTAAGGAAATTCATTGGAACCCAGATTGATTTTGGCCAGTTCAAAGTGCCGGACTCTCTCTGCACTCTTGTCATCTATTATGACAGTGCAGAATGTTCTACATGCAGGCTGAATTCAATAAACGAATGGGACTTCTTGCTAGAAAAGTACAAAAACCGCGATGGATTCGAACCTTTATACATATTTTCTCCCAAAAAGAGGGATCTGGAAAGATACCGGGACATGCTGGTAAGGAACGGTGAAGGGAAAGACATAATCAGCGACTACAAAAACGCCTTTTCATCGGCAAATTCAAGGATTCCAAAGAGTAAAACGCTGCACTATTTCCTGATTGATGCAGACAGAAAGGTTGTCCTTGCCGGCGATCCGCTGCACAACGGACTGCTCTGGGGACTTTACGAGATCTACATCGATGCTATCTGCAAGAACCATGGGAAAATGCCGGATAACATGGATACGCTGGTCAGTCAGTTTCTTGAAGAAAACCGCATCAGGAGAAACGGTCTTGTATTTGCAGAAGAGACAATCCGCACGGGACAGACAGAAAAAGACAGGGAGTACCTGATAAGATTCAATGCTGTGAACAAAAGCAGCCACACAATACAAATAACACACGTCATCCCTGACTGCGACTGCACCGATGCCTGGGCTACAGCGCTGGAAACCGGTCCGGGTGACACGACATCAATCATGGCCAGGTTCAAGATTGAGGAAGAAGGTAATTTCGCAAAAAGCATATTTGTCCGAACGTCGGGAGACATGAATGACATAGAGCTGGTTTTTACCGGCATCTGCAAATAATTTTTGCCAGAAGCATGCAGAATTACTATCTTCGCACGTTTAAAAGGTACAAAAAGAAGAAGATGGGAATATATTCAATCTGCGGATTCATACTGGTTGCATTGCTGCTGCTGATGGTTTTCAATGGCAGATATGCGAACAGTGCAAGAAAGAGAGTCATTTCTGAGGAAGAAACAGGCCAGGAGCCACAGAAGGTTTCTGACGGAGAGTGCTGCGGCAAGCATCTTGTATGCGAGAAGCAGAAGATAGCTGACCAGATAGCACGCGGAGCCCTGTATTTTGAGGACGAAGACCTTGACCAGTACATAGGACGGGCATCGGACGATTATGACGATCAGGAAACGGAAGAGTTCCGCTATGTTCTCTACACCCTGAGGGAGAATGAGATACAGGATTGGCTGGGTAGTCTGGTCGCACGCGGTGTGGAACTGCCTGACCAGCTGAAGGAGGAGGCCTATTCCCTGGTAAACGAACTTGGCTGAAAAACCATGAAGAAGCACCTGCTCGGCATATCACTGGTCATGTTTCTGGCATTCCTGTCAGCAGGATGCTCTACGTCCAGGAATACGGCAGGCAGCAGATTCTACCACGCCACAGTGACACGCTTCAATGCCTATTTCAACGGACACGAAGCGTATCTCAGAGGTACAGAAGCTCAGGAAAAAGCCATCAAGGACAACTACATAGACTTACTGACTCTGTTTCCTTCAAGCGATGCCAAAGTACAGGCATCGGGAAAGGATGGATTTGAGACAGCCATTGAGAAGTCCCAGAAATGCATCAAGCTGCATTCCATCACGCCGAAGCCGGAAAATAAGATGAACCAAGCCTCAACGGATCTGGAATTCCAGAACAAGACAGAATCCGTTCCTATGGCATGCCTGGATGATGATGGCAGATGCCCAGATGAGCCAGGGACAGTTTCTTGAGGCAGAGGGCACTTACGAGTATATACAGCGAATCTACGCTGACCAGCCGCGCATAGTAGCAGAAGCAGGAATGAAACGCGCCAGATGCTATTCCGAAATGGGATGGATATATGAAGCCGATGACCTGTTCAAACGCATCTACTCCGATTCCATACCCATCCAGCTGAGAGGCGAATACTCCTCAATCATGGCATCGCACCTTCTGAAGCAGCAGAAATACTCAGAGGCAATTCCATACCTTGAAAAATCCCTGGATCACTCAAAGGCCAGCCGTAACCAGAAAATACGTCAGAATTATCTGCTTGGACAACTTTACAAGAAAACCGGAGACAATGCCAGGGCTTACGATGCATTCAGGAAGGTAATCAGGATGAATCCCGCTTATCTTGTGGAATTCAACGCCCGCATACAGCAGACAGAAGTTCTGGGCGGCCAGAATTCCGATGCCATGCTCAAAAAACTGAACAAGATGGCCAGAGATCCCAACAACAAGGACTATCTGGAACAGGTTTACTACGCAACAGGAAACATCCACCTGGCAAACGGAGATACCGTGAAGGCCATAAAAGAGTACGAGACCGGAGTTGAGAAAGGAACCCGTAACGGCGTTGAGAAGGGCATACTCCTGCAACATCTTGCCAACGTGTACTGGGACATGACAGACTATGAGAACGCCCAGCGATGCTACTCTGCCGCAGTAGGTCTGATTGACCAGGACGACACGGGATACCCAACGGCCAGACTGCGCTCTGAAGTCTTGGAATACCTTGTATCATACACGAACAACATAGCCCTTCAGGACAGCCTTCAACACCTGGCAACACTGCCAGAGTCAACAATCTACAGCATCATTGACAGGCTTATTGAGGAACTGAAGGAAGAGGAAGCCAGGCTTGAGGAAGCGGCCAGACTTGCTGAGAAAGAGGCCAATGCGGCAGCCAGCCTTGCAGCGGCCACATCCGTAACCGGAAATGACGGCTCATGGTATTTCTACAATCCTGCCCTCATCAAGGAGGGTCAGGCACAGTTTGCCAGGACCTGGGGCAAGAGAAAGCTTGAGGACAACTGGCGACGTCAGAACAAGTCAGTACTGGCTACCGATTACGAACAGGAGACGGAGCTGTCAGAAGCTCTTGTAGAGTCCGCCGATTCCTCTGCCACGCCAGACAATGAGATTGAGCTGATGGTTGAGACAGACCCGCACAAGCGCGAGTTCTACTGGCAGCAGATTCCTTTCACAGAAGAGGCAAAAGCTGAATCAGATGCCACTCTGACCGATGCACTTCTCAACGCAGGCATTATCTACAAGGATGACCTGTCCGAATACCAGCTTGCCGAGAAATGCTTCAACCGCATCACCACGGAATACCCGGAAGCCGATGAGGCTGACGACGCCCTCTACCAGATGTTCCTCATGTACTCTCTGTGGGGCAAGACAGATAAAGCCCAGGACAGCAAGGATTCCCTGAGTTCAAGATTCCCTGACAGCGACTACACTCTTACAATCTGCAACCCGGACTTTGAAGAGAACGCCAGATACGGAAAGCATCGTGAGGATTCGCTTTATGCCCAGACCTACCAGGCATATACCCAGGGTGACTGGTTCCAGGTTGAACAGAATTATGAAATCTCCACAACCAAGTACCCGACAGGACAGCACAGGCCAAAGTTCATGTTCCTGCATGGAACGCACCAGCTTGAAAGCGGAGACAACGAAGGATTCCTTGAGACGCTTACTGCCATAGTTGAGAAGTATCCGGAAAACGAGATTTCCGGACTGGCAGGAATGATTGTCCAGGGCATACGTGACGGAAAGCTGCTGCAATCCGGAAAGTTTGCCACAATCTGGGATTCCAGGGCATCGCTTGAAGAGAGCGCAGCCATCCCTGACAGCCTCAGGAAGGAGTTCTCGGCAGACAGATACCAGCCATTCCTGCTGGTACTTGCATATCCGGAAGACTCCATCAACCAGAATCAGTTGCTTTTTGAACTGGCCAGATACAACTTCACAAATTTCATGATGAGGAACTTTGACATAAGCTTCTCCTCAGAGAAAGGCATCGGCTTCTGCACCGTGTCAGAATTCCTGAACTTTGACGAAGCATGGCTCTACCGCAAGCGTCTTTATGCCGATGCCCGAGTGGCCCAGCAGATTGACGGAATGAAAGCAATTCTGATCTCACCTGAGAATCTGCAGCTGATGCTGGGTTACTACAGTATAAATGAGTATCTGGAGTTCTTTGAAAAAACATACAACGATATAGAAGAAGAGCAGATTGACGGCGGATCTCTTGACGAAGGCCTGCCTTCTGCAGAAGACGAAACTGATTGACATGAACAGGAACGGTACACTACTTTGGGTTGATGATGAGATAGACCTGCTGAAACCACATATCATGTTTCTTCAGAACAAGGGATATCAGGTTGACACCGTGACCAATGGGCACGATGCCATCAGTCAGTGCCGTGAGAACCGGTATGACCTGGTCCTCCTTGACGAGAACATGTATGGCATGAGCGGCCTTGAGACATTGAGCCAGATCAAGGAGATTGACCCGAACCTGCCTGTCGTCATGGTTACAAAAAGTGAAGAGGAGAATATCATGGACCAGGCCATAGGTTCCAAGATTGCAGACTATCTTATCAAGCCGGTCCACCCTAACCAGATTCTGCTCACGCTCAAGAAGAACATTCACAAGAAGGACATTGTCTCTGCTGAGACCAACCGTGGATACCAGCAGAATTTCGGGCGCATAAGCATGCAGATCAATGATTCCATGACACCTGAGGGGTGGATTGACATCTACCGCCAGCTGGTCTTCTGGGAACTGGAACTGCAGGACACTGACAGCAGCATGCATGACCTTCTTACCATGCAGAAAGCCGAGGCTAACGCAGTCTTCACAAAGTTCATAAAAAGGAACTACATGCATTGGATGCAGAATGACACAGAAAGGCCTACCATGAGCCCGGATCTCTTCAAGAAGTATCTGTTTCCCGCGCTTGACAAAAGAGAGAAAATCTTCCTCATTGTCATTGACAACTTCCGCTTTGACCAGTGGAGGACGCTCTCAACGGAATTGTCAGAATACTTCACCTTTGACGAACAGCTTTACTACAGCATTCTTCCCACAGCTACCCAATACGCAAGGAATGCAATCTTCTCAGGACTGATGCCCGATAGGATTGCCACCATGTTTCCTGACCTCTGGGTTGATGAGGATTCTGAAGAGGGAAAGAACCTGAACGAATCTCCGCTCATCCAGACGCAGCTGGACCGATTCAGACGCAGGAACACATATTCCTACAACAAGATAAATGACTCAGCCGGAACAGACAGATTCCTGAGCCAGATAAACAACCTGCTTGGCAACGACCTGAACGTAGTGGTAATCAACTCCATAGACATCATGTCCCACGCCAAGACTGACTCACGCATGATGCGGGAGCTTGTTTCTGATGAAGCCGCATACAGAAGCATCATAAAATCATGGTTCCAGCACTCATCTGTCAGCGAGCTTTTCAGGCAGCTTGCCCAGACAGACTACAAGGTAATGATCACCACTGACCATGGAAGCATCCGGGTTGACAAGCCCCTGAAAGTAGTAGCAGACAGGAACACAAACACAAACCTTCGGTACAAGGTAGGCAAGAATCTGGGATTCAATGCAAAAGAGGTCTTTGAGATAAGCCAGCCGCAAAGGGCAGGCCTTCCCTCCCCCAATCTGAGTTCCTCATACATCTTTGCAACTGAGGCCGACTTCTTTGTGTATCAGAACAACTTCAACAGCTACGCATCGTTCTACAAAGACACATTCCAGCATGGAGGAATCTCCATGGAAGAGATAATCATCCCATTCATAACTTTACAGTCAAAAAGAAAATAACAGATGGCTAAAGAAATAATCATCAGCTCAATAGACAGCATTGACCAGGCCGCAAAAGAGTTTGTCAGGTCAATGGGAGACAACACCGTCTTTGCATTCTACGGAAAGATGGGAGCAGGCAAGACTACATTCATCAAGGCATTATGCAAGGAACTTGGTGTTGAAGACGAAGTTAATTCTCCAACCTTTGCCATAATAAACGAATACCGTTCAGAGACCACGGCAGAACTGATCTACCACTTTGATTTCTACAGGATAAAGAAACTCGACGAGGTCTATGACCTTGGCTATGAAGATTACTTCTACTGCGGAGCCGTCTGCCTTATTGAATGGCCGGAACTGATAGAGGAGCTCCTCCCGACAGACACCGTCAGAGTAAAAATAGAAGAGCAGCCTGACGGTTCCAGACTGCTCTCCATGGAATAATAATCTTAACCGGGCTGATTACTCCTCGCCGTCAAGGCTATCTACGTAATCAGCCTCTGCATTTACAATCAGGAGCACCTCTTCAGGATCAAAAACGCCCATTCCATCGCGTTTTGCCTCCTTTACAATGTAGGCAGCTATTGCCTCATTGTCAATCTCGATGCAGCCATCCTCATCAGGATCGGCATCAAGGACACCGCTGGTCGTGAAATAGTCATTGATCACATCAAGGATGTAGTAAAGGATATCGTCATTGAACCTCTCCTTCATCTCCTGAGGCATACTGTTCCTGATGAACTCAATTGTCTTCTCGTCATCCAGGTCTTCCTGGAGGAATTCGTCTGTAGCCATATCTTAAAGCACTGAGTTGATTTTCTGTTCGTAAACGGCCTTTCCGGAAGCTCCCACTACCGTATCGACCAGTTTTCCGTCCTTGATGATTGCTACCGTAGGAACACTCATGATCTCAAAACGGTCAGTGAGATCCTGATTCTCCTCAATATCACACTTTCCAACAATCACACGGCCTTCATACTCTGCAGCCAGTTCCTGAATTGTTGGAGCAAGACGCCTGCAAGGTCCACACCAGGTAGCCCAGAAGTCAATGACGACAGGTTTACCCTGACTGATAATCTCTTCAAAATTCTGATCTGTAATCTCTAGTTCCATATTTGTTAATTGTTAATGGTGTACGAAATAGATTCACTGTTCCTGTCAAGCCAGTTCAACAGTTGCATGGTAACGTCAATACGACCGGGCGATGCCAGCTCAACCATATTTCCGTTGCTGAAATCACGCACCCTAAACTTCAGCCTGACATTGCCGGGAGTTGAGGCAAGTTCCTTCAGTTCAGTCACGGTTACTGAATCCAATGTCTCAATGTTCAGGTCAAGCGTGAGCGTATCCAGAACCTTGTCCTTGACATCAGACAGAAGTTCAATTGAGAATATCTTGAAATCAAACCTCTCCTGATTGAATTTATAAGGTGTAGCCTTAGCCTTGATAAACAGGAAATACCCCTCCTTGAAGTAGTTTGACCAACGTGTCCAGTCCTCACCCAGCAGGAAGAATTCTCCGGTACCGGAATAATCCTCTATAACGGCAACTCCGTAAGGTTTATTCGTCTTGGTCATGCCCTCTCTTACGGAAACCACAATGCCGCCTACCACGCACTCTGCCCTCTTTGCCAGTTCTGCCTTGTTCTCAAGTTCATCGGTATGAGTATTGCAGACATGTTCCAGAATCAGCTTGTACTCATCCAGCGGGTGAGCAGAAAGATAGATGCCTATCAGTTCCTTCTCACGGTTAAGACGCTCCAGCTGTCCCCATGGAGCACACTTTGGAATCGGAGGAGCCGTTATCTCAGCACCACCTCCCATCATTCCAAACAGGGACGTAGCAGCCTCCTGACGGTCCAGCTGCACCTTCTGGCCATATCTGATAAGCTGATCCAGATATACCTCAGTTCCCTTTCCCGTCGGGACAAAGAACACTTCACGGGTAACATCAGGGAAGCAGTCAAATGCTCCGGCATATATCAGATTCTCAATATTCTTACGGTTGCATGCAGAGAAATTGGTACGCTCCATGAAATCAAACACAGACTTGTACTCACCGTTTTTCTTCCTCTCCTCAATGATAGCTATCGCGGCGGCCTCACCCATACCCTTAATGGCTGAGAGTCCAAAACGCACCTCTCCCTTCTTGTTGACACCGAAGTCCACGAATGATTCATTGACATCAGGTCCAAGACACGGAATGCCCAGTGACTTGCACTCATCCATCAGTTTGGTAATCTCCTTGATATCGGACTTCCTTCGGGTCATGATGGCTGCCATGAACTCAGAAGGATAATGAGCCTTCAGGTACGCAGTCTGGTAAGCCACCCAGGAGTAGCATGCCGCATGCGACTTGTTGAAGGCGTAAGATGCAAACTTCTCCCAGTCTGCCCAGATCTTCTCCAGGACCTTAGGATCATGTCCATTGCTCTTACCGCCCTCAATGAACTTAGGCTTCATGGCATCAACGATATCCTTCTTCTTCTTACCCATGGCCTTTCTAAGGGCATCGGACTCACCACGGGTGAAGTTGGCCAGCTGACGTGACAGAAGCATCACCTGCTCTTGATAGACTGTAATGCCGTAGGTATCCTTGAGATACTTTTCCATGCAGTCTATATCATAGGTGATAGGCTCCTTGCCGTTCTTACGCGCAATGAACGACGGAATGTAATCCATAGGTCCCGGACGGTACAGGGCGTTCATGGCAATCAGGTCCTCAAACACAGTAGGATGCAGTTCACGCAGATACTTCTGCATACCCGCAGACTCAAACTGGAAGGTTCCAATGGTCTGTCCCTTCTGGTACAGCTGATATGTCAGTTCGTCATCAATTGGGATATGGTCAAGATCTATGTCGATGCCGTGCACCTCCTTGACAATCTTGCAGCACTCCTTCTGCTCAGAAAGAGTCTTCAGGCCAAGGAAGTCCATCTTGATGAGACCGGTAGATTCAATCACATGGCCGTCATACTGGGTTACAGCCGTCTTGATCTCCGGGAAATCCGGATCATCGGCAGTAGATACAGGAACATGGTCTGAAATAGGATCACGGCAGATGATGAAGCCACATGCATGGATTCCAATACCACGGACAGTACCCTCAAGCATCTTGCCGTACTTGATTGTATTTCTCTCTATCTGGTTTACGCTAGCCTCTGCCTCCTGAAGAATCGGGGTACACTTGATGGCATTAGGCAGATTCATCTTCATGCCATCAGGAAGACGGTCCGGAATGGCCTTGCACCAAGCATTCACTACAGAAAGCGGAACCTTTTCTACACGGCCAACATCCTTCAGGGCATTCTTGGTGGCCATTGTACCATATGTAATAATGTGGGCACAATTCTCATGGCCATACTTGTCCATTACCCATTGCAGGACCTTGCCTCGACCGTCATCATCAAAGTCTGTATCAATATCAGGCAGTGAGATACGGTCCGGATTCAGGAAACGCTCAAACAGCAGATCATATTTCAGTGGATCAATCTTGGTAATACCCAGACAGTATGCCACGACGGAACCGGCAGCTGAACCACGGCCAGGTCCCACCCACACGCCAAGTTCCTTGCGCGCGGAATTGATGAAGTCCTGCACAATAAGGAAATATCCCGGGAAGCCCATGGTCTTCATGATATGAAGCTCAAAGCGGATGCGGTCCTCAACCTCCTCAGGAATGCCATACGACCCCTTCACCAGGGCATCGGCAGTCAGGTCATCGGACGTACCGGAACCATATATCCTCTGAGCACCTTCATAGGCCAGTTTTGCAAGATAGTCCGCCTCAAACTTTATCCTGTATATCTTGTCATATCCACCAAGCTTCTTTATTTTCTTCTGACCCTCCTCTTCCGGAAGCTGATTCTCTCCATTCTCATCAGAGGTAAACTCGCGGAACAGGTCTGCCTCAGAATACTTGCTCCTCCACTCCTCTTCCGTTCCAAAGTTCTCTGGAATCGGGAAGAACGGCATGATAGGATCTGACTCCAGGTCATAGGTCTCACACTTGTCCAGGATTTCACAGGTATTGGCCAGCGCCTCAGGCACATCGCTGAAGATTTCGTTCATCTCCTCCCTGGTCTTGAACCACTCCTGCTTTGCGTAGAGCATACGGGTCGGGTCATCAAGATCCTTTCCCGTAGAAAGACACAGCAGATGGTCATGTGCCTCAGCATGCTCTTCATCCACGAAATGCACATCATTGGTACATACCAGCTTTATTCCATGCTGTCTGGCCAACTTTATGATTTCTGCATTGGCTCTCTGCTGCAAAGGAAATGTCTCTCTGTTTGCCCGGATTGACGGATCCTTTACCTCATGGCGCTGCAGTTCCAGATAATAGTCATCGCCGAACACCTTTTTATACCAGAGCATCGACTCCAGAGCGCCCTCAAGGTCATCATTCAGGATCTTTGAAGGAACCTCACCGGCGATGCACGCAGAACAGCAGATAATGCCCTCATGGAACTGTTCCAGATCATAATGGTCAGTTCTTGGTCTCATGTAGTAGCCATCCACCCATGCTCTGGACACAAGCCTGATCAGATTCCTGTAACCGGTCTCATTCTTGGCCAGCAAGACCAGATGATAACGGCGACGGTCCAAAATCTTGTCCTTATCCTCCTTATGACGCGGGGCAACATAGACCTCACAGCCAAAAATCGGCTTGAACGGTTCCAGGCCCTCCTTCTTACGGCCCTTATTCACCTTGTTGCACTGGTCAAAAAGCTCCTTCACGCCAAACATGTTGCCGTGATCCGTGATGGCCATGCCGCGCATACCATTATTAATTGCCTTGTCAACCAGTTTTGGAATACTTGACATACCGTCAAGAATACTATACTGGGTATGTACGTGAAGATGAACGAAATCCTGCATTGCTATTCTTTTTCGAGTTTAAAGTTACACCCATCGCAGATACCCTCAAAGGATTTTCGTAAAAAATTGGCATTTCAAACAAAAAGGCCTATCTTTGTCCGATATCACTTGAACAATGAGCGTTTCTAACACTAAACATAAAAAGATTAACAGAGAAGGATTTCCCACCCTGATGACAGTTCCTGTCTGTTTGGCGGGTATAAATCTGTACATGTTCCTGTTCACAGGCGGCTGTGCCAGATATATCGTACTGGCACTCTCTGTCATTTTATACGCGATTCTTGTAAATTTTTTCAGGAATCCAAGAAGGCGTTTCCCAAGCAATGACCGCGAAAAAGTTGTAGTTGCACCGGCAGATGGTGAAATTGTTGCAATAGAAGAGGTTGATGAACTTGACCATTTCCACGACAGGCGCATACAGATATCCATCTTCATGAGCATTTTCAGTGTTCATGCAAATTGGTTTCCTGTAGGAGGTACAGTCACAAGGGTAGAGCATCAGCCGGGACGCTACCATGCTGCATTCAAGGCAAAGTCAAGTACAGAGAACGAACGGTCACTCGTAGTCATTGAGACTCCGGACGGTCAGGAGGTTCTGGTACGTCAGATTGCCGGTGCCATGGCAAGGCGCATCGTCACCTACCCTTCCGTAGGAGACAAGTGCCGCATTGACCAGCACATGGGCTTCATAAAGCTTGGTTCAAGAGTTGACCTTTATCTTCCGGTTGATTCACTGATCTGCGTCAAGGTGGGCCAGAAGGTAAAAGCCGATGAAACAATCGTAGGCAAATTACCTTAATAATAGTGCCCTATGGCTAACTGCATTACAAAGCATATCCCCAACACCATAACATGTTGTAACCTCATCTCTGGATGCATTGCATGTTCAGAGTCCATGAATGCTGCTGTCACAGGCAACTATTCAAAAGTTGTCCTCTGGATAGTGATCGGTGCACTGTTTGACTTCTGCGACGGACTTGCCGCAAGACTTCTCAACGCCCCGTCCTCAATAGGAAAGGAGCTTGATTCGCTTGCAGACGTGGTTACATTCGGAGTTGCTCCGGCATTCATGTGCTATGGTATGCTCAGGTCCATTGAGTTCCCGGTAGCCGATGCTCTGATTCCATATCTGGCATTCATTCTGGCAGCATTCGCAGCCATCAGACTTGCAAAGTTCAATATTGACACCAGGCAGACAACATCCTTCCTGGGCCTTCCTGTTCCGGCAAATGCAATCTTCTGGTGCGGATTCATCACAGCAATCACAGAATGGGGATCACACTCACAGTTCTACGGATATGCTATTCTGGCAGGAGTAGTTGTCATGGGATTGCTCATGACAAGTGAGATTCCAATGTTCTCCCTGAAGTTCAAGAGTCTGAAATGGGCAGACAACAAGTTGCGTTTCTGCTTCCTGCTACTCTCTGCAGTTCTTCTGGTATTCCTGCGCATCCCAGGAGGAGCCGCAGTGATTGCACTGTATATCATTCTGTCAGTCTTTTCGTCAAGAAAGGCATGATCTGGCGTCAGAAATGACACAACCGGAAACTGGCACGTAATTTGTAGCATACCTTATAGTAACTAAACAGCAATAAGACATGATCATTTCAGCATTAGTACTGGTTTTTGTCATTATCTCAATACTGTTGATAGTATTCAGAGGTATTGTCATGTTCGTCATCAACTGGCTGATTGACCTATATTACCGTATTTTTAAGAAACAGGAAAGAGTCAACAGCTACAGCAGAAGGGGGAACTTCGCTGGGCAGAACAGGTCAGGATATGACACTGGTTACAACAGAACCGGTGCAAGTGAAACTTCTTCAAGAAAGAAGGGAAAGATATTCTCTGACTCCGATGGGGAATATGTTGATTTTGAGGAGGTAAAGAAATAAGCCTCAGCGTCTGGCCTTGAAGAAATCCTTCATCAGGGCAGCAGCCTCATCGGCCATTACACCTTTTACCACCACAGTCTTTGGATGAAGTGCGTCAGGGGCATATACGGAATACCCTCTCTTTTCATCCGATGCGCCATAGACGACTTTACCTATCTGAGCCCAGCCCAGAGCTCCTGCGCACATGACACACGGCTCAACAGTCACGTAAAGCGTACAGTCGTTCAGATATTTACCGCCAAGAAAATCTGCAGCGGCAGTGATTGCCTGCATCTCTGCATGAGCAGTCACGTCATTCAGCGTCTCGGTAAGGTTGTGAGCCTTTGCTATCACCTTGCCGGAACAGACAACGACTGCGCCCACAGGTATTTCCTGTGCAGCAAAAGCTGATCTTGCCTCATCAAGGGCCAGTTTCATGTATCCGGCATCATCCATCAGCGACGCATCTCCTGTTCGTCAAAAAGAGTTGGATAGTCACGTCCCATATTCTGGAAAACAGCCGTCATGAGTGTCTCTGTCATCCAGCGGCTCTTGTTCGATATCCTGTATTTAGCAAGATATCGTTCAATGCACTCAGCCTCATCCTTGTTGAGAAGAAAGCTGACCCTTACGTCTCTTATCTTATCATTACCTGCCATGATTGGGAGCGAAGTTAGGACAAATTGACTGCACCAACAATACCGGAACGGAAAAAAGGTGTATTTTTGTCCTAAAATCAATATTAAGATGGCGCAACATAACATCTTTGGCCAACGAGCAGAAAGAATTGCAGCCCAGTTTCTTGAAAACCAGGGATACACCATCCTGGATAGGAACTGGCGCAGCGGACACAAGGAACTGGATCTGATAGCATCGGACGGAAGGACACTTGTGGTTGTTGAAGTGAAGGCACGCACCACGTCACGTTGGGGCAATGCTGAAGTGTGGGTAGACAACATGAAGATCAGGCGCATCGTGAATGCCACAGACGCATATCTGCGTCTGAAATGCATTGACCTGCCTGTCAGATTTGACATAATAACAATAATAGGTGAAGAAGGCAAGGAAGCGATAGAGCACATTCCCGACGCATTCTTTGCCCCAATGAACTGAAAGGAACATGAACAGGAATGTAACATACCATCATCTTGAGGAGACTGACTCAACAAACAACTACGTACGTCAGTTCAACACGCCAGAAGAGGATCAGGCCATTCTGGTCGCAACAGAATTTCAGACCGCAGGCCGCGGACAGAAGGGTAACAGCTGGGAATCCGAGCCAGGTGCAAACCTTCTCTTCAGCATCCTCATCCATCCGGCATTCATCCCGGCCAGTCATCAGTTCTGCATCTCAGAGGCCATCTCTCTTGCAGTGGTAAAGGCCGCAGCAGAACTGTCAGCAGAGGAGCATCGCTCTTCATTTGCAATCAAATGGCCAAATGACATCTACTGGAACAAGAAGAAAATTGCCGGAATACTCATTGAGAATGAACTGAAGGGTTCCGGAATTGAGCGATGCGTGATTGGAGTGGGACTTGATGTAAACCAGAAGGAATTCGTCAGCAATGCACCTAACCCGGCATCGCTATACAACATCAACGGGAAAGAGACAGACAAGGAGGTCCTGCTGGAGCTGCTGATGGACAAGTTCATGGATTACTACCGGAAAATCAGGGAATGCGGAGCAGACTGCCTGCATGAAGAGTACATGTCGATGCTCTTCAGGCGTACGGGAATGCACCGATACAAGGATGAGAACGGAGAATTCATGGCCAGAATTAGCCAGGTTGAGCAGAGCGGAAGAATAATTCTGACAACCCAGGAGGGTGAAGACAGACGCTACGAATTCAAGGAGGTATCCATCATCCTGTAAGCAGAAAAGAAGTAAATTTGTATTCAGAACAATAACATAATCACATAATGGCAAGATTCAAGAGAATACTGCTCAAGCTTAGCGGCGAGAGCCTTATGGGAGAACAGAAATACGGCATAGATGAGAAGCGTCTTGCCGAGTACGCCATGCAGATCAAAGAGGTGCATGACATGGGTGTACAGATTGGTATCGTAATCGGCGGCGGCAACATTTTCCGTGGTCTCAAGGGCACCGGCAAGGGTTTTGACCGTGTCAAGGGTGACCAGATGGGTATGCTTGCTACTACAATCAATGGTCTGGGACTCAGTTCTGCATTGACATCGGCCGGCTGTCCGTCAGTAGTACTCACAGCAATCCGCATGGAGCCAATCGGTGAGTTCTACAGCAAGTGGAAGGCTATTCAGGCAATGGAAGAGGGAAAGGTTGCCATCCTGGTCGGAGGAACCGGAAGCCCATACTTCACGACTGATACCGGCTCAAGCCTTCGTGGCATTGAGATTGAGGCAGACGTCATGCTGAAGGGTACACGCGTTGACGGCGTATATACCGCAGATCCGGAAAAGGATCCTACAGCAACCAAGTTTGACGAAATCACCTTTGACGAGATCTACAACAAGGGTCTCAAGGTCATGGACCTGACCGCAACAACCATGTGCAAGGAGAACGGTCTCCCTATCTATGTCTTCAACATGGATGTTGTAGGAAACCTGAAGAAGGTCATGAACGGAGAAAAAATAGGAACCCTGGTACACGACTAAGATTCCTATCCTATAATTATACTGAGACAGACGGTCAGTTGCCTTTGAATAGAAGGCCGGCCGTCTGTTTTGTTTCCGTGCAGTTCACGCTACGTGCTGCCGACGAGAATGCAAAGGTCTCACCGCCTGCAATGGTAGCCGTACCGGTGGTCCGGATTGCATTGTGAGTAGAACTGATGTTCAGTTCTGTTCCCTCCTTCACTGTCAGCGATGCAGCATCCACACCTCTTGACTTGACCTTGTCAGAGCCGCTTTCAAGGGCATCGCCTTCAGTAATCACCGTTACCGCTGAATTCTGGAGCGTCACAGCTGCATCACAGTTGATGCCCTTTCCGCCCTTTCCCCGGCTGACTACTCCAATCTGGGAATCCGTGATGTCAAGGTTGCTGCGGCTACGGATACCTGCTGCCGAAGAATAGTCCGTCTCTGACTCATCATAGACAGGACTGCCACCGGTCATCAAGGTAATGCGCGAGTTTGCAATCAGCGCCTTGCCATAGGCATTCACTGCCTTTGAGGCATCGCCCTCTACGGTTGACTGTATGACTCCACCGTCAATTGTCAGCTTGCCGGTTGAACAGATTGCATGTCCCTTTGCACCGGTGGTATTAACCTTGACAAAGCCGCCCTTTATCTCCATGTATGTAGTATCATTCTGGCTATAGAGCGTAGCCAGACCATTGTCAACTGCAGTCACGTCAAGCTTGCCACCACAGATGGACATATAGCCCTGCTTTACGTCAATTCCGTCATCACCTGCCTTTATTGTGACATTTCCGCCATACATGACAAAACGGTCCTTTGGACTTATGCCATCCTTGGCAGCATCAATTGAAATATCCCCGCAATTGCTTCTGAAACGGATGTAGTCATCAGAACTGATTCCGTGGGCAGACAGGCTCCTTACACTCAACGAACCGCTACCGCTGAACAGAAGCTGTCCTTCACTGAAGATTGTTCCCTTCATATCCTCACCTGGAACCATTGAATACTCCTTGCCATCGGCAAGCTGATTTCTGGTACCTGACGCCAGCATCACGTAAGCAGCCTTGCCAGACTGGATATTGATTGCAGCACCGGTAGGATTTGTTATTGAGACCCCGTTCAGTTTCAGACGGAATTTCTTGTCACTGGTAATCTTGAATGAGCCATTTGAAGTTGCCCCCCTGAGCTCATAGCATACCTTACCCACAGCCGAAGCCACCTGGACATGAGCCCCGTCACATGTTATCTTTATACCGGAAACAACACCTGTGTATGTCGCACTGTTTCCGTTATAGGTAATGATGACGGTCTTTGTCGTCTCATAATTCTCAAGAAAATCATTGTAGTCAGCGGCAAGTTCGTCTGTCGGCACCTTCTCTTCAAGATTCCTGACCGCAGACATATCTGACGGATCAAAGCCTACTGAAAAATCGTTGGCAGAAGGGAAAGCCATGGCATTGCTCTCATCCTGAAACGTCAGGCTTTCAAGGGCAGACACGGAATAGTCTGCAGTGCCAAGCTCCTGGATTTCAAAACTGGCGACAGATGCATCCTTATTGAAGATTATCTCTGACACATCATTGGTTGACACCATTCGTGTCAAACCGTTTGTCTGGTTGAAGACAAGCGGTCTGTCAGTCTGTGCAACGGACACCGATGCTGTCAGGAATGTCCCCAGAAGAACATAGCTACGTATCAGCTTCATCTTACAATCTTTATTGTTTTACCATCAAGTTTCAGCAGGTACAGACCCTTCTGAAGGCCATTCAGGTCAACGGTCTCAACCTGTGAAGATATCACCTTCTGCATTACCAGGGAGCCGCTCAGATTGTAAACCATCAGTTTTGATCCCTGGGAATTTGCAATCACTGCGATACCACGCCCTGCAGAGTAGGCCAGTTTTCCATCCATAGCCTCAACCACGCCGACGCCCGTTGTGCCTGAGAATACCAGACGGCTGACCTCAGAAAGTGGGTACGAATCATTGGTTCCGTCATTGAAGACAGCAACCAGATTGCCTTCAGAGAAGCTAACCTTTTTCAGATTATCCAGATTCAGTTCAACCGGATTTCCTTCTGTCCTGTTAATTACCAGACTCTGTGCCTTGACTCCAATGGAACCCATGGCCAGAACCACAAAAAGAAGTAGAAGTTTCCTCATCTATTATTGTTTTCGTTTATACTCCGTTATTCAGAACTTGAAAGTATAGCCAAGCCCTATCACACTGCCCGATGCCTCATCGGCATCCGACATTGACTGGTACATGTAATATATCTCAAATTCATGTTTTTTCCTGAACGTATAGTCCATTCCCGCCTGATAGCGGTTCTTGGATATTCCAAAGCTATCCTGAAAGGTCTCAAAGGCCTCATACGACACAAAAGGCTCCAGTTTGCTGTGCGGAATGTTGTAACTTGCCGCAATTCTGGTGCGCATCAGCCCTACGCTGGTATCCGTACCCTTCCACTCCGTCTCCTCAGACTTGGCAAAAGTGTCATCAAGAGCCTTTGAATACCGGTATTTTGTCTCTGTCACGGCCACACTGTCCGTCAGGGTCAACTGATATCTCTGCCTTAGAGTGAACTTGAACCTTCCAACCTCAAGACCAGCCTGAACAGAAGCCTGGAATCTGTGCTTTGCCTGCTGATACGCGTCATTCAGGTTGTACTCCTGATGCAGCTGCTGGATATCCTTTGGATCAAAGCCCTTCCATACAATCTCTGAAGGCTTGTAAACATTCATATATCTGTAGCCAAGCTGCCCTTTCACGCTGAAAGTCTTTGCCTGATTCCTGTACAGACGGGCAGAGAGCGATGCTCCGACCGCCCAGCGGTCAGTCTCCTTCAGATTATCCTGCAACCGGTACTCTGCCTCCATCTGGGCAGACAATCCCTTGGCCAGCCCATAGTCTGCACCGACCGATGTCCACAGCCCCAAATCATCTGACGCAAAGGCAGTACCCGCCGCCGGTATAATCACAAGCAGTGCCACAACTGTCCTACGCAGATTCCTGAAGAGTACCATATTAGCGTTCTGTCATTAAAATTTCTTACCGCTCTTGTTCACGTTGTCAATGGTGCCGAACTCATTCTGTATCGGCTTGAAATAGATCTTCAGGAGCACCGAATCTTTCAGGAAATCCATGTTGCCTATTTCTATGCGGATAATATCAAGGCCCGTCCTTTTTGCAAGATCAGCCTTCAGCTCGTCATACTTCTCCGGAACAGCCAGTTTCGGATTGTCATAGGTAATCAGTTTGGTAGCCACATGCTCCATCCAGACCGTGTTCTCACAGATCACCAGGGCTGCAATGAAAATCACATTCACGGCAAGCAGTTCAAAGTAGCTGACGCTGGTTGCCAAGCCGTTTATTGCAGCAACTGCAATTATGACAAACAGATATGTCATTTCACGGATAGGAACCTGCTCTGTCCTGTACTTGATGATTCCAAAGATGGCAAAAAGGCCAAGGGCAAATCCAATCTTCAGCTTGACACCGCCCATCAGATAGATCAGCAGGAAAATGCTGACACCGATAAGAGTGAAGGTAAAGTAATAATCCCTGCGTTTTACTTTGGGATAGTAGCAGGCATGGACAATTATGGCAACTGTCACCACATTGATTGCAAGACGGATTATCATTTCCAGGAAGCTTCCCCATTCCGGCCAGAATGGAGTTGACGCAACATTTGAAATGGCATCTTCAACCTCAAGCATCTCATCGCTGTCTGCCATGGCTGCCAGGTACTGGTTTACGCCTCCAGCCAGCATCGTAATCAGATTAGTCATTATTTTCTCATTAACTTATTAACCTTTCTTATTCTCAGGTTGAAACGGTTTCGTTTCAGTTCCGGGTTCGTAAGCGCAGAACCGATGCAGTACTTGCTGAATCCACTTGGAAACACTCTCAGTTCCCTGAGCATGTCCACGATAGGAGAGTAGGTATTACCGTCACGTTTCACCTCAATGACCACCAGACCATCCATCTGGCGTTCATCATCAGTCTCAAGATTATGGAACCCCAGACCTGTATCTATCGTCAGACGCTCAGTCCTGGCATTATTTACCAGAGTGATGCGTTCAAAACGATTCTCAACGCATTTCTTCATCTCTTCAAGAGACACAGGCAGCATGGCAGTTCCTGCCAGGAACCGGCTGCACTCCTCAGAGAACATATCGTCATGTGAAGGGATATGAATGCGTTTCTTTGTGGTACGTCCATGATTGTTCTTCAGCTTGATCTCAAAGAACGTATCATCAGTATCCAGATAGGTTCTGACCCTGACCTTCTGTCTGGTCAGATGCCCAGTATGATGAAGATTGTACATCACATGCTGGTCATTGTCCAGGTAGGTGGTATGATAGGCAGCATAGCGCTTTCCACCGATCTCCTGAACCATATAGTCAGAATGGACCATCTGGAGCAGAGAGAGCAGCTGGTCTTCTGTTGCCAGATACTTTCTGTCCGTACGGTTCATCAGACGTATTGCAGACATTTCATCAAGGGAAATTGTCTGCATGCCGTCAAGCAGTTCAGAGAAATCAGTACGCATTATTGCCTGGGAAATAATCCGTACAAATATAAGATAAAGAATATTAAATTCAAAGAGGTGGACACAGTTATTCCTGAGGCTTACGATATTTATCCTCATCTTCATCCTGCAGCATGCTAAGATAGCTGGTGAACCTGGAAAGGCTGATTTCACCGGTGGAAACGGCGTTTTTTACAGCACAGCCTGGTTCGTTAGTGTGGGTACAGTTACCGAATCTGCAGTCCCTTGACATACTGAAAATCTCGGGAAAATAGTGGCCAATCTCTTCTGGCTCCATGTCAAAGTTACCAAATCCCTTGACACCAGGAGTGTCAATTATCCAACCGCCACCGGGAAGTTCAAACATTTCTGAGAACGTTGTGGTATGCATACCCGTATCATGCTTGTCAGATATCAGACCGGTCTTGAGCCTAAGATCAGGCAGGATCCTATTCACAAGAGTACTCTTCCCTACTCCCGAATTTCCGGACAGAAGAGTAACCTTGCCTGAAAGGACAGAGACTATTTCATCAACTCCTGTCCCATGTTTTGCATCACATGTCAGACAGCTATAGCCAATTCCTGAATACAGGTCCATCAACTCCTTCAGGCGGACAGTATCCTCTTCTGTCAGCAGATCCACCTTATTGAATACAAGAATGGCAGGCACCCTGTAAGCCTGGGCAGTAGCCAGAAAGCGGTCAACGAATACGGTACTTGTCTCAGGATGCTGGATAGTTACAATCAACACACACTGGTCAAGATTACAGGCCAGAATATGAGACTGCTTGGAAAGATTAGAGGACCTGCGCACAATATAGTTGCGCCGGTCCTCAATTGATTTTATGAATGATGGCTCACCCTGGACCGGCTCAGTAATCTCCACATAGTCACCCACAGCAACCGGGTTGGTGCTCCTGATGCCCTTTATGCGGAAATTTCCCTTTACGATACACTCCACGTCAGAACCGGAATCGGTCCTGACCATGCAGCTGCTGCCTGTAGTCCTGGTAATGAGTCCCCTCATCAGATTGTCATGATCTCCTGCTCCTTGTCTGCAAAGAGTGCATCAGCCTTCTTGATATACTTATCATGAATCTTCTGCAGCTTATCCTCACCGTCCTTCTCGGCATCCTCAGGAACACCATCCTTGATAGACTTCTTGAGCTGGTCAAGAGCATCGCGGCGGGCGTTGCGGATAGAAATCTTGGCTGTCTCACACACATGGCTGCTCTGCTTTACCAGATCCTTACGGCGCTCTCCGGTAAGTGGCGGAATAGCCAGACGGATAACCTCACCGTTGTTGGTAGGCAGCAGGCCAAGGGCAGAATCAATGATAGCCTTCTCAATAGGGCGGATCATGTTCTTGTCCCAAGGACGGATAGCAATTGTGCGTGCATCCGGGGTTGACAGGGCAGACACATTTGAAAGAGGAACCATTGAACCGTATGAATCAACCCTGATCGGATCAAGGATCCTGATATTAGCCTTTCCGGCTCTGATATGTGCAAATTCGTCCTCAAGATGCATGATGGCCATTTCCATCATCTCTTCAGCTTCACTTAGGCAACTTTTAATGTCAAGCATATGCAGTTTGTTTAGTTATTATCAATCACCACAAAGGTAGTATTTTTTTTACTTTCCGGCAGCATCGCACAGATTTCTGTAGTACGAATAGAAATCACTCCATTTATAATAAGGAGTTCCATCGCCTGGCAGCGGCAGTGTAGCCTCTTCACCGTTCAGCAGACACTTGACCAGAATCTCAGGATTCTTCTTGCTGCGGTAGAAGATAAACTGAATGTTGGCAGCCTTTCCGGTCTGATAGTTCTGGTACCATAGTTTCACGTCACTTGCATCGGAAATTTCCGTATCTGCACCATTTATTCCCATCAGGATAGTCAAAGGGCCAAGGCAGGTATCGTGGCCAAAACGGAGCGATGCCAAATCAGTGCTCTCTCCTTCAACAACAGCCTTTGCCCGGTCCAGAATATCCTCAACAATCGGAATCATGTCATTCTGATTGCCATAGAAGGACTGGTATGCATAGAAGTTTGAGTTCTCCCATGAAGCAACAATCTCCTGATCTGTCATGATATTACCCATCATACCCACATGGCCGATGCTCGGCAGCGAGGTATATAGATTCTTCAGGTCACTCTGAATAGCCGATGCTCGCTTGGAAAGTCCCTGTGTAGAGGTGAACACCCTTGCAACCACCTCTTCGGACGATGGCACTCCGGCCGGGCGTGCAATCGATGAAGGATTCAGACGGAGCACCTTGCGTGGATAACTCTTCTTGTACGGGTTCTCACCGTCTGTAGGAACCACACCGTGCAGTGTAAAGCGTGAAGACTGCTCATAAATGTCAAGCTTAGGGTTACACTGTTCCAGAGCCTGGCAGAAGGCAGACATGCTTATTACGCAACGGCCGGACAGGGAGGAGATTGCAGAAACCGTTCCACCCTTCCTGAAAACCTCAGGAAAACTGGCATACATGGTACGTGCTATACCCTGATGCTGATCCCAGCCGACCCTGGTCAGCTCACCCATTCCTGCCATCAGTTCCGGATATGCCTCCATATAGGCATCATGGAACTTCTTGCCCTCTTCTGTAAGGGTTCCCAGTCTTTTTGCCTGGGTAAGCATGGAATCAATGTCCACATACAGGTCCTTTGTCCAGTAATATCTGGAGCCATGACGGGCATAATGACTGATATAGAACGGTTTGTAACCTTTTGGAGACGGTGTCAGTGCAGGAACATCAAAAGAGTAAGGAAAATCTGTTCCAAAAGACTTCTGAGGCATTGCTATCATCTCTTCCATTACATTCACGCGCTGTGCCTGGACAGTCACGGAGAGCAGCATTGCCGCTGCAAGAACAAGTTTTTTCATGTCACAAATATACAAAAAAACGGAGTTATCACTCCCCATGGGAGGGGAGTGATAACCAGCAATCAGCCACGCTGATTGCTGCCCACACCGAGCGGGGGGCTAACCACCTCTCCGAGCGGAGTTATCACCAGAAATCAGCAGAGGCTGATTTCTGGTAGATGACCCCGTGGCCCTGCCACGGGTCATCTACCAATAAAAAATGTAGCAGAGCACTCTCGAAAGCAAGCTTTCGGATTTGCTCTGCTACATTTTTTTGGTGATCCGCTCGGGGTTCGAACCCGAGACCCCATCCTTAAAAGGGATGTGCTCTACCGGCTGAGCTAGCGGATCTCCCTTATGCCTGTTTGTATCAAGCGGGTGCAAAGATATTCATTTTTGCGCCAATCCCAACAATTTTTCATTAAAAATTAGATTTGTACGTAACCTGCTTCAACTCCATGTTGTTGTACATGCGGGTTGTCTTACGGCTATTGTACTTCTCCTTGACAGGATAAATCTCAGGTAAATTCATTGATTTAAGCGTCAATCTGTAATACTCAGGATTCTTCTGCGGCAGTACGAATGCCTTGGTTGCCTGTCCGTCTTCACCTATATATGTAAAGTAAGGACGGCCATATACCTTGTCGTCACGCTTTGACGCGAACAATACCCAGCGGCTGTTGGTGCTCCACGAATGATAGGTGTCTGCATTTTTTGAGTTTGCATCGCCCATCACATTGATAGAGCCATCCCTGAGGTCAATCATCCAGAGTTCAGCCTCCTCATGCCATACAGGGAATGTGCCGAACGATGCGGCTGTCACCAGCAGATAGCGGCCGTCAGGAGAGCACTTCAGATGACTGAATGACGCATTGTGTCTCTTGCCGCTTATTACAGTCACGACCTTGTCACCGACCTTACCGGTGGCAGGATCAAACTGAACGGCACAGATATCATACGACATGGAATATATGCTGTCCGGCTGCGGATGATGCTCAGAACGGCAGAAGAAAATGGTTCTTCCGTCAACAGAGAAGCAAGGAAAACTCTCCTGATACTTCTCGCCCTTGACTGCAGGGCTGTCAGTCAGTGTCAGGTTATCAAGATCAATCACCACTAAGTCACCGCTTGCATCATAAACCTCAAGTCTCTTGTTTGCTGCTGAATGTACAGCAAACTCAACTGCAGTGGCGGCAAACACAGCATAACGGCCATCCTTTGAGATGTCGCCGTAGATTGCACCATTCGATGTACTGTCTGTCCTGGTATTCAACTTGTAGAGTTCACCGTTCCTGTTGACTATGGTTCCTCCGTTTGCACCACGCAGATGCATGAAGGAAGTTCCGCTTCCGTTAGTGGTATGACAGTTCATGCAGCAGTAGTCCGTCGGCATGTTGTCACCCAGAAGACGCGTCCTGAAGGTCTCTATGTCACGTTCCTCAATGCTCATATTCTGCCAGACCTCATAAGCAGGTTCAATGAGTCTGTAGCTCATGTACCTGTCAACAGGATCGGCAACGACCGTCCACGAGAACGGATCCATCTGAACCGTATTCCCGCCATCCTTGCATGTAATGTTCACGGTAAGGGTACTGCCGGTTTCTGCCTTAAGCATCTTCTTCCACTTTCTCATATTGAACTGCATCAGTGAAGACCCGCTCTTGAAACGGTATTCCTTTGAACCTGATACCTTCACAATAATTTGGTCTGCTCCATCCACACAGAAATTCAGTGGTGCAATGTTATATGGGATTGTTATATCGGCATAATCCGGGAACATCTCCGGAGCCTGGCTCATGGCAGCATCGTTACGGCAACCGGCAAACATGGCGGCCGCCAGCATCATTGTTGGAAATATGGCGTGTTTCATATCAATCATTATTTACAATCTGTGTTGTAGCAATATAGAACCAATAGGTACCCTTGAAGGCAGCCAGATCAGCAGGTGAAACTGCTTTCTGTGAGATAAGCTTGGTAAAATCCATCCAGCGGCGGGCAACCTCAGGACTGATTCCATAGCGGGAGCATCGGTAATTGAACTCCTCCTGGCTGTCAACATTCACAAGAAGTGCCTGCTGATATATCTCCGGAATGCCAAGAGCCTCACGGAAACGTGGTTCATAGTACTTTTCATAAATTCCCTCAAATGACCTGATATTCTTTCCCAGCAGATACTGGCAAAGCAGATAGTCAAGAGCCGTCTTGTTTACCGGATTACTGCTTACTACAGCAGTGAGGGACTCGGTCCAGTCATTCTGATGGAAGAAAATATCCTTGGTAGCAGCCAGCTTTCTGGTCATGACCATCTCTTCCGGAACAAGACCCTTGTCAAGATTTGCCAGCAGCTCATTGGCAAAACGCCTGTACAGGACGGTCTTTGAGAGCATGTGCAGATACTTGCGCGCCACGTCATCATCAGCAACGGTAAGTGCAATGACTGCCAGGGTACGGATCATACGTGAGGAATTATTCCTAGGCATCACTGTCTGGATAAGCAGGGCGCAGTCTGTCGCCTGTGAGATGTCTCCTACCTCAAGCAACTGGTCAATTGCGCAGAATATAGGCAGATAGCCGGAGTTCGATGCCACAGAGAACTGCAGTGCTCCGTATGGCTGGCTGCCATACTCCAGAAGATTTTCAACAAGCTTACCCTCTTTGGCAAAACAGAGATTGCGATAATAAATACCTATTACCGTATTATATGGATTCTCTATTGCCAGTTTCTTCACCTCACTCCACTGGTTCCTGTAGGCCAGTGTTGCCACCTTCAGGTCATAATTCTCAGAAGGACGGTATGAGAACTTCAGACCAAGGCCAAGTGCTGCCAGAGCCATCAAATAACCTATCCAAGGTCTGAAATCAAGCAATCCCAGAAGTGCCATTGCCAGAACGGAAGCCGGAACCAGCATGTAGATTGACACAGGCGAGAGCGGATAGCGTATGTTCAAAGGATAGTAAAGTGTCTGCACCAGATCAAGTCCCATGTGTCTGCCTATGAAGAGTTCAATCAGCATAGCAGCCACACCTACGCCCAAGGCTGGCAGGATGTTGCGGCGTCTGAGCATTAGGAACAGTATGAGTGCCGTAATCATGTGTGATCCGGCAAGCAGGTAAACCAGCGGCAGAGCCACCAGATAAACGCCCAGCAGGACCTTCTCATTCTTCACATAAGAGCAGGCAACAAAGACCCACACTGCCACAAGAAGTCCCAGGGTCGTAGAGAATGTGTATGCCTGCGATGTCACGCTGACAAGTTCCAGCACCAGTGGAATCAGCGCAAGCGTCGAGGACGCATCGCCCAGTCCGATACGGCGGAAAGCCTTGTTCAGCCCCAGCCAGATAAGGCCAAAGGCCAAAGTGAACAGCACTGGACCCAATGCGTCAATGGCAAAGAACTGGGTCAGGAATTCTCCGACTATCTCTGTCAGAATAGCCGGTTTTGCAAGATAGAGCGCGATGCTCTCAGATGACATCATGAACATGCCCATCTGTTCCTTGAATATGATCTCATACCTGACACCGAAGTTCAGGTATGCCCAGCATGCAATCAGAAAGAGCAGAACGCCCACAAGGTCCCAACGTTTGTATTTCAAAGTCATAGTTTTGCAGTTAAAACGTCGCAAATATAGTGAATTGATGGCTTAGAATCTTTTTTTTGCCTACTTTTGTTCTCTCACTTATTAATAAGATATGTCAGAAGGCAGACTTTATCTGGTACCTACCCCGGTAGGAAATATGGAAGACATCACCCTCAGGGCGTTGCGCATCCTCAAGGAATCAGACCTGATTCTTGCTGAGGACACACGCACCAGCGGCATCCTGCTGAAGCATTTTGAGATTAAACGCCCCATGCTCTCCCACCACAAGTTCAACGAGCATGGAACCTCAGCATCAATTGCACAGCGCGTACTTGCCGGTGAAACGGTATCACTCATCAGCGATGCCGGGACTCCAGGAATCTCTGACCCGGGGTTCTTTCTTGTAAGGGAATGTGTCAAGGCTGGTGTGACAGTTGAATGTCTGCCGGGACCTACCGCATTCGTACCAGCGCTGATTGACTCCGGACTGCCGTGTGACAGATTCTGTTTTGAGGGATTTCTCCCCCAGAAAAAAGGACGCCAGAGCAGGATTGAGGCCCTGAGAGAGGAGGAACGCACAATGATATTCTACGAATCGCCCTACCGCCTTGTAAAGACACTTCAGCAGTTTGCATCGGTCTTTGGCATGGAGCGTCAGGTTGCAGTATGCCGTGAGATATCAAAAGTACATGAAGAGTGCGTCAGAGGAACCCTGGCAGAGGTTGCCCAGCACTTTGCAGAGCATGAGCCAAAGGGCGAGATTGTGATAATCCTTGCAGGAAAGGAAGAAAAGTAATGAAGGAAGAATTCAATTCAACGACACAGGCCAAGGCAGAAACAGCCATTCTGGTTGGCCTTATAACACAGCAGCAGGACGAACGTCGTACACAGGAGTACCTGGACGAGCTTGAATTCCTGGCTGACACGGCCGGTGTTACCGTCATGAGACGCTTCACCCAGAAGCTTGTTGCCCCGCACGCAGTATCATACGTGGGCAGTGGAAAGCTTGAGGAGATGCGTGAATATATCCAGCGGATGGAGGATATGGAGAATGAGGTCGGCATGGCCATTTTCGATGACGAGCTTACGGCAAAGCAGATCAAGACCATTGAAGAGGCACTCAAGATAAAGGTTCTGGACCGTACTTCACTGATTCTTGACATCTTTGCCATGCGCGCCCAGACAGCGCACGCCAAGACCCAGGTAGAGCTTGCACAATACCGTTACCTGCTGCCACGACTGCAGCGAATGTGGACCCACCTGGAACGTCAGGGCGGTGGTTCCGGTGCCGGCGGCGGAAAGGGCTCCGTAGGTCTGCGTGGACCTGGTGAGACCCAGCTTGAGATGGACCGTCGTATCATCACCCAGCGTATCAGCTGGCTCAAGCAGCAGCTTGCAGACATAGACCGCCAGAAATCAACCATGCGCAAGAACCGTGGCCGCCTTATCCGCGTTGCGCTTGTAGGATACACCAACGTAGGCAAGTCCACCACCATGAACCTTCTCTCAAAGAGCAACGTCTTTGCAGAGAACAAGCTCTTTGCAACCCTTGACACCACCGTGCGCAAGGTTGTGGTTGACAATCTGCCATTCCTGTTATCAGACACTGTAGGATTCATCCGCAAGCTTCCGCATGACCTGGTCGAGTCATTTAAATCAACCCTTGATGAGGTCCGTGAAGCTGATCTTCTGGTACATGTCGTGGACATTTCACATCCAGACTTTGAGGAGCAGATGGAGGTGGTCGATGCCACCCTTGCAGATCTTGGGTGCTCTGACAAGCCAGAGATTATAATCTTCAACAAGATCGATGCATATACATGGGTAGTGAAAGAGTCTGACGACCTGACCCCGGCCACCCGTGAGAACGTCTCTCTTGACGAACTGATGCGCACATGGATGGCAAAGCTGGGAGATGACTGCATATTCATCTCTGCCCGTGAAAAGACAAACCTTGAGGAACTCAGAAGTCTTCTGTACAGCCGCATCAAGCAGCTTCATGTCCAGAAGTATCCATATAATGATTTCCTCTACCCTGATATTGAAACAACATAAAAACTATACAAGATGAGTAATTTCAAGTATGCTCCGATGTTCCAGATGGGACAGGACACAACAGAGTACCGCCTGCTCTCAAAGGAGGGCGTTACTGTCAGTGAGTTTGAAGGCAAGAAGATCATCAAGGTCAGCAAGGAGGCACTGACCATGCTGTCACAGGCCTGCTTCCACGAAGTTGAGTTCAAGCTTCGCCGCGAGCACAACCTGCAGGTAGCCAAGATTCTGACTGACCCAGAGGCTTCAGAAAACGACAAGTACGTAGCACTGCAGTTCCTGCGCAATGCCGAGACTGCTGCCAAGGGCATCCTGCCATTCTGCCAGGACACCGGTACCGCCATCATCCACGCTGAGAAGGGCCAGCAGATCTGGACCGGCTTTGAAGATGAAGAGGCTCTGAGCCTGGGCGTTTACAACACCTTCACACAGGACAACCTGCGCTACTCACAGAACGCAGCCCTGACCATGTATGACGAGGTCAACACCAAGTGCAACCTGCCAGCCCAGATTGACATTGAGGCAACTGAGGGTGCTGAGTACCGCTTTGTATGCGTTGCCAAGGGTGGCGGTTCTGCCAACAAGACATACTTCTACCCAATGACCAAGGCCCTGATTCAGAACGAGAACACACTTCTGCCTTGGCTGGTTGAAGAAATCAAGCACTTTGGTACAGCAGCATGTCCTCCATACCATATCTGCGTGGTAATCGGTGGTACATCGGCTGAAAAGAACCTGCTCACCGTAAAGCTCGGCTCAATCAAGTACTATGACAGCCTGCCAACCACAGGTGACGAGACCGGCCGCGCATTCCGTGACCTTGACCTTGAAGAGAAGCTCCTCAAGAAGGTTTATGAGATTGGCCTGGGCGCACAGTTCGGTGGCAAGTACCTGGCTCATGATATCCGCGTAATCCGTCTGCCACGTCACGGTGCATCACTCCCTGTAGGTATGGGCGTAAGCTGCTCAGCTGACCGTAACATCAAGGCCAAGATCAATGAGGACGGTATCTGGATTGAGAAAATGGACGACTGCCCATCAGAACTGATTCCAGAGGAACTCCGTCAGCCAGGCGAGGGCGGCAAGGGCATAGAGATTGACCTGAACATGGGTATGGATGCTGTCCGCAAGGAACTGAGCAAGTATCCGGTATCAACCCGCGTAAACCTGAAGGGTACCATCATTGTAGGCCGTGACATTGCACACGCCAAGATCAAGGCCCGTCTGGATGCCGGCGAAGGCATGCCTCAGTACCTGAAGGACTACCCAATCCTCTACGCTGGTCCTGCCAAGACTCCAGAAGGCTATCCTTGCGGCTCAATGGGCCC
>JAKSIY010000018.1 GCA_024398535.1 Bacteroidaceae bacterium
TTCTCGATTGTTACAGGACAATCATATACTTCTGGAAGACCAGCTGCCTTAACCTCTGCCATAACAGCAGCAAGACGAGCCTGGGTCAGTGTGATTGGGAAGCAGTCGCGGCTAACGCCTACGATACCAAGCTTCACTGTTGGCTGATTAATCATGTTAGTTATAGTTTTTAATTCAGTTGTAAAAATAGGGACTTTTGCTGATATTGCAACAAAAGGCTGATTATTTTTGGTTTATTATTATATCAATAGGTAACCATCGGTTCCAGTTCCTTAGCCTGAGCAATCATCTTCTCCAGTTCCTTTACTGCAGGAACACGGCCACAGATGTGCTTTGCCTCATTGGTCTCAACAAGCTTTGGCTGGAGATTTTCAGGAACTCTGTGACGAAACTCCTTTACTGTATCAACGCCAGCAGCCTCAAGCAGCTCTGCAAACTGGCCGGCAATGCCGTCAATTCTGAACAGGTCTGCATGATTTGTCCACCTGAGAATAAGCTTCTCTGAAATACCGGTAGCTTCAGCAAGAGCCTCACGACCCTTCTTGGCAGCACACTTCTCAAGAAGTTCCTCTGTTGTCTTAATACCTGCAGCAATGAGCTTTTCAGCATATACTGCACCTACGCCTTCAATCTGGTCAATCTTATGTGCCATAGTTATACTTGTGTTTTGATGTTTTCTAATCCCAAAGATAGGAATAAGCAAAACCATCACAAAGAAAAATGGGGCAATTCTTTTCAACAGGAGCAAAAACTGTTGATATTACCGTCATATCGCCTGCGATGCATTATAATGTCCTATCTTTGCATCGTCCTTCAACACAAAACAGAAAGCAAGATGGAACTAATAGCATCATTCCAGGTTGACCACACAGACCTGAAACCGGGTATCTACATATCACGACAGGATAATGTAGGAGGTGAGAAAGTCACGACCTACGACATACGCATGACATCACCGAACCACGAGCCTGCCATGGCTCCGTCGGCAATACACACTCTGGAACACATTGTCGCCACATATCTCAGGAATGACAGCGAGTGGAAGGAACGTGTCATCTACTGGGGCCCTATGGGATGCCTTACCGGCAATTACCTTATATTGAAAGGCGAATATCCATGCACGGAGATCCGTGACCTGATGATACGGGCATTCGAGCATGCTGCCAGCTACACAGACCAGGTTCCGGGAACTACCGCAGCAACCTGCGGCAACTATCTGCTCCACGACCTGCCGATGGCCCGCTGGGAAGCCGCCCGTTACGTAAAGAGGCTACGTGAAGAATTTGTCTGTGAATATCCCGGCATAGAGCGTCCGCTTGACGCCGGCGGCAACATTTTCCATGACGCATGATATCCGGCAAGGCCTACCTTCTTGACTTTGATGGCACCATTGCCAACACGGTCAGATGCATAACGACAACCATGCATGAGACCTTCCGTCAGATGGGATTTGCCCCAGAGCAGATTCCGTCATACGATGCCATGGTTGAAACAATCGGACTACCCCTCCTGGGGGCGCTGAAAGGCCTGGGCAACCTTGATGACGAACGCGCCCAATATGCGACAGACCTGTACCGTCAAATCTTCAAGACCCTTGAAAAAGAGACAATTGAGATCTTTCCACATGTTGCAGAGACCATCAAGGAACTGCACAGACAGGGAAAACGTCTGGCAATTGTGACATCAAGGAACTATCCGTCACTTGAACGGATCCTGCAGTACCATGGCCTGTTCAACTATTTTGAGGAGTTCATGACCAATACCCCGGGAATCGCCCCAAAGCCAGCACCGGATATGGTAAATATCCTTCTGGAGCGCATGGGACTCAGGCCGGAAGACGCCATTGTCATAGGAGATACTACATTTGACATTGAAATGGGAAACCGTGCAGGCTGCAGGACTATTGCGGTAACATACGGCAACCATTCAAGGGAAAAGCTCTGCACGGCATCGCCAACCCAGATTATTGACTCATTCGACCAGTTGCTGTAAGCACATCTGACAGAAAAAGAATAACCGCCCCAGAGACTTGAAGCTCTGATGGGGCGGTTCTCTTTTCCCTTTCTCTGGATACTTTCAGAAATCAGAATCTGAAGCTGATGCCGGCAGCGAATGCCTTGCTGGTCCTGTAGAAGTCCTCCTTGAGTGCTGGAGTTGACGGAGTTGTCTTCTCAACATGGTCATAGAATGACTGGAAATAGCCAAGGTTCAGGTCAATATTATCTGAAACAAGGAACTTGACACCTGCGCCTACCGATGTTGCATCAGTAGAGAAAGACATGTCATTCAGGTATTTATGATCAGGGCCAGTCTTGTAGATTGTCTTCTGTGCACCGCAGCTCAGTACAACGCGGTCACAGATGTCATACTCAATACCGGCCAGGTATTCTGTTGTGTTGCCTTCAAGATACTCCTGCTTGTCATTCTGACCGGTAGCAGAGTTGTATGAAGCAGCGTCCATATCACCGAACAGGTGGAATGATGCATACAGATGGAGCTTGTCAACCGGGCTGTAACCAATACCTGCAGCCAGCAGTGAAGGGATATCAGCACCCGTTACAACCTTGTCATCAAACTGTGCAAGACCAGAAGTGTTCTCCTTTGTTGAGTTCTCAAGTCTGATCTTGGTCCTGAACTCATACTTTACGGCAAAATTCAGCTTATCTGTCTTGAAATCTACACTTACAACTGGAGCAAATCCTATGCCAGACTGCTGGCAGTCAAGTCTCTTGTCTGCAACCATAGGAGCCATTGCAGACTGGCCTATTGCTGTCAGGAATGCTCCGGCAGGTGTGCCGTTTACGGTGATATTCTTGATTTCTGCCTCATATGCAGCCTTAACATAGCTCATTCTTACACCAGCAGAGAGGCTCAGGTTGTCAAGTACCTTGAAACCACCGGTAATCTGATTTGCAAATGTGTACTGGGTACCATTCATGAACATGTCAACATCATACATGAATGGAGCACCAGGAATAGGATAGGTATTGAGCAGTGCACTAAGACCTGCAATCTGTGACTCGAATGAGCCAAGTCCGTCTGCATACTCAGCCTTGCCGCCGCCACCAGTCACACCAAAGTGGTCTGAAACAAACCAGCGGTCATTGGTGTAAGCCAGGTCAAAAGAAGGAATAACTGGAGCAAAAGCCTTTCCTTCAAAGAGCTTTGAAGCCTGGCCGCCGTTCTTTGCACCATATGCAAAAGGTGCATACTCTGTAGTTGACTGACGTGTCTGGCTTGCAACCTGCCAGTTGAATCCAAAGTGGAAACCATCCTCAAGGAATGCTATCGATGCTGGCTGGAAATATGCTGCGTCAACGCTGATCCCTGCTTCCTGTGCAGGCATTCTGAGGAATGCAGCACTCTGGTTTGTGTTTGTAACGAATCCACCGGCAAATGCTGGCAGGACTGCTGTCATGGCCATGGCCATAAACAAGTTTCTTCTTATCATTTGGACGAAATTTTATATTAATTCGGGCACAAAAGTACAGGCCACCCGACTAATCGAAAAGTTTTATCGCCCTTTAGATACTTATATTTGCACACTTTTGACAAATGTGTGTAGCAACCACACACATTTATATTATAAACAGTCAGGACAGATTCCCTTTATTGTGTATTCAAGATGTTCAACCTGGTAACCTTCAGGAACAGAAACGTGGGGTATCAGGATATCCTCAAAACAGAATGTACGTCCACATTTCAGGCAATGGAAGTGGACATGCTGGTCTGAATCTTCTTTACCATCAGAGTGGTCATGGTGACATACCTCATAGCGGACACCTTCCGGACCACCGTCAAGCACATGCAGCAGGTGGTTCTCCTTCATCAGCGTCAGGCATCGGAATATGCTGGACTTGTCCAGGGTGGCGATAGCCTCTTCAAGCTCCTTCATTGACATGGGACGGCCTTCATCAAGAAGGGCATCCAGTACGATTATGCGGTTTGCAGTGCATTTTATGCCACGCCTCTCTAGCATTGAGATACTCTTTTCACTCATCCCTGTATCCTTGTGTATGATACGCAAAGATACATTATTTAAATGATTAACTTTGCACCGGTAATAACAACAGAAGAGAAATGAAGAAAATTCTATTTATGGCAGCTGCAGCGCTGACACTTTCAGGCTGCGGTTCACAGAAGAAGAGTCAGGGTGAAAGCAAGATTCTTGTACTCTACTATTCACAGACAGAGACCACCAGGGCCCTGGCAGAAGAGTTCCAGAAGCAGCTTGGTGCGGACATTGAAGAGATTCAGGCAGTAAATCCTTACGACGGAGACTTCCAGGCCACAATCCAGCGCGGCCAGGAGGAGATCAACCAGAACACCTACCCGGAAATCAAGCCACTTAAGGTAAACGTCAACGACTATGACGTAATATTCCTGGGCTTCCCAGTCTGGTTTGGAACATACGCAAACCCAGTAATAACACTCGTAATGCAGGAGTCATTTGCAGGCAAGAAGGTCGTTCCGTTCTGCACATTCGGCAGCGGTGGCCTGAATACATCTGCTGCAAATCTCAAGAGAGCTCTCCCAGAGGCAAAGATTCTTGAAGGCTATGGCGTAAGACAGGCCAGAATGAATGCTGCCGCAGAAGAGGTTGAGCTGTTCCTGAAGCAGAGCGGTTTCATTGAGGGAGAGGTTCCTGCATTGCCTGAATTCTCTGAGCAGAAAGAGGTTTCTGAAGAGGAGCTGGCAATCTTCCATGCAGCATGCGACAGCTACTCAATGCCGCTGGGAGTTCCTTCAACCGCAGGTAGCCGCAAGATTGAGAACGGTACCGAGTACAAGTTCAATACAGGCAGCAGCACCATCTACGTAATTGCAAAGAATGGTGCTGAGCCGGAATTTACCCAGGTAGTCCGCTGACAGACTTAGCAACGATATCCTCTATAACCATCCCGGCTAAAGAGAAGCCAAAGATGGCAACAACGTGGGCAATGGTTCCATTAATCTGGGCCTTGCCCTCTATTTTTTCCTCAAAGACATCATCTGCGCCTCTGTTCGGCTGAGGAAGTTCCTCGCTGTAAACGCACATGAACTTTCTGGCAGGAAACATCTTTCTGTGCCTCATCCTGTGCCTGAGAGCCGCTGCAAGCGGGTCATCCTTTACCTTCCAGAACTCTGTCCTGCGCACCTTGAACGGATCAGTCCTGAGTGCAGCGCCCATTGAAGAGAAGAAGGTGACTGTTGGAATGCCTGTAGCATGCAGTATCAAGTGCAGCTTATCCTTAAGGGAATCTATTGCGTCAATCACATAATCATACTCCTCAAGATGGAACTCATGGGCAGTCTCTTCGCTGTAAGCCATGTCCAGTGCAGTAATGCTGGCATCGGGATTCAGTTCAAGCAAACGCTCCTTCATAGCCTCAACCTTAACGCGACCCACGGTACGGCTGGTGGCAACCACCTGACGGTTACGGTTGGTCTCTGAGACATGGTCACAATCCACAATGGTCAGATGGCCGATGCCAGAGCGCACAAGGCTCTCTGCACACCAGCCTCCTACCCCACCAACGCCAAAGAGCAGTACCCGGCTGCGTCTTATGGCCTCTACGGAATCCTTGCCTAGAAGACGGACTTCACGGCTCAGCATCTCTGCCATCAGTTCTTTATTACGTCAGAAGCCTTAAGCATTACAATCTCTCCAAATGCGGCAAGTGACTCCATGTCAATATTCCTGGAATTGCCCACAATGCACCACACAGCATTGCGGCCGCTGATGTACTGCTTCCAGAATGCACTCATGGTTTCAACGTCAGTGCCGGCAATCTGCTCAGTAAATACCTTTACAGGATCCTCGGTATAACCAAGTCTCAGTGACCATGCAATGTCCTGAGGCAGCTCCCTGAAATCAGGATGGCTGTTGCACTGCGCGTTCAGAAGCTCCTTCCTGATAGATTCAATCTTGTTTTCAAGCATCGGAGTGTGCATCACAAGAGAATCCACGACCGTCATTGCCTCGATCGTCTTGTCAGCCTGAGTGCCGACAAATGCCATCAAGAGAACATCCACTTTGTCACGGTTCCTGTAAGTAGGCCTGTACATTGCAGCCTGGGTGCTGTAGGCCAGTGAACGGAACTCCCTGATCTCCTGGAACAGAAGTGAAGACATGCCGCCACCAAGATAAGAAGAGAAGATATAGCCTTCATTTCTACCCTCAATTGTGCTGATAGGATCAGTCTGGACAAGCATCCTTATCTGGCTCTGGGCAGCATCCTTCTTGTCAACGAAGAATATCTTTGGTGACTCATACCTGATTACCGGGAACTCCACCGGAGTAGCGGATTTGCTTGTCACACCCTTCACGTTGATGTTTGCAGCAACAGAAGAGGCAACTTCCGATGCAGCCAGGGTTCCACTGTAAAGGACATCGCACTCAACCTTCTGGACATCATTGAACAGGGTAAGGAGAGCCTTGTCATCCCAATCTCCCTTCTCTCTGATATATTCCGAATTGTCGCCAAAGCGGACCTTTGCAAAGAGAGCAGAGGCAATTGTATTCATGTCACGGCGGTTCATGATAAGGCCTGACTTCTCATCAGACTTGCATGTTGAAAGCTTCTTGCGGTCACCCTTCATGTTGGTCAGCAGTTCAGAAACCAGGGCCATTGTCCTGTCAAAATTCTCATCAATACCGGTAATGTTCACATCAAAAGTGAATTCCGATGCACTGAATCCAACGCTGCTGCCCAAGGTCTGCAACTGACCGTATATCTCATCATGAGACTTATCCTCTGTGCCAAGCATCGATATGTATGTAGCCATACGCTCAAGCTCAGGCCTCTCATTCAGGCCGATGCCGAATGAAAGCGTCAGGTTGAAGATATCGTTGTACGGATTTCCCACAGCAAACAGATTGACCATAGGAGCAACCTGCACTCTTTCTGCATCATTCTGGTAATCAACAGGCTTTGGAGCCACAACAATATGCTGGGCACTCTTTCTAAGCTCCTGGGCATACTCTGATGCGGCTTCACGGTTCTTTGGAACCACCTTGTCATAGGCAGGTTTCTCCAGGAAGCCTTCTCCGGCCTGACCCTTCTTCTTATGAATCATCAGGTAGTTGTCTCCTAAATACTTGTTGGCTATGGCAACCAGGTCAGCCTTGGTCATGGCATCTATGCGGTCTGCGCGTGTCAGGACATCGGAATTCCAGTCAACGCCATGTGCAAAGGCAAACGCCATATTGTTCAGACGCTCCTGCAAGTCTTCTGTCTCCTGGAGGAGCAGCTTGCGGTAAGTCATCTTGCAACTCTCAAAGTAGTCATCCGTGAAATCGCCTTTCTTCAGAGTCTCAATTGCATTGAAAATCAGCTTACCGGCCTTCTTCTCAGACTGTCCTATCAGCTTTGGGGCATACAGAACCACAATTGCGCCCACCTCCTTGAACGACAGGTCCGGCATTGCCATAGCCATCATGAGCTTATGGTCCAGCATCAGCTTGTCAAGCAGACCTGTACCTGCATCATTGTTCAGCAGGAACGTCATGAAGCTTACCGGAAGGAAATCAGCATCAGTATCTGACGGTCCCTGATAGCATAGGGCACCTATCTTTACCAGTGGAACATTTATTATAGCGGTAGTCTCCTGACGTCCGTTGATAGGCTTCTGCACCTGCGGCTCACGTACGATATCAGCCCCCCTGCGGATACGGCCAAAGGTCTTTTCTATCACAGGAAGAGCCTCTTCTGCTGAAATATTACCTGTCAGGACAAGACCCATGTTGTTTGCAACATAATACTTGTCAAAGAACTCAGCCATCTGGTTCAGGCGCGGATTCTTCAGGTTCTCTGTAGTACCCAGCACCAGCTCGCTGTAACCGGTACCTGCAAACAGGTTCTTGAGCAGGCTTTTCTGGAAGTCGCTGACCAGGTTGTCATCGCTACGGTTCTTCTCTTCATATACAGTCTCAAGCTCACTCTGGAAGAGGCGGAACACCGGATTCATTATACGCTCACTGTTCAGCTCTGCCCACTGCTCAAAGTACTCAGGCAGGAACTTGTTGTGGTAAACGGTCTCATCATAAGAGGTGAAGGCATTCAACCCACTGCCACCCATCTCGGCAATCAGGTTGTCAAACTCATTAGGGATTGCATAGTCTGCAGCCTTTATGTTCAGACGGTTGATTTCCATCTGGATAGCCTTGCGGGCATCGTCATCAGTGGTACTTGCCAGCTCATCATACTTGGCTGCAATACTGTCAAGATACGGTTTCTCTGCCTGATAATCAATTGTTCCAATCTTGTCTGTACCCTTGAACATCATGTGCTCAAAGTAATGGGCGATGCCCGTTCCCGGACAATCCACGGCACCAGCCTTGACTACCACGGCGCCATAGACGGCAGTCTGTGCCGGATCCTCATTGATCCAGACCGTCATTCCATTGTCAAGAGTGTACGAAGAGACCTTCAGGGCCTCAGAAGTCTCTGCATGGGCAAAGCCTCCAATCATCAGTACGGCCGCAAATGCAGCCACAAATTTACCTTTCATTACATTATTGAATTAAGAGAGCGCAAATTTATCTATTTTTGCCGTACCTAACAGATAAAAACTATGGTAAAGCACATTATCCTGTGGACATTGAATCCAGAACTGTCTGAAGAAAGGAAGGCAGAAGTGAAGAAAGATATCAAGGCAGGCCTTGAAGGGCTTGTTGGAAAGGTTCCTGGCCTTGTAAGTGTCAAGGTCGCCGTTGCCGGCCGTCTGGCATCGTCAAACTGCGACGTAATGCTTGACAGCACACTTGAATCAGAGGCTGCCCTGAAGGCATACGCCGTTCACCCTGAGCACGTGGCAGTTGCAGACACCAAGGTACGTCCATATACCGTCCAGCGCGTATGCCTGGACTTTGAAGAGTAAGACCCATGCGCAAGGGAGCAGTCATAATGGCATCGGTCCTGACACTTGTCGGTTGCAGGCAGAAGACAGAAACGCCTGTGAGTATATATATAGGTACTTACGGAGGCAATCTGTATGAGACCACCTATACCCCCGGCACTGAGGGCAACGGTTTCTCTGAACTCATTCCGACCGCATCAGAGAATCCGTCATATCTGGCACTGGCCGATGACGGAACACTGTTTGCCGTGAATGAATGCGGGGCATCATCTGCAATCAGTTCATTCCGCAGCGGTGTGCGCACCGGCCACAGCACTGAGATAGGCGACAATCCTTGCTATGTCACCGTACATGGCAACATGGTAATAACTGCAAACTACACCGGCGGCTCAATGTCAGTATTCCAGACTGATGAATCAGGAGCAATAACCCCAGTCCAGACATTCATGTACTATGACGGTTCCGGTGTTGTTCCAGGACGCCAGGAAAGTGCCTACATACACCAGACACGCTTCATTCCGGAACTGATTGCCGATGCAGAGGGAATACACGGAGAGTGGATACTGGCATCGGATTTGGGCTGTGACAGCATTCACCTGTATAAGGTACAGCACGGAAGTCAGGATCCCTGCACCGAATACCCAGGAATAGACTGCGGCGCCGGAAGCGGCCCACGCCACATGGAGTTTGACTGCAGGACCGGCATGCTCTACTGCATTACCGAGCTTTCTGGAGAGGTCATCTCATGGAAGATTTCCGCCAGCAAGGACGGCACACCCCTTTTCACTGAGAAACAACGCATAAAGGCAGACATGCTTGATGCCGGTGGAAGTGCAGACATTCATCTGAGCGCTGACGGTAGGTTCCTCTACACGTCGCATAGGTTAAGAAATGACGGAATCTCAACGTTCAAGGTGGGCAATGACGGCACCTTGACACGTACAGGATACACCCAGACAGGCACTCACCCACGCAATTTCCTGCTCTTGCCAGACGGAAAGACCATGCTGGTTGCAGTGCGTGACAGCCATCAGATTGAAGTCTATTCAATTGATCAGGAGACAGGTATTCCTTCTGTAACAGACCAGGTGCTCAAGTTCCCAGCCGGAAATGACCCGGTCTGCATGATAATCAGGACAGACGTGACAGCCAGTAAATAATCTGGCTGCCAATGGCATTTCCCACAATCCATACAGGAAGCTGCCATACAAACAGACGGCCATCCATGGCCATATAGCCATAATCGGCAATGCAGTGCTCGAACCCGCACAATATGAAGCACATGATAGGAAGCACAACCGTGATTGCGTGGTTGTGCTTCTTGAAATTATCCACGGCAATGAACATCATGGCACCGCATCCTATTGACTTGACCAGTGCCTGATACCAGGTTTCATTCATCTTGGCTGCCATGAGGGCACTTGTATCAAGATTCAGGCCCGAATACCTGCTGAAAAGGAAACAGGTAAGCCAAATTCCCACAAAATTCAGAAGAATCACAGGAACCAGATCCTTTACCAGTGGCCATGTATTGGCATAGCCTACACGTCCGGTATAGAGCATGGCACCCTGCAGAATAACCGTCAGCAGTCCCAGGCTGAACAGGAACGATCCAAGCACATGATTTTCTACCAGGACATAGACAATACATCCAAAACCTATCAGCACTCCGGCCAGGAGTGACCTGGCAATCTTGTTCTTCATATCACTCATATTCAAAATACTACAATCCAGACAGATACTCAATGACCCTGCGGTCAGCCTCTCTCAGTGCCAGGCTGGCAGCATGAAGGTTTCTGCGGAACTCCTCTATTGTCTCTGCCCCACCGTCACACAGGTCAGTAACGGATTTGATATACAGGACCGGTTTGCCATACAAGCTTGCCACAAATCCAATTGCAGCCCCTTCCATATCCTTAAGCTGGCCACCGTTTGCCTTGATCACCTCAAGGTCACACGGCTGCATGTCAAGTGAACTTCCGGTAGTCACCTTTCCCATTGAGAATCCCAATGAAGCGGCCATTTCTGCACTTCCTTCCCATACGCTGTAATTGCCGATGCTCTGGGTGCTCCACTCATCATCGCCAGGTACGCGTCTGTCATGGAACATGGCTCCATTACCTATGAACACCTTGGCAATCTCTGCTCCCTCAGAGCGGAATCCGCCACAGGTTCCGGAATTGACTATGATATCCGGATCAAGCCTCTGGATTGCCACGTTTGTTGCCACGCTGGCAGCCTCACAGCCCACCAGGTCACTTCCATGCTGCTGACCGTTCAGGACAACAAAGAGCTGACATCCATTTTTCTCTGCCTTATACAGCTGACATGGCAGCGGTGCAAAGAAACCAGGTTCCTCAACCATACCGTACTCTTCAATGAAAGGCTTGACCTCAGCCCTCATTGCTACAATGAAGCATATCTTTTCCATACCGCAAAGATAAATCTTTTACAAGACACTTTGCAACCCGGTTGCATGACGCACATTGTATTTTTGCATCGTCAAACAGAAACAGAAACAAAAAAGCAATATGAAGAAGAACTACAAGATTGAGGTTGACTGCGCAAACTGTGCCAACCTTATGCAGGAAGCAACCAGGAAGATTGAGGGAGTTGAGAACGCAGTCGTAAACTTCATGACCCAGAAGATGAGCGTGGAGTTTTCAGAAGGTGCTGACCCCGCAAAGGTTATGCCGGCAGTACTGAAGGCGTGCCGCAAGGTTGAACCTGATTGTGAAATTGAATTCTGAGACTGGGACATGCTTACCGGGAAACAGAAGAAGATGCTGTACAGGATAATCGGCACGACAGTGCTGGTCATCTGGCTGCAGTTCCTGCCGGTTGACGGCATTCTGAAGCTGGCTTGCTTTCTGGGCATTTATCTCCTCATAGGCTACGACATTCTCCGAAAAGCCTGTCTGGGAGTAATCAACGGACAGGTCTTTGATGAGAATTTCCTCATGGCAATTGCCACTCTAGGTGCGTTTGCCCTGGCAATATATGAGAAAAGCGGTGACTACAATGAGGCCATTGCCGTGATGCTTTTTTACCAGATCGGCGAATTCTTCCAGAAATATGCAGTAGGCCGCAGCAGAAAAAGCATCAGCGAGCTGATGGACATACGTCCGGACTACGCAAACATTGAGACTGACGGGGTTCTGGAACAGGTTGACCCCGATGACGTTGCACCAGGCACGGTCATCATTGTCCAGCCAGGTGAGAAGATTCCCATTGACGGAATAGTCACAGAAGGAGCTTCTACCCTAAATAACAGTGCCCTGACAGGCGAGAGTCTGCCGCGCGATGTCCACAGTGGAGATGAGGTCATCAGCGGATGCATCAACATGACCGGGGTTCTCAGGATCAGAACCACACGCGAATTCGGAGAATCAACAGTCTCAAAGATTCTTGAACTGGTTGAGAACTCCACCTCAAACAAGTCAAGATCTGAGGATTTCATTTCAAAGTTTGCCCGCATCTATACTCCTGCCGTCTGCATCGCTGCATTGGCTCTGGCCATTCTGCCACCTTTATTCAATATAATTGTCAATGCCGATGCCAACTGGAGCGGATGGTTCTACCGCGCTCTGACATTCCTGGTCATCAGTTGTCCGTGTGCTCTGGTCATAAGCATTCCGCTCAGTTTCTTTGCGGGCATCGGCGGTGCCAGCCGTGAAGGCATACTCATAAAAGGCTCCAACTACCTTGAGACGCTGTCAAAGGTCAGGACGGTGGTATTTGACAAGACCGGAACCCTTACCAAAGGGGTATTTGAGGTTGTTGGAATACATCACAGCACCTATGATGACGGATACCTGACTGAGATGGCAGCGCTGGCCGAAAGCGCATCGTCACACCCTATCAGCCGCAGTCTGCAGCAGGCATACGGAAAGCCACTGGACAGAAGCCGTGTCTGCGACATTGAAGAGATAAGCGGTCATGGAGTCATGGCCACCGTTGACGGAAGACGCGTGGCTGCAGGCAACGCAAAGCTGATGGAACGGCTGAATGTCAGCGCCATTCCATGCCATGAGACCGGCACTGTCATTCATCTGGCAATTGACGGGGAATACGCCGGCCACATTGTGATATCGGACGTCATCAAGCCGACTTCGGTAGAGGCCATCAGTCAGCTGCACAGATCCGGCATCGACAGGACTGTCATGCTTACAGGTGACAGCGGAAAGGTTGCCGGACAGGTCGCAGCAGAGCTCGGCATCGACCAGGTCTTCAGCGAGCTTCTCCCTACAGACAAGGTAAGCAAGGTTGAAGAACTTCTCTGCGGGACCAACGGGAAGCTTGCATTTGCAGGTGACGGAATCAATGACGCACCGGTGCTGAAACGCGCTGACATTGGGATTGCAATGGGGGCCATGGGCAGCGATGCCGCCATAGAAGCTGCCGATGTGGTACTGATGGACGACGACCCCCTGAAGATTGCCAAAGCCATCAGGATTTCACGCAAATGCCTTGGAATAGTCTATCAGAATATTATCTTTGCACTCGCAGTCAAGGCAACTTGCCTGCTGCTTGGTGCACTTGGCATGGCAGACATGTGGCTGGCAATCTTTGCCGATGTAGGCGTAATGGTGCTGGCTGTCCTGAACGCAATCAGGTGCATGTACGTAAAAAGACTGTAACCTTAAACTACCATAATGGCAGAAAGAATCACTATCATTGACTTTGTTGACAAGTATTCAGCAAAGTACAACAACGAGACATTCATCCGCGAAAAGCTGGGCAACACCTGGCACGAGACGTCATTCACAGCTACCAGACAGGAAGGCCGCACACTTGCTGCCGCCCTGATGAGTCTGGGTCTGGAAAAGGGAGAACGCGTGTCACTCCTGTCTGAGGGCCGCAAGCTCTGGGTAATTGCCGAGCTTGGCATCCTTTACGCCGGCGGCGTGAACGTACCTCTCTCAATCAAGCTTGAAGAGAGCAATGACCTGCTGTTCAGGGTCAACCACTCTGACAGCCGATTCATAATTGTATCATCACAGCAGCTTCCAAAGGTCAGGAAGATTCTGGCTGACACTCCTCAGGTTGAGAAGGTGATTGTCCTTGATGACCTTGACTCATATCAGGACAAGGAGATGGGTATTTCAGAATTCCAGGCTATCGGACAGGAGTATCTGAAGGCTCATGAAGCAGAGGTCGATGCCCGTTCGCACTCTGTACAGCCTGATGACTATGCGAACATCAGCTATACTTCAGGTACCACCGCCGACCCTAAGGGCGTGCTCCTGACTCACAGGAACTACACAGCCAACGTTGAGCAGGGCGCATCGATCATTACAATTGACAAGGGCGACGTGATGCTCATCCTGCTTCCGCTTGACCACTGCTTTGCGCACGTGGCCGGCTTCTACACAATGATGATGCATGGCGGAAGCATCGCCACAGTACCTGTAGGCAAGAACCCACTTGCCACACTGAAGAATGTTCCTACAGCCATCCAGGAGGTCAAGCCAATGGTCATGCTCTCTGTTCCTGCACTTGCACGCAACTTCAAGAAGAACGTTGAGAACGGAATTGCCAAGAAGGGTCCAAAGGTTGAGAAGCTTTACAACATGGCTCTGAAGAACGCAATAGCATATAACAAGGAGTATTATAACCGTGGTGGACTTCAGTTCTGGAGAAAGCCTTTCATGGCACTCTTTGACAAGCTGGTGTTCAGCAAGGTACGTGAGAACTTCGGCGGCCGCATGAAGTTCTTTGTAGGTGGCGGAGCTCTGCTTGACATTGAGCTGCAGAGGTACTTCTGCGCAATCGGAATCCCAATGTTCCAGGGCTACGGTCTTTCAGAGGCCACTCCAATCATCTGCTCCAATTCAACCGGACACGCAATATTCGGCTCATCCGGACGCGTTGTCAAGCCGCTTGACATAAAGATCTGCGACGATGAAGGCAAGGAGGTAGCTCCAGAAGTTCGCGGAGAGATTGTGATACGCGGTGAGAATGTCATGGCCGGTTACTGGAAGAATCCGGAATCAACGGCAAAGACAATCAAGGACGGATGGCTGCATACCGGTGACATGGGTTACCTGAAGGCAGACAAGGAGTATCTTTGGGTGACAGGACGATTCAAGTCTCTGCTCATCTCTTCTGACGGAGAGAAGTACAGTCCGGAAGGCTTTGAGGACTCCCTGACAGATGGTTCAAAATACATTGAGCAGACAATCCTGCACAATAACCAGAATCCATACACCATTGTTCTTGTAGTTCCCAACAAGGATGCCCTGAGAGAATATGTAAAGTCTTCAAATCCTCAGATAAATCCTGACTCGCGTGAGGCAAAGGAACTCATGCTGAAGAAAATCCAGGAGGAGATTGATTCGTACAAGACCGGAGGTTCTCACGGCGGCATGTTCCCGGACAGATGGCTGCCGGCAGCCATAGCGGTTCTTCCTGAGCCGTTCACAGAGCAGAACGGCCTTGTGAACAGCACAATGAAGATTGTTCGTGGAAAGGTTGAGAAATACTACGAAGACAGGATTGAATACGCTTACACCGCACAGGGTAAGGAACTCCTAAATGAAAAAAATATCGCGTCAGTCTGACGCGATATTTTTTATCTGTTGCTTCTGACCGGGTCACATGTCAACCCGACCCCAAGTTTCTTGAATATCTTCTGATCCACAAAGCTGAGCATCACCGTTGAGTGGGCCTGGCAGCCGCGCAGCTCCGGAAGCTGGGCCAGTGCACGACGGCAGTTGTCATCCTCCTTGCTCAGTACAGACAGGGCAACCAGCACCTCATCAGTATGAAGACGCGGGTTCTTACCACCCAGATAGTCAATCTTTGTCTTCTGGATAGGCTCAATCATCTCCTGTGGAATCAACTTGACACTGTGGTCAATGCCAGCCAGATGCTTGGTAGCGTTCAATAGGAGCGCTGCACTTGGGCCAAGCAGAGGGCTTGATTCTGCTGTAATGATAGTACCGTCAGCCAGCTCTATTGCAGAACTTGGTACGCCGGACTTCTCCTGACGCTCCTTAGCTGCCACAGTGGTCTTTCTGTCTGCGGTAGAAATCTTTGCCTGCTTGAACAGCAGAGCAATCTTGTTTACCTCAGCATCGTTCATGCCACTCTCTGCAAACTTGTTCAGGGCAGAATAGTAGCGGCGAATTATCTCCTCCTTGGATGCCTGGCAGCAAACATCATCATTGCTGATGCAGAAGCCCACCATGTTAACACCCATGTCTGTAGGAGACTTGTATGGATTCTCTCCGTAGATACCCTCAAACAGGGCATTCAGGACAGGGAAGATTTCAATGTCACGGTTGTAGTTGATGGCAATGTTGTTGTATGCCTCCAGGTGGAACGGGTCAATCATGTTGACATCATTCAGGTCAGCTGTGGCCGCCTCATAGGCAATATTGACCGGATGCTTCAGCGGAAGGTTCCATACCGGAAAGGTCTCAAACTTTGCATATCCAGCCTCTACTCCACGCTTGTGCTCGTTGTAAAGCTGGCTCAGGCAGACCGCCATCTTGCCGCTTCCTGGGCCAGGTGCTGTGACAATGACCAGCGGACGGCTTGTCTCGACATAGTCATTCTTGCCAAAACCCTCATCAGAATCAATCAGGGCCACATTGTGAGGATATCCCTCAATTATATAATGGTAGTACGCCTTGATGCCCATGCGTTCCAGTCTCTCCCTGAAGGCCGATGCACTTGACTGACCGTTATAATGTGTTATTACAACGCTGCCTACAAAGAAACCGCGGTTCTGGAACTCGCTTCTCAGACGCAGTACATCCTCGTCGTATGTGATGCCCAGGTCAGCACGTACCTTGTTCTTCTCAATATCAACTGCACTGATTACTATCACAATCTCAGCGCTGTCACTCAGCTGGCTGAGCATACGCAGCTTGCTGTCCGGCTGGAAACCAGGCAGGACACGGCTTGCGTGATGGTCATCAAAAAGCTTTCCTCCCAACTCAAGATAGAGTTTGTTGCCGAACTTGGCGATGCGCTCCTTGATATGTTCCGACTGTATCCTCAGATACTTGTCATTATCAAATCCTATCATAATCCTTATATGTTTTTCTGTTATCAGTTCTTGAAACTATGTATCGGTGCAGGAATACGACCCGTGCGGCTCACAAAGTCAGAGCATCCGAACGGATTCACCTTCATGATTGGAGCATGGCCCAGAAGTCCGCCGAACTCTACGGTCTCTCCCACTCCCTTTCCTATCACAGGAATGATTCTCACAGCAGTTGTCTTCTGGTTCACCATTCCAATTGCAGCCTCATCGGCAATGATTCCTGATATTGTCGTAGCTGGAGTATCACCCGGTATGGCAATCATGTCAAGACCTACGGAGCAGACGCAGGTCATTGCCTCAAGCTTCTCAATGCTCAGGGCACCGCACTCGGCAGCCTCAATCATGCCCTGATCCTCAGACACTGGGATGAAGGCGCCGCTCAGTCCGCCCACGTATGACGATGCCATGACGCCACCCTTCTTTACCTGATCATTCAGGAGTGCTAGGCATGCGGTGGTTCCCGGAGCTCCGGCCTTGTCCACGCCTATCTCCTGCAGGATATCAGCCACACTGTCTCCTACCGCAGGTGTAGGTGCCAGTGACAGGTCAATTATTCCGAACGGAATACCCAGCCTGCGCGATGCCTCCTGAGCAACCAGCTGGCCAACACGTGTTATCTTGAACGCAGTCTTCTTGATTGTCTCGCACAGAACCTCAAAGCTCTGTCCACGGACGCTCTGCAGCGCATACTTCACTACGCCAGGGCCGCTTACGCCTACGTTTATTATTGCATCGGGCTCCGTAACGCCATGGAAAGCACCTGCCATGAATGGATTATCGTCAGGTGCATTGCACAGGACTACCAGCTTTGCACAGCCCAGGGAGTCGCGCTCTGACGTTGCAAGAGCAGTCTTGCGGACAATCTCACCCATCAGACGGACGGCGTCCATATTGATGCCGGTCTTTGTAGAGCCCACATTCACGCTGCTGCAGATATAGTTGGTCTTTGCCATTGCCTCAGGAATGCTCTCAATGAGCAGACGGTCACTGGTTGTCATTCCCTTTGACACTATTGCAGAATATCCGCCCAGAAAGTTTATGCCGATCTCTTCTGCTACCTCGTCAAGAGCCAGGGCAATACGGACGTAGTCCTGTGACGTATGGCAGCAGGCCGCTCCTACAAGTGATATCGGAGTGATCGAGACCCTCTTGTTCACGATTGGAATACCGTACTCACGTGAGATGGCCTGACCGGTCTCTACCAACCGGCTGGCATAATGACGGATCTTGTTCTGGATATTGCGGCAGGTCTTCTCAAGATCTGCATCGGCACAGTCCAGCAGGCTGATGCCGATAGTGATTGTGCGGACGTCAAGATTCTCCTCATCAATCATCTTGTTGGTCTCAATGACCTCTCTCTGACTGATCATATCCTATGCATCTTGTCAAAGATCTCCTCCTTCTGGCAGAGGATACGCACTCCCATCTCAGAGCCGGCGTTCTGCAGACGCTGGACAAGTTCATCATACACGATAGGTGACTTGGCGGTATCCACAATCATCATCATGTTGAAGATTCCGTCCACAATTGTCTGTGAAATATCCTGAATGTTGATATTGTTCTCTGCAAGTATGGTGCAGACCTTGGCAATGATACCTACTGTATCTCTTCCGGTTACGGTTATAATGCTCTTATCCATCTTTTACGACCCCATTTTTTGGATTCGCAAAGATAACATTTTCCTTAGAAACTACACGAAACCACAAGGTCCATCTTGACGTCATTTTCCTCAACAGGAACAGATGGAATCATCTGGCAGCTGAACGCGACGCCCACCTTGGGGCAACTGACCGATGCCAGCAGACGGTCATAGAATCCACGGCCACGGCCCATACGGTTGCCCTCCCGGTCAAAGGCACGCCCCGGAACCACTATCAGCTGAATCTCAGCCAGGTTTTCAAGAACCGGACCTACGGGCTCTGGAATTCCGAATGACGGACCTGGAACTAGACTTGCATCGCCAGTATATTCACGGACCAGCAGGTCATCACCGTCAATTGACGGAAGGAAGATTCGTTTCTTTCCATGCCATTTCCTTATAAAGTCATGAGTGCTAACCTCATCGGCCATAGACCAGTACATGAGCACGCTCTGCGCGTTCCTGAACAGTTCCGATGCCTCAAGGCTGTCCCAGATGCGCTGGCTTTCCTGGAGTTTCCTCTCATCTGTCATCACTGAGACAAGACGTTTCATGCGCTTGCGTACACCGGCCTTGTCATCTTTCATTGAGCGCATGCTGAATTCACAGCCGCAGTAGCGCTGATTGTAGAAATTCTGTTCACGGATTATTTCGGAACGCCGTTGCTGAAGCCCGTCCTTGCGCCAGTTCTGATCCCAGAACATCACGTCCGGAAACTCACTGACCGCTTCGTGACCAGCCTGTACTATCTGGTCATGGCTTTTCCAGCGACTGGAATCAAGTGTTGACGAAATTACCTTGAAACCATTCTCATGGGCATATTCAGCTGTTCTTTTCAGGCGCAGACGGAAACAGTTCAGGCATCGGGCTGCACGCTCCGGCTCATCCTCATGGCCGCGCGCACACTCCAGCCAGGCTGCATGGTCATAATCCGCGTCAATTATCTGAAGTCCCAGTGACGATGCATAACGGCTGCACTCCTCCTTGCGGACCAGATACTCCTCATAGGGATAAATATTGGGATTGCAGTAAAAGATGACAGGCTCAATGCCACTCTCCACCATCCTTTCTATGATGGCGCTTGAGCACGGAGCACAGCAGGTATGCAGAAGCACGCGCCCTGCACCCCCAGGAGCCTGAAGAATCTTTTTCTGCTGCTTGTTCATAAGTATCAGGCTTCTGCAATATCCAGACGCTGCCATTCATACCCCAGACGGAACAGTTCAATGGCAGCACCGATGCGAAACATCACCTTGGTGGTATGGGCAAACAGATAGAAGGCCTTGCGACTCTGAGGCTCAACCCGCTCCTGACGGATGAACGTGACTGCTGTCTCTGAAATCTGGCGGACCAGTTCAATCACCTTCTGGGCCTCCTTGCCCTGCAGCGGCAGTCCAAGAATGTCAGAGACAATGTGGTCGTCCATATTGTCAAAGCCCTCTGTTCCATACAGAACCTTGTAGGGCTGGTCCTTCAGGCCCTCCCAGTCACGGCTCCACCAGCAGGCAACAGCCATACCTATGTAAACAGCCCACCCAACTGAAACAGTCGGGTACTGAGCTATCTCCTTGATTGAATCTGCCATGTACTCAGGAGCATACTCCTTCCACTTGGCATCAATATCCTCAGACTGTAGGAGCTGACCTTTCAGCAACCCTGCAGCTGTACACTGTTTGAGCAGCTCGTTTGTAAGATGCTGCTCAAACATGTCATAGAACAAAGAATCGTCAATCATTCCTGATTATTTTCCTGCTGCAACACCCTTCATGATGACAAGAGCATTGTTGTTCTGGGTCTTGACGGTCTTGAAGGCCTTCACAACGTCACTTGCAGTAATTGAGTTGACAATCTTCTCATAATTCGTGAAGGTATCACGCTTGTTCTCAACCCAGGTCTCAATCCACTCGGTATGAGCAGAATTCTCACGCTGTGCCTCCTGGAATGTCTTGAGCATATACTCCTTGGCCTTCTTCATGCCATCCTCTGACGGACCATTGGCAATGAAGCTGTCAATAATCTCCATGACGCGGCCGTTAAGATAACCAACCTTCTCAGGATCAGTCTGATATACAATCTGATATATACCCTCTGAATTTGGCAGCGACCTTACGGTTCCACTGGCATTGATACTGTAGGTTCCACCCTCCTTCTCACGGATCTCCTCCATGAGATCAATTGTCAGGCACTGCAGGGCAATGTCAAAGGCAAGCGATGTCTTCAGGTCAGACTTGCTGCTGCCGCTTCCCAGCATGAAGACAGTTGTCATAGGAACCTCCATCTCACGTTCAAAGACATTGTCAACATGTCCCTTCACGAAATCTGTAACGCCCTTTCTGAACTTCTCATGTCCCTTTCCGGTTGATGGCAGGGCACCAATGTACTGCTCAATCAAAGGAATCATAGAATCCTCATCTATGGCACCGGTAAAGTAGAACCTGAAGTCCGATGCATCGGCGAATCTCTCTGCTGCAATCTCAAGAACGCGCTCATAGTCAATTTCATCGACCTCAGATGAACGGAGTGATGTGAAGTACTCCTTGTTGGCATAGATAGTCGAGTTCAGACTGTCCTGAAGGGCTGTCATAGGCTGTGCCTCGGCATTCTGCAGGATTGCCTTCAGACGGCCTGCAGTTGAAGCATACGCATTCTGGTCTGCACGAAGGGCTGTGAAATACAGATATGTCAGCTGAAGCATTGTCTCAAAATCCCTTGGAGTTGAGGATCCGCTCATTGTCTCGCTGTTCATGTTCACGGATGGCGATACCGAAACCTGACGGCCGGCAAGCATCTTTGAAAGATCTGTCACGCTGAAGTTGCCAACACCGCCGACACTCAGGAACTCACTCAGACCCTTCAGGTTGGTGGCTTCAGCCTTGGTGTAGAGAGACTGACCGCCAAAGCTGTGGGCAGACATCAGAATCTGATCCTTATTGAAGTCTGTGCTCTTCAGATATACGGTAGCACCGTTTGAGAGTGTGAACTTACGGTATCCGAACTTGGAATCCTTTGACTTAACCACCTTACCTGGAACAGGAAGCTCAGAAATCAGAGGCTCGTCAGAAACTGTATCCTCATAAGGCTCAATATCCTCTGCATCGACAGCAGCCAGAGCAGCAGCAATAGCCTCCTTTGAAGGAGCATCACTTGACTCCGGCAGCATACATACAACGACTGTACCGGAACCGTCTGCAAGCTGTGCAAGCATCTGGTTGATCAGCTCTACAGGAAGCTGTGCAGCAACCTGGTTCATCAGCTGGAACTCAGTCTCAATACCCGGGATAGGCTCGTTGTCTATGAAGTGTCTTACATACTCAGCGCAGAACTCAGCACTCTTTACCTTCTCACGCTGGTTATATGCAGTCTCAAGCTGTGACAGATACTCTGTACGGGCACGGTCATACTCAGAAGCGGTATAGCCATGACGCAGTGCACGGAGCATCTCACGGTATGTTGCAGTAAGACCCTTCAGCAGATCACCCTGGGTTACAATAAGACCGGTGTATGCACCCTCTGTCTTTGAAAGGAAGTAGTCGTCATCAGCAATACGGCTCTGCACGAACGGAGGCTCAGGAGTCATTGTAATCTCCTGCATACGCTGGCTCTGCATGATGTTTGCCACGCTCAGCGCATACTGATAGATCATATAGCTGAGACCAGACTTCATCTCATCAGGGAAAGCATCGTGTTTCAGGAAGAGATATGTCATCTCATAAGGCATCTCCTTGTCCTGTCCGAGGCAGATGATAGGAGCATCATTCTTCTCAATCGGCACATAGTAGCGCTCAGCAGGATTTACCGGTGCAGGAATTGAACCGAAGACCTTCTGAATCTTCTGCTCGACCTGATCAACGTCAATATCACCTACTACAACGATGCCCTGCTGATCCGGACGATACCACTTTGCATAGTAATCGCGGAGTGCCTGATATGGGAAGTTGTCAACAACCTCCATGGTACCGATAGGCATTCTCTGACCATACTTGTTGCCAGGATATGCCTCAGGAAGGATCTTCTCATACAGACGCATCTGAGCATCCATACGGCTCCGCCACTCCTCGTGGATAACGCCACGCTCATGATCAATGTCATCATCCTCAAGAAGCAGGGCGCTTGCCCAGTCATGCAGGATCAGAAGGCATGAGTCAATGGCACTTGGAACATTGGCAACAGGAACGTTGTCAATATTGTAAACTGTCTCATCAATGCTGGTGTAGGCATTCAGGTCAGCTCCGAACTTTACTCCGATTGACTCACAGTACTTGATGATGTTGTTGCCAGGGAAGTTCTCTGTACCGTTGAAGCACATGTGCTCCAGGAAGTGAGCCAGACCACGCTGGTTATCCTCCTCAAGGATAGAACCCACCTTCTGGGCTATGTAGAAGTTTGCCTGACCCTTTGGCTCCTCATTGTGACGGATATAATAGGTCATGCCGTTCTCCAAATGTCCGATACGTACCTTCGGATCAGTCGGGACCTGCTGATCCTGCTGTGCACTTGCCACGCCTGCAGTCAGGAGCATCAGTGCTGCAAAGAATAATTTCTTCATCATATTTCTTGTTTTTAACCTGTTTCTGTCCATTAGACAACCAAGGCCTGTGTTTTACTACAGGCCAATGGTATTATTATTTCAAATTTATGCATCGGGATTGGTATCCTTGTAAAGGAAACGCCTGATCTTCTTTGTCGCGGTCTTCTCAAAAGGCTCCTTCATGATACCTATTTCACTGATATTCGATGCCTTGTTGACCTTTGAATTCACGAACTTGACCAGAGCCGCCTTGTGTTCCTCAATTATCCTGACGAACTCATCCTCTCCCTTAAGGTTCCAGTTGAGTACATCCTCATTGAAGTTCACGAGTGCCAGAAGCTTGCCGCTCCGTTCCAGGACTATCGATTCGTTGACACCCTCATAGTCATTTATGACCTTCTCAATCTCTTCAGGGTAGATATTCTCACCGCTGGCTCCCAGAATCATATTGTTCAGACGCCCCTTGATAAAATAACGGCCCTCCTTATCAACCGATGCCAGATCATTGGTCTTGAACCACCCGTCTTCTGTAAAGGCGGCCTTGGTTCTTTCCGGATCCTTGTAATAGCCTATCATGATGTTGTTGCCCTTGGCCACAATCTCACCCTGCCCTGTTTCCGGATTCACATTGTCCAGCCGGATCTGTACGCCATGTCCCGGAAAGCCTATTGAACCCGGCACCGTGCTGAACCATTTTGACAGGATCAGCAGAGGCGCGCACTCCGTAAGACCATAACCTATGAAGTATGGGAAGTGGGCCTTCTTGAGGAATGACTCTATATCCGGATCAAGCTTGGCACCTCCGATTCCGTAGAATCTCAGTTTACCGCCGAACGTCTTTATCAGTTTCTTGCCGATAATGCGGCAGGTAATCCCATTCATATGCTTATACATCCAGCCCAGGGCCTTGCTCTTGTTTATCAGAGGAACAATACTGCTCTTGTAAACCTTCTCAATGATCAGAGGCACTGTAAGTATTGCAGTCGGTCTTACCTCATTCATGGTCTTGAGCAGGATAGTAGGTGTCGGCAGCTTTGACATGTAGCAGACAGCAGCACCGCAATAGTATGGATAGAACATTCCCAGACTCAGCTCGTATGTGTGTGCCATCGGAAGGACTGACAACAGAATATCACCTGGACCTATCTTGAAGTAATGAATACCTATTATCAGATTGGTATAGATATTCAGATGACTCAGCACTACACCCTTTGCACTGCCGGTTGTTCCTGAAGTATAGATGATTGTTGCAATGTCCTCAGGAGCCGGATCCCTGAGACTCTCTCCCTTGGAGCGGACATTGTCTGATTTCCTGATGACCTCAAGCGACTCTATGTCAATGACCAGGTCCATCCTGGAAAGACACTCTTCAGAAACCTTCTTGATAAGTTTCCTGCTGACAAACAGTACAGTAGATTCTGAATGTGTGAGCACATTCGTAACCTCACTCTCTGTAAAGTCCGGCAACAGAGGAACTGCTATACGGCCGAATGCAACTGTTGCGAACATTGCCAGTGACCAGTTTGGCATACTCTGTGAGAATATGGCGACCTTGTCACCGAATCCCACTCCAGCTTCTTCAAGACGGGCAGAGAGGCTGTCGCAGGCTTCCTTGAACGATGCGTATGTGTACGATTGAACTCCATCCGTCTGCCAGAAGAGCTTCTCGTTGGCATATTTTCTGGTTGAATCCAGATAGAGCTCCCTGAGGGTTGATACCTCTTTTTCCATTATTTAGTTAAAATTTGCGCAAAGATACTCACCAATAATCACATGCACATTATATATGTAAAGAAAACTGCCGCACAAAATTCACGATTTTGTGCGGCAGAATATATAAGCAGTCTCCTCAGACTGTATCCGGTCACGAATAGAGGAAACGGCGGATGCTTCCCTTTGGTGTCTTTGCAAAAGGCTGTGTCTGAAGTTCATAGTCTGCTACGGCAGAGTAGCCCGGAACCTGCTGGTTCAGCTTGACAAGATTCTGCTTCATGATTGCAGCAAGAGTCTCTGCACTCAGATTGTCATTCGTGGCAGCATCGGCATTCGGAACAATCAGGGCAACCAGTTTTGTGTCACGCTGTACAATGATGGACTCAGCAACGTATGGAAGCTGGTTCAGCAGCACCTCAATCTCTTCTGGATAGATGTTCTGGCCATTGGTAGAGAGAAGCATGTTCTTGCATCGGCCAACTAGGAAGAGGGTGTCATCCTTGTCAACGGTACCCATGTCACCGGTCATGAACCAGCCGTCCTCAGTGAAGGCTGCCTTGGTAGCCTCAGGATTCTTGTAGTAGCCCTGGAATACAGCGGCACCCTTTACCAGAACCTGACCTGCTATATGCTCAGGATCCTGAGACTCAACCTTCAGGTCAACGCATTTGTGTGAATACTCACCGCATGACTTCAGCTTGTATGTACCCTTGTGTCCTGCAGAAATCAGAGGGCAGGTCTCTGTCATACCATAACCGGTAATGAAAGGAAGCTGCAGCTTGCGTGTAAGCAGCAGTTCAAGATCCTGTGGAATTGCTGCACCACCTGTTACGAACAGCTCTACATTGCCGCCAAGAGCCTCAATCACCTTATCATGGAGCTCAGAGCAGAATTCCTGATTGTTCTCGTAGTCTTCAAGCTTGGCCTCACCCTCTGGAGTATGGATCTGCTTTCCAACCACGTAGTCAATGAACTTGGTCAGGATAAGTGGAACCGCAAAGAAGATTGAAGGCTTGAGTTCGCACATAGCATCCTTTACATTGGCAGGAATAGGCGGCAGGCCCAGAACGGTCTCATGCATACCGATTGTCACTGGTATGATACCATCGCAGAGAAGACCAAAGATATGTGCAAACGGAAGAATGCTCACATAGTTTGAATCCGGATTATATGGGAAATAGTCCTGGAGTGACTCAACGTTTACGCTGAAGTTGCGAACATTCAGCATGACACCCTTAGGGTTGCCCGTAGAACCTGAAGTGTACATGATTGCGCAGATGTCATCCATCTCAGGAATGAACAGTTTGACATCCTCCTTGGTGAAGGTAGGAACCATGCTGTCGATGCCTGCGTAGAGGGCCTTTGCCTCATCTGTACCATAAAGCATCTCCATGGTTGCAATGTCAAACACGGCAATCACATTCTTCATGTTGCTGCAATTCATTTTGTCAAAGAGCCTCTTCTCAAGATAAAGGATCTTTGAGTCTGAATGGTTTACAAGGTTTTCTGCATCAGAAGGAAGGAATCCGTTGAACAGCTGTACGCTTACGAATCCGCCGCTGACTGCGGCCATGAATACAGATATCCAATTTTTGCTGCTTGCTGCATACAGACATATCTTGTCTCCCTTTACCAGACCTGCAGCGGTCCAGAATGCCTGCATCTTAGCCACATTATGACCAAGCTGTGCGTATGTGATAGTCTCCTTATGAAAGTCACTCAAAGCTTTCTTGTCCCAGCATCTTACTATAGTATCCTGGAACGTTCTTACAAAGTTCTCCATGTCAGTTTTCTGTTTTTTCAGTTTGTGTCTCAATGGACGCACAAAAGTATCTAAAGCAGATACCGGACATGACTTCAGCCACAATTGAGTGGTATTTTGAAGGCAATTTTACACAAAAAGGATATCAATTATCCTTTCTTACCACAAAAACCATGGATTTTTATTGAATTGATGATGCGCCCACACTTGTTTCCTTCACGGCGGGCAGAGAAGAACATGGAGTTGTTCTGATAGGTACAGATTCCTGCGGTATGTATTCTCTCATCTGACAGGCCTGCACCTGTCAGGGTCATACGGACGGCATTCCAGAGATCTATATGAAGCCCGCCGGACATATCCCCTTCCGTGCGCGACCCACGGTCAGACATGATCTGGGACATGTCAAAACCGGCACTGGCAAACTCATCAGCAACCTCCTGTCCTACCTGGAAACTGTCCGGGCCTATTCCCGGGCCTATTACCGCAATCAGGTCAGCAGGATCTGTCCCAAACTGTTCATGCATGGATAGCACTGTCTTTTCAGAAATTCTTCTGACAGTTCCACGCCACCCGCTATGGACAGCTCCCGCCGCCCTTCTGATGGGGTCATAGAGAAGTACAGGAATGCAGTCAGCGGTTCTAACTCCGATTGCGCACTCTTCAAGATTGGTAATCAGGGCATCCACGCCCTCAAGATCCTGACGGGTAAGATCCGGTCTGTCAACCAGCGCGACCGTATCTGTATGTGTCTGATGCGGCTGAACGACAGGATACGGCAAAGTGGCAGTGCGCAGGGTAGAGAAAGCCTCCACCCCGGCACCCATGTCATACCAGAGCAAGTCGCCTTCAGGCATCATAGGCCTATGTCAGACTTAAGTTCCCTGATTGCAGAATCCGCATCGCCCTGATGCTTCTCTAGCAGGGTCACAAAACGGCTGCCAATTATACCGCCCGATGCATTGTCGCATGCAGCATCAAAGGTCTGCCTGTTGCTGATTCCAAAACCTACCATGCGCGGAATACGCAGATTCATTGACGCAATCCTGTGGAAATACTCCAGCTTAGCCTCGTTGAAGTCTTTCTGGGCACCGGTTGTAGATGCCGACGATACCATATACACGAATCCGCTGGTGTGCTCGTCAATAAGACGGACACGTTCCGGACTGGTTTCCGGTGTGATCAGCATAATCATGCGCAGATCATATTTTTCAGCCACAGACTTATACTGCTCCATGTAGTCCTTGAATGGAAGATCCGGAATAATGATTCCGTCAACACCCACCTCCTTGCATGAACGGCAGAAATTCTCAAAGCCGTACTTGAAGACAGGATTCAGATAGCCCATCATCACAAGCGGAATGTCAACATCCTGTCTGATATCCCTGAGCTGCTCAAACAGCAGTTTCAGACTCATTCCATTCCGAAGCGCCTTGGTTGCTGCATCCTGAATGACAGGGCCATCGGCCATTGGATCACTGAACGGAATACCAATCTCTATCATGTTGACACCATTCCGTGCCAGGCTTCTGATAACACCGGCTGTTCCGTCAAGCGTAGGAGCACCTGCACAGAAGTAGATTGAGAGAAGCCTCTTTGGGTTTCCTGCAAAAAGTCTGTCAATTCTATTAGTCATAATTCTATTCTCAAATTGCGTTTAAAAATTGTTTTAGGAGTCCGACATCCTTGAGTGCCGGTTCCGTCTCAAAACGGCTGTTAAGGTCATACCCTGCAAGCATCGGATGGGGAAAAGAGGTCAATCCCTCTGCGCTCTCCGGGCCGATGCCTCCACTGAGCAGGAACGGGGTATCACCCTTATATTCATCAAGAACACTCCAGTCAAAGCATCTGCCGCTTCCTCCTGCCAGTTCTGTCTTGGTATCAAACAGGAACAGGTCACACTCTCCGGCATACTGCCCGGTCTGCACCAGGTCTGAGGCAGAGGCCACGCGGAATGCCTTGATCACATTCACCCCCAGATTCTTGACGCTCCGGCACATCTCTGCAGATTCTTTTCCATGCAGTTGCACGTAGTCAAGAGAGAACTGACTGACGCGCTCCCGGATCTCCTCAAAGGGAGCGTCCACAAAGACCCCGACCCTTCTGGCATGACACGGCATCACAGAAGGCAGTTCCACGACATTTCTGGGCGATGGGGCATAGAAGATAAAACCCATCAGGTCTATTCCAAGAGAGTCAACTGCACGTATATTGGCAGACTCTCTCATTCCGCAGACTTTTATGAGCTTTTCTCCTTTCATAGTGCTTCTACGAACTCCCGGAGTGCCTTTCCGGGATCTTCACGCTTCATGAAATTCTCTCCCATCAGGAAGCCACGGAATCCGGCATCACGCAGACTTCTTACCGTTTCAGGAGCAGAGATTCCGCTCTCTGATACCAAGACAGGCGCATTCTGTGCCGGAACAGCCTCAGACAGAGCCTGAGCCAGATCAAACGAATTCCTGACATCGGTATGGAATGTTCCCAGGTTGCGGTTGTTTATTCCAACCATGTCTGCACCCAAGGCGGCATACTTCAGTTCCTCTGTGCTGTGTATGTCAAGCAGGACCTCCAGACCAAGCTCATGAGCCTTTCCAAGCAACTGGCTGCACCTGTCCATATCAAGGCAGGCTGCAATCAGCAGTACTGCGTCAGCACCGGCAAGACGTGCCTCAAGAAGCTGGTATTCATCAATGATAAAGTCCTTCCTGAGTATCGGGATATCCACCATGGGGCGCACCTTGCGTATAAACTCCAGCTCTCCGCCAAAGTATTTCATATCGGTCAGGATACTCAATGCCGATGCCCCAGCTGCAGCATACGCCGGCACGACCTGAAGCAGCTGGGCATCCTCATGGATCCAGCCCTTTGACGGAGACTTACGCTTGAACTCCGATATGATACCGGAATCCGATGCCGCCAGGGCCCGGCTCATGCTGCGCGTGCTGCGGGGAGCAGCCAGGGCAAGCCTCTCAAGCTCTTCATACGGCATGCGGCCACGGGCATCGGCCACCTCAATGCGCTTGTCTGCAACTATGTCAGAGAGGATATCCTTCATTTTCATGAATTGATTTCAACGAACTTACGGAACGTTGCCAAGGCCTTGCCACTCTCAAGAGACTCCCTGGCAATCTCAATGGAATCTGCAACAGACAGGTTGCGGTCAAATACCGAGATTCCACATGCAGCGTTTGCAATCACCACATTCTTCTGTGACTCTGTTGCAGTACCGTCAAGGATACTGTCAAAGATCTTCATGGCCTCCTGCTGGGTTGCACCGCCGTAAATCTCTTCAGGATTAACGTAGTTGAAGCCCATGTCCTTAGGCGTGAACACCTTTTCAAAGTCATTTGTAACCAGCTTGAAACCACTGGTCAGTGAAATCTCATCATAGCCGTCATAGCTTGAGATTACGCCGAAATGGTCACCAATCTTCTGATGTGCATTCACATACAGACGCATCTGTGCCTGATTTGCGGTACCGTGAAGGGAATTCTTTGGTCTGCATGGATTGACAAGCGGGCCAAGCAGATTGAAGCAGGTAGGAATACCCAGAGCCCTGCGAACCGGGCCCACAAACTTCATTCCGTATGCGAACAGAGGAGCGTGGAAATAGCAGATGCCTGTCTCTTCAATGGAACGGCGTAGCTGGCTCAGGTCATCAGAGAACTTCACCCCATGTCCCTGAAGGACGTTGCTGGCACCACTCACCGAACTGCTGGCACCATTTCCGTGCTTTGTTACCATATAGCCGGCACCTGCAACCACGAACGATGCACAGGTAGAGATGTTGAAGGTATTCTTGCCATCGCCTCCTGTTCCTACTATATCAAGGGTATTGTAATCCTCAAAATCAAGATACTTGCCTGTTTCAAGCAGGCCGTCGCGGAATCCAAGGAGCTCATCAACAGATACGCCGCGTGACTGAAGCGACATAAGCAGTGCTGCAATCTGGCACTCGTTGAACTTCTGGTCAACTATGCCCAGCATGATTGTGTGTGTGTCCTGACGGCTCAGAATCTCGCCGCCAATCATTCTACTCAGATATTCTTGCATATTATTCAATGTTTTATCCAATTTTCTATCATCTTCTTACCATCAGGGGTAAGCACGCTCTCGGGATGGAACTGAATTCCGCGGACATCATACTCGCGGTGTCTCAGAGCCATCACCTGCCCCTCTTCACTCAGGGCAACCACCTCAAGAGAGTCAGGGAGCGATGCCGCATCGACCACCCATGAGTGGTAGCGGCCAACCTTGACCTGCTCAGGAAGACCTTCAAAAAGGTAGTCCCTGACAGTTATCCTGCACGGAGTCTGCACTCCATGGAAGACATCGCTCAGATTGACCAGTGTGCCTCCAAAGCATTCACCTATGGCCTGTTCACCAAGACAGATGCCTAGAATAGGCTTCTTTCCCGCATATCGCTCTATGACAGGCAGCAGCAGGCCGGCTTCTGACGGAATGCCCGGACCCGGTGACAGCATTATCCTGTCAAACTCCTCAAGCTGGTCAAGTTCAAACTGGTCGTTCCTGAACACGGTTATGTCAGCCCCCAGTTCCTTCACCAGATGTACCAGATTATAGGTAAAGGAGTCGTAATTATCTATCATTACAATTTTCATACCTTTCTCTCCTTACATTTCCGATGCCAGGACAATTGCCCTGCGCAGCGCACCCAGTTTGTTGTTCACCTCCTGCAGTTCATACGCAGGATCACTCTTGGCTACAATTCCGCCACCGGCCTGGAACCAGAGTTCCTGATTACGGCTTACGAATGACCTGATTGTTATGGCCTGGTTAAGGGAGCCGTCAAATGAGATACTGCCTACACAGCCTCCGTATGCACCTCGGTTATGTGGCTCATACTCAGAGATTAGCTGCATGGCGCGGACCTTTGGAGCGCCTGACAGGGTTCCGGCAGGGAACGTGTCAATGAATGTCCTGACAGGATCTGCGCCCTCATCAAGCGTGCCGCTCACACGGCTTACCAGATGAATCACATGACTGTAATACTGCAGCTCCTTGTAGAAATCCACCTTTACCCCATGGCAGTTGCGGCTCAGGTCATTACGGGCCAGGTCAACCAGCATGACATGCTCAGCATTCTCTTTCGGGTCATTCTTCAGGAATTCTGCCCCCCTGCGGTCATCCTCCTCATTTCCGGTCCGGCGTGTGGTACCGGCAATCGGATCTATATATGCAACCCCGCCATCAATGCGGCAGTGGGTCTCAGGGCTTGAGCCAAAGATTCTGAAACCGCCAAAATCCATATAGAACAGGTACGGTGACGGATTGATACTCCTCAATGCACGGTACAGTTTGAAATCATCGCCCTCATACCTCTGGACAAATCTTCTGGACAGTACTATCTGGAAGACATCGCCACGGCGGCAGTGGGCAATACCCTTGCGGATGTTGGCCATGTGCTCCTCATCACTCAGCGGAGAAGAGACCTCACCTACAGGTCTGAACGGCATATCCACAGAAATCTGGCGGTTCAGGGTTCTCTCTATCCTGTCCAGGTCAGGAGTCTCACCGTCTGCCAGCAGCTGATGCACGGACATTCGGTTTCTGAAATGGTCAAACTCTATCACATACCTGAAAAGGATATAGAGCATGTCAGGAGCATCGTTCTTCTCCTGAGTCTCATCCTTGACGGCAATATTCTCAAAGTAACGGACTGCATTGAATGAGGTGAATCCCCACAGCTGGCAGCAGCGCAGTGCATCGGCATCTGTTCCCGAGAAGGAGAATGCCCTCATAAACTCACCTATGATGGAGTCGCTCCTGTACTCTGAATTAATCTCATGCTGGGACTGGGAGCCGTCAGGATACTGACAGAGTCCCACTCCATGTC
>JAKSIY010000019.1 GCA_024398535.1 Bacteroidaceae bacterium
GGTGTACGTCACTCAGGTGTCGCAGTTAATGGCTTCGGGTTATCGTGTCTATGCTTATGCCGGAAACTATACGCGCGATGCCCATGAGCAGGCCAACAAGGTACGTGATTACATACACGAGCGTTTTCCGGAACTTCCGGTCTATGTGAACTTCAGGTCTCCACGCTGGCTTTGTACAGTGGGCGACTTCCTTTACTATGAAGAGGCCTATGAGGTGATGCGTCAGCTTAAAGCCAAGACACCTTACAAGGGACTTCTAATTCTGAGAAACCAGGAGATCAACCTTCCGTTATGAGCAGTCTGATTCCTTTTGACAATCTTGAGGATGAACGCCTTAAGGCACTCCAGTATCACTATGGTGAGATTCTGAAACTTATTGAACCGTCGCCTGAACGCGAGGGATTGGTAAAGACGCCTCTGCGCGTTGCCAAGACCATGCTTGACTTCACCAGCGGATATTCAAAGGACCCGGCAGAGATTCTGCGCTCGGCCCTCTTCAAGGAGGACTACAGGCAGATGGTGATTGTGAAGGACATTGATTTCTATTCACTGTGCGAGCATCACATGCTGCCGTTCTTCGGCAAGGTCCATGTGGCTTACATTCCTAACGGATACATCACTGGCCTGAGCAAGATTGCCAGGGTGGTCGATGCCTTTGCGCGCCGACTGCAGGTGCAGGAGCGCATGACATCACAGATCAAGGACTGCATTCAGGATACCCTGCAGCCTCTGGGCGTCATGGTCGTGATTGAGGCCAGCCACATGTGCATGCAGATGCGCGGTGTTGAGAAGCAGAATTCTGTAACTACGACTTCTGATTTTACGGGCGCATTCAACAGTGCAAAGACCCGTCAGGAGTTCATGAATCTTATAAAGGAGAGGTAATTCCTGCCTTTCAGAGGGTGACTACGCGGTCTCCCAACTCTTTTGCCAGAGCATTGCGTGTCTGGAGCATCTCCTTGTATCTGCTGAGCAGCGGGGTGATGTCCTGATCAGGCGCAGGGTTCTGGATTTCTTTTTCAAGCTGCCTGATCTCATACGCCACAATGGCAAGCTGGTAGTCTGTCATTACGTGGCGGGTTATCTCATACAGATTCTCTTCTTCCTTTGCAAAGCGCACGTCCTGAAAGATAGTGCTCAGCTGGTAACGCTCTTCAAGCAGGCTGGCTGCCGTAAGGCTGACTGGGGCATCGGGGTATGAAAGGAAGAATTTCTCGCTGACAAAGCCTTCTGTGCCGCAGTTCTCTCGGTACAATTCAAGAATCCGCTTGTAAACAGGGTGGCAGAACTCTATTGAGTCTGCATCAAGACTGGTCGTGATGAATTTACCTACACTGACCGGTACCTGCTGTCCCTGTTCATCTTCTAAAAAGCACATGGTGCGCTCTCCGTAGCGGACAAGCAGACGTGCCAGAAGGGCCTCTTTTGTTGCCAGCGGCCCTTTGTCAGAACGCATAACGGCGCGGACCTGATTGCGCAGCTCCTCAACAGGGTCAACTGCTACAGGCTGTTGTACTGGTTCTCCGGCCTGTACTGGTTCTCCGGCCTGTTCCGACTCCTCAGGTGCCATGTCTGGCTGGGCTGCGGTCCTGTTCTGGGGAACTGAGTTCTGTGACTGGCGGTTCTCTATGATCTGACGGTTGACGTCATTGATGATAAGTGCTTCATCAACCTGCATCAGACGGCTGCACTCCTTTATGTAAACTGCCCTGACAATTGCATCGTCAATCACTGAGATGCTGCGGGTTATATCCTTGGTCAGCTGGGCTTTCTTCATAGGGTCACCCTGGCTCTCCTCAAGGAGCAGGCGTATCTTGAACTGTATGAAATCTTCCTGATGCTTCTCAATGTAATCCTGGAAGAAGGTGGCGTTGTGCTTCTGGGCAAAGCTGTCCGGGTCTTCTCCATCCGGTAAAAGAAGGACCTTTACCTTCATGCCTTCCTTCAGCAGCATGTCAATACCGCGGATTGATGCCTTGATGCCGGCACTGTCTCCGTCATATAGCACCGTGATGTTGTCTGTAAAGCGGTGGATGAGACGTATCTGGCCCTCCGTCAGTGAGGTTCCACTTGATGCCACGACGTTTTCAATTCCGGACTGGAACATTGAGGTGACATCTATGTAGCCCTCTACAAGGAAGCATCTGTCCTGGCGGGTTATGGCCTGCTTGGCCAGGTAAATACCATAGAGTTCGTTCCTTTTCGTGTAGATTGAGGACTCCGGTGAATTGACATATTTTGCAACCTTGGCGGCCTTGGCATCGGCCAGAAGGACACGGCCTCCGAAGGCTACTGTCTTGCCGGATACTGTCTGTACGGGGAAGATGCATCGACCCCAGAAGCGGTCCTTGAGCTGCCCGTCACCACGTTCGTAGCAGAGGCCGGTAGCTATAAGGTATTCCTTTCTGAATCCCTTGGCAAGTGCGGCCTTGGCAAAACTGTCTCCGTTCTCAGGACAGTAGCCAAGCTGGAATCTCTTTATGGTGTCGTCACGGAAACCGCGCTTGCGGAAGTACTGCATGCCTATGGCGATGCCTTCTGGAGTTCCGGTGAGCTGTTCCTGGAACCATTTGCAGGCAAACTCATTCACGATGAAGAGAGATTCACGTTCGTCCTGACGACGCTTCTCTTCTTCTGAGAGCTGACGCTTCTCTATCTGGATGCCGTATTTCTGGGCCAGCCATTCAATGGCGTCAAAAAAACCTATCTGCTCATGCTCCATGATGAAGTGGGCAGCATTTCCACCCTTTCCGCAGCTGAAGCACTTGCAGATTCCCTTGGATGGTGACACATAGAATGAAGGAGTCTTTTCGTTGTGGAAAGGGCAGAGTCCTACGTAGTTGACTCCGCGTCTCTTCAGGGTGACGAACTGCGATACCACGTCATGGATGTTGGCGGCATCGAGCACCTTTTCTATGGTCATTTGGTCAATCATGTTCCGTTTTCAGCTTTTCAAGACAAAATTACTCATTGTTTTGCATTTTTTTGTGTTTGTCTGCTGTGTGTTTTATTCAAAAGATAATAACTTTGTATCTGCAAGATAATTGTCCTTTTTAAAAACTTAAATGTCAACTATTAACATGAAAACTGCATATAGCAAGGAGGCTCTTGGAGACGATATGGAGAATGATGAGAAGAAGCCCTATAGAATTAGGGAGAAAATAGAGAAAGATGCTTCCTATAGGAAGTTAATCAAGCCGGAACTCGCTGACGAACTTTATGACAAGATTCTGCTCATAATGGTCGGTGAGAAGAAGTACCGTGATGCGGCATATTCTGCAAAGCAGCTGGCAAAGGATCTTGGTACCAATCCAAGGTATCTGTCCGCTGTGATTAATTCACGTTTCGGTGACAACTATGCCACCCTGGTGAATGAATACAGGGTCAGGGATGCTCAGCACATGCTGACAGACAGAAGATATAGAGATTATACAATGGAGGAGATCGGCGCGATGGTTGGCTTCTCAAACCGACAGTCGTTCTATTCTGCCTTCTTTAAGTTCAAGGGGGTTTCTCCTAGAAAGTTCAGGGAAAAATTTGCCTGACAGATATAGAGGATGACAATAGGCGAGCAGATTCGTGACATAAAGGGCCAGCTCAGGCTGGTGATGAATGGGGTAGCCGCGCAGGGTATGCGTGACAGGGGAATCTGCTACAAACTCAATTTCGGGGCATCAATCCTGGAATTGGTCACAATATCAAAGGATTATACTCCTTCACTGGAGCTGGCACTGGCTCTGTGGAAGGATGACATAAGGGAATGCCGGATGCTGGCTGCAATGCTGGCTCCGGCAGATTGCTTTACTGAGGACCTGGCAGATTTCTGGGTCTCAGATATCCGGTATCCTGACTTGGCAGAGGTATGCAGCAGGTATCTGTTCGTAAAACTGCCCTATGCATCGGTCATGGCATTCCGATGGATTGCACAGCAGGATGCCATTGTCCAGTATTGCGGATATCTGATTCTGACGCAGCTGCTCAGGCAGGGACGTCAGATTTCAGACAGTTACCGTCAGGAGCTGACGGATCAGTGCCAGGCGGCGCTTGCTGGAAGTGAGTTGCTGCCAAGAAGAGGTGCCATGGCGGCACTTCAGGCTTTAGAAGAAAACCATGGAGAAGGGAGTGACGGTACAGCAGAGTAATGTGGTGATTCAGGTGTTCTCTGAATATCTGAAGCAGCATGGGCTCAGGAAGACACCCGAGAGGTTTGCCATCCTGGAGGCTGCGTATGCCATGAACTGCCATTTTACTGCTGAGCAGTTGCTTACGGAGATGACTGAAAACCAGCGTTTCCATGTGAGTCGTGCCACGGTTTACAATACAATGGACCTTTTGGTTGAGGCCAAGCTGCTGCACAAGCACAGAATAGGTGGCGGTGCCCAGTATGAGGTGTCATACAATTCAGACTCGCACTACCATCAGATCTGTACCAACTGCGGTGCGGTCACCGAGTTCCATGACGTGAAACTGCATAAGGACCTGACTACGCTCAAGACCCGCAGGTTTACGGCACAGAGTTATTCGCTGTATGTATATGGCCTGTGCAGCAAATGCATGTCAGCATTGAGAAAGAAACAGAAAAGATTAATAGATAAAGATAATGGAAGAAAGAAAAATTGATGTTCTTCTGGGCCTGCAGTGGGGCGATGAAGGCAAAGGCAAGGTAGTTGATGTTCTGACTCCACGTTATGACGTGGTTGCCCGTTTCCAGGGCGGACCTAACGCGGGCCACACACTTAAGTTTGACGGCAAGAAGTTCGTTCTGAAGTCAATCCCATCGGGTGTATTCCAGGGTGACAAGGTGAATGTCATTGGTAATGGTATGGTGCTTGATGCAGCTCTGTTCAAGGCTGAGGCTGAGGCTCTTGAGAATGCAGGCATCAATCTGAAGGACAGACTGGTGCTGTCAAAGAAGGCTCATCTGATTCTGCCTACACACCGTCTGCTGGACAGCGCCATTGAGGCATCCAAGGGCAAGAGCAAGGTCGGTACTACCGGAAGGGGCATCGGTCCTACATATACAGATAAGGTTGCACGTACCGGTATCCGTGTAGGTGACCTGCTGGATCCAAACTTTGAGGAGAAGTATGCAGCAGCCAAGGCTCTGCATGAGAGAACGCTCAAGAGCCTTGACTTTGAGTATGACCTGTCCCTGACAGAGCCAGCCTGGAGAGAAGGCATTGAGTATATGAAGCAGTTCACTTTCGTGGACAGTGAGCACTATGTGAACAACCTGCTCAAGGAGGGCAAGAGTGTTCTCTGTGAGGGTGCCCAGGGTACTATGCTGGATATTGACTTCGGCTCATATCCATTTGTAACCAGTTCAAATACAGTATGTGCCGGTGCCTGCACTGGTCTTGGTATTGCTCCTAACAAGATTGGCCGTGTGTTCGGTATCATGAAGGCTTACTGCACAAGAGTAGGTAGTGGTCCTTTCCCGACAGAGCTGTTCGATGCTGACGGTGAGGCTATGTCTGACCGCGGTGCAGAGTTCGGCGCAGTTACAGGACGCCGCCGTCGTTGCGGATGGGTTGACTTGGTAGCTCTGAAATATGCCGTTCAGCTGAATGGTGTCACAGACCTGATCCTTATGAAGAGTGACGTTCTTGATACCTTCAAGACAATCAAGGCATGCGTTGCCTACAAGTTGCCTGATGGTACTGAGACCAATGAATTCCCATTTGACTGCGAGGGCGTTGAGCCTATCTATGCAGAGTTCCCAGGATGGCAGACTGAGCTTCCTGAGATGAAGTCTGAGGATGAGTTCCCAGAGGAGTTCAACAGCTACATAAGCTTCCTTGAGGAGTATCTTGAGACTCCTGTTTCAATCATTTCAGTGGGTCCGGACCGCAGCCAGACTATTGTTCGTAACAGATAAGAAAGAAGATGTACTGGATTCTATTCATTGCCGTTGCTTTGGCCAGCTTCCTGGTTCAGCGTAACCTGCAGGCCAAGTTTGACAAGTATTCAAGGGTGCCTACAGGCGGTGGTCTGACCGGAGGTGAGATTGCTGAGCAGATGCTGCATCAGAATGGTATCTTTGACGTTGCAGTGACCTGTATCGAGGGAACTCTGACGGATCACTTTGATCCTACCAGGAAGACTGTAAACCTGAGCCGTGATGTCTTCTACGGCAGAAACATAACTGCTGCTGCGGTGGCTGCACATGAGTGCGGTCACGCAGTACAGCATGCAGTAGGCTATAAGCCGGTAGAGCTGCGCTCTAAAATGGTGCCTGCTGTTCAGTTTGCATCGCAGTGGGTGCAGTGGGTGCTGCTGGGTGGTATTCTTTTGGTCAATGTGTTCCCACAGCTCCTGATGCTGGGTATTGCACTCTTTGCGTTGACTACCATATTCAGCTTTGTGACCCTGCCGGTTGAGGTCGATGCCAGCCGCCGTGCCATAAACTGGCTGGGACAGTCAGGAATCCTGACCAGACAGACTGCTGAGCCTGCAACAGAGGCTCTGAGAGCCGCTGCCTACACCTATGTAGTGGCTGCCCTCTCTTCACTTGGCACTTTGGTTTACTACGTGTCAATTCTGACAAATAGACGATAATTAAAATGGCAACAAAACCATCTATACCTAAAGGAACGCGTGACTTCTCGCCTATTGAGATGGCACGTCGTAACTATATTTTCAACACAATCCGTCAGGTGTTCGGCCTGTTCGGATACAACCAGATTGAGACTCCTTCAATGGAAAACCTGTCAACGCTGATGGGCAAGTACGGTGAGGAGGGTGACAAACTGCTTTTCAAGATCCAGAATTCTGGCGATTACTTCAATGGCATTACTGATGAGGAACTGCTGACCAGGAATTCACTCAAACTGGCATCGAAATTCTGTGAGAAGGGTCTGAGATATGACCTGACAGTGCCTTTTGCACGTTTTGTGGTGATGCACAGAGAGGAACTCCAGTTCCCGTTCAAGCGTTACCAGATTCAGCCGGTCTGGAGAGCTGACCGTCCTCAGAAGGGACGTTACCGCGAGTTCTATCAGTGCGATGCTGACGTGGTAGGCAGTGATTCTCTGCTGAATGAGGTTGAACTGATTCAGATGATTGACATGGTGTTCAGCCGTTTCGGCGTACGCGTAGCAATCAAGATGAACAACCGCAAGATCCTGACCGGCATTGCCGAGGTGATTGGCCAGGCTGACAAGATCGTTGACATTACCGTTGCAATTGACAAGCTTGACAAGATTGGTCTTGAGAATGTTAATGCAGAGCTGGCAGAGAAGGGACTTCCTGCCGATGCCATTGCAAAATTGCAGCCAATCATTGAGCTGAACGGCAGCAATGAAGAGAAGCTTGAGACCATTGCCAAGGTGCTTGAGTCAAGTGAGACCGGCATGAAGGGTGTTGAGGAGTGCAGGTTCATTCTTTCAAACGCTGCTGCACTTGGTCTGAACAATGAACTTGAGCTTGACCTTACTCTGGCACGTGGCTTGAACTACTACACTGGTGCAATCTTTGAGGTCAAGGCACTTGACGTGCAGATTGGCAGCATCAGTGGCGGTGGACGCTATGACAACCTGACTGGTATCTTTGGTATGCCAGGTGTCAGCGGTGTAGGTATCTCATTCGGAGCTGACCGTATCTACGATGTGCTGAACCAGCTGGATCTGTATCCAAAGGAGTCAGTGAACGGTACCAAGGTGCTGCTTCTGAATCTGGGTCAGGATGAGGCTGCATTCTGCATGAAGCTTCTCTGCGACCTGAGAAAGGCTGGCATCAGTGCTGAGATATATCCGGACAATGCCAAGATGAAGAAGCAGATGGGCTATGCAAACGGCAACGGTATTCAGTATGTAGCCATTGTGGGCAGCGATGAGCTTGCCCAGGGTAAGGTTACTCTGAAGAATATGGAGAGCGGTGAGCAGCAGCTCATTGATGCTCAGGAACTGGTTTCTGCACTTTCCTGATAGCAGGAGATGATACAGCGATATAGTTGGGGACTGCGTTTTGCTGATATTCAGGAAACCTGTCTCACACCCGATAAGGGCGAGTGTCTCTACGAACATAGAGAGCACGCCCTTATTTATGTAAGGCAGGGCATCATGGATGTGACTGCCGAGGGACGTACCACACGCCTGGAGGCGGGTGAGTGCGTGTTCGTAAGACGCGACTACAGGGTCACTATATTAAAAAGGTGTAACCATGATGAGCCGTTCCTTTCAACTACGCTGGTTTTCAAACACGATTTTCTGGTTGACATGTTCCACCGTATTGACCGCCGCCAGATGCCGGTCGATGCCCGCCGCCCTGAGTATGGAATCCTGAAGATACCTGTGCGCCCGGACATAAAGAGCCTGTTTGATTCAATCCTTCCGTATGTTGATTCCGGTGTGGAGCCCTCTGAGGACTGGATTCAAGCCCGTATGACAGAGGGACTGAGAGCCGTGTTGGCAACCGATGCATCGTTCTACGCATCGCTGTTTGACTTTGTCGGGCCATGGAAGATTGATATTATGGAGTTCATGAACCGCCACTATCAGGACCAGATGACTCTTGCTGAGATGGCGCGTTATACCGGTCGCAGCCTGGCCCAGTTCAAGAGGGACTTTGCCCAGCTGTCTGACCTGACACCTCAGAAATGGGTCATTGAGAAGCGTCTGGAAAGGGCGCATGAACTGCTTGAGGATGGAGAAAGAAAGGTCAGTGAGGTGATGACTGAAGTGGGTTTCTGCAACCTGTCACACTTCTCAAGAATCTACAAAGAGAGATACGGCGTGGCTCCGTCGGTCCGCAAATGAGCCTTACAGCAAAAGAATTTGAACTTTACAGCAAAATGGTGTGCTATAAACCTGTGTAATTTTGCAGCCGGTTTATAAAACATCATAATGAAAACTACACTTTTAGCTTCAGTTCTAGCCTTTGGCGGCATTCTTTCCGCCAGTGCACAGAGTCTTGATACCGACTCTATCTACGGAATCCAGGATGTTGTGGTGACAGGTACACGCAATGCTGCAGATGTACGTCATCTTCCTATGACTGTGACCGTTGTCGATAATGCAAAGCTTACGGAAAACAACCGCGTTAGTATTCTTCCTACCCTTATGGAACAGGTGCCAGGCCTTATGGTAACCAGCCGTGGCGTCATGGGATATGGTGTCAGCGGTGGCGCTTCAGGCGGCATGATGCTGCGTGGTATCTCATCAGGCATCGGTCAGGTGATGGTCCTGGTTGACGGACATCCACAGTATCAGGGAATTTACGGTCACAGCATTGCAGACAGCTACCAGACAATGATGGCTGAGAGGGTGGAGATCCTGAGAGGTCCTGCATCGCTCCTTTATGGTTCCAACGCAATGGGTGGTGTAATCAACATAGTGACACGCGGCATGAAGCAGGACGGTGTAAGGACAAACCTGAATCTGGGTGCCGGCAGTTACGGTACTGTTCAGTCAGAGTTCTCAAACCAGCTGCGCAAGGGCAAGTTCTCAAGCACCGTGGCCGGTCAGTACTCACGCTCTGACAATCATCGTGAAAACATGGGATTTGAGCAGTACGGCGGTTATGTGAAGCTGAACTATGACCTGAATGACAACTGGAATGTTTATGCCGATGCCGACGTGACACACTTCAACGCATCACAGCCCGGTCCTGTCTCTGCCCCAATCCTTGAGGCAGACCAGTGGATTACCCGTGGCGTGGCAGAGATTGCCGTTGAGAACCACTATGTCCGCATGAGCGGTGCCCTGAGCGTATATGACAACTTTGGCCGCCACAAGATAAATGACGGTTACAACCCTGCACTGCGTGGCCCGCAGGCTAACTTCTTCCGTTCAAAGGATGCCCTGACAGGTGTAAGCCTGTATGAGAGTTTCAACCTGTTTGAGGGTAACCGCATCACTGCAGGATTTGACTATCAGGCAATCTACGGCCGTGCATGGTACACTGACCGTGCTACCGGCGCCGAGGTAATCAATGGTCCAAAGCAGTCTGGCCATGAGCATAACTCTGAGGTTGCGGGATATGTTGATGTAAGACAGGATCTGCTTTCATGGCTGACTGTCGATGCCGGTGTCCGCATTGACGACCATACAATTACCGGTACGGAGTGGATTCCGCAGGCTGGTCTGGTTGTTCGTCCAATCAGCGATGGCCAGATGAGACTGATGGCCGGAAAGGGATTCCGTAATCCTACAATGAAGGAGATGTATCTGTATCCACCATCAAATACAGACCTGAAGCCAGAGAGAATGTGGAACTATGAGCTCTCATGGAAGCACAGACTGACAGACCTGGGCCTTTCATACGGCGTTAACCTGTTCTACATAAAGGCAGACAATATCATCATGACAGTTCCTACAGGCGGTACACCTCCTATGAGAAACGTAAACGCCGGTGAGATTGAGAACAAGGGTGCCGAGGTTGAGGCTGCATGGCACATCAACGGAAACTGGGCTCTCAATACAAACCACAGCTATCTTGACATGAAGAATCCTGTGGCCGGAGCTCCAACCTACAAAGGTTATCTGGGCATGAACTACCATAAGAATGCCATCAGCGTTGCTGCCGGTCTTCAGCAGGTATGCGGCCTTTACACAGTGAACGCTGATGAGGACAGCAAGGAGGATTTCACTCTTCTGAATGTTACGGTAAGCTATCAGAAGAACAGGAATGTCAAGCTGTGGGTACGTGGTGACAACCTGCTTGACCAGAGCTATGAGATCAATTCCGGCTATCCGATGCCAGGTGTAACATTCATGACAGGTGTGAACCTTTCATTCTAAGGTTCACTCAGCTACAGTAATTTCCTGAGATACAGTGTGTGCTCCGAACTCCGGGGCATACATTGATGATATGGAGGCGGTGCCGCAAGTGTAGGTGCCGCCTCTTTCTGCGTACATGTCGTACTCAATGAGGAAACGGCCCTTTGGCAGACGGTCAATGTAGAAGCTGGTTGAGGCTACGCCCGGAGCCACATAGTACCTTAGGTCATCTGCCATGTTGTAACGGATGCCCGATGCAGTGCTGGCCGGCTGGAAGGCAGCTGCCCTTGAGTCCTTGACCTGGACGTACTCTACGCTGCGGTCTGAAGAGATCTCAATCCTTACGCGGATGCGGTCACCTACATGTATGTCTGTTGCCGGGTAGAGGACTTCATTACGGATGACGTAGAGGGTGCGCTTGAGGGTGAAGCCGTTGGCAGCAGCCTCAATGTCTTGTACAGGCTGAGAATACTGCCAGTGCAGTGCTCCCCAGCTGATGTCATGTGACTTGCTGTCAAGGGTCACGTTTGCCATGTCCGGGGTGACAGATTCATTCCAGATGCGGGTTATGTAGCCTGTTCCTCTCTCCGCCTGGTCCTTGTCAATCTGTTCCGTTCCAACGGTGATGTCAACAAGTGACCTGCTGTCTGCTGCCAGCTGTCCTTCAGGACCGGTGCTGAGCAGTGCCATGATGGCGTTTGCCGTGGCCGACGAGGTGCTCCAGTGGGTCGTCTGCTTCTGCTTGAGCAGCCACTGCCGGCACTGGTTGGCCATTACCGTGTACCCGGCCGCATTGAGTGCCAGGATAATCTCTGACTGAAGCTCTACAGGGGCCTGACGCCACAGATAGCCTGCTGTGTTGTCACGCCAGTATCGTCCCATCTCCTCTGAGTAGATTGAGCGGTCTATGAGGGTGGCTGCTATGTGCTGGGCCTTTCCCTCCTGTCCGGTCTCAATGAAGAGCTGCATGAGCATGGCTCTGAAGTAGAGGTCATCGGCATGTGTCTGATGCTTGTCTGCCAGCTCCATGAAGAAGTCAACAGATCTCTGGTGGGTTTCTGATACCGGAGCAATGTCCGTCACCAGGAATCTGGCGCAGAGGTAAAGCAGGTCAATGTCAGAGAGCTCTGCCTCTGTCTTGTCTGCAGTATAGCGCTGGTATGTCCTGTAGAACTGTCCGTCAAGATACTCCGCAGCCTTGCAGACGGCATTGTGTATGCGCGGCGTGCGGTTCTCTGAGACTGCGTCCATCTGCATCAGCTGGCCGATGCCCCTGAGAATGACTGCTGTGGTATAGATGCTTGATTCGTACCCCTGAATCCAGCCCCAGCCGCCGTCCTGATGCTGGGCTGCCAGAAGAAGGTCAAGTGTAACCTTCAGAAGGGAATCGTTGCTCTGGCGGTCATAGAACTCTGCCATGCGGCGACGCTCACCTGACTGGCTCTGTGACTCATAGAGCCATGGGGTCTCCTGCAGGGCAACGCCCATCAGTCTGCTGCTGGTCTCAAGACGTGAGAGCAGGGCATCGGGCTCTTCATTGGCCCAGGTGCGTATGGTATTCCTGATTTCCGGGTTCTGTACCATGATTGAGCCGGCAACGGCTGCTGCATAGAAACGGTGGAACAGGCGTATGTTGTCTGGGCTGGTCTCTTCTGAGAGCCATGGCAGAGCCTTGATTGCAAACCAGACAGGGTTCTGGGCGTATTCAAGCTTCAGAGTCTGGTCCTGGATGCCGGACTTTGAACCGCTGGCAAGCAGGTTCTGAAGGGTGAAGGTACGTTTCTCTGTGCCTGTGGCATAGAGCGACAGTGATTCCGTTACCATCTGACGGCTGCTGATGACTGAAATCATGTCCTGCTGGCCGTCTGAGAAGCCCGGGGCCTGCGCTGTGATGCGGTATGTCAGGGTTGCCGGGGCATCGGCAGGGATGTCTGTGCTGAAAGTAACCGGAGCAGTCTGCTGTGGGGCAAGGGTGATGATCGTTGCAGATTCAGAGCTGATTTCCGGGAGTGTCAGCTTGACGGTAGCTTTCAGTTCCGTCTCTGTCAGGTTGGATACGGTGGCGGAGAACTGGAGTCTGTCACCCTGACGCACGAACTTAGGGGCGTTAGGCACAACCATGAGCTGCTTGCGGGTTGTGACCTGGCGCATGAAGGTTCCGGTCCTGAGGTCCTGAGTGTGGGCCAGTCCCTGCAGGTTCCAGCGTGTCAGAAGCTGTGGAGCGGTGAAGGTTATGTCTATGTAGCCATCCTTGTCGGTGACAAGGTCAGGCATGAAGAATGCGGTCTGGTCAAGGTCAGTACGCAGTGAAATCTCTGGAGCGGTTTCTTCTGCCTCTTCCTCAATTATCAGGTCCGGCTCTGCAAGAACCCTGTCTGCGGCATTGCTTACAGAGGCCTCATCGGCCATGATTGCAGACTCCATTGACTGGGTTTTCATGACCATTCCTGCCCCGAAGTACCTTCTGTTTGCGTATTGGGTATTGAAACTACCAGGAATCTGGGTGTATCTCCATGGCTGGGCATCAGATGGAATGTATGGCGCTATGCTGTTCCATATCTCCGTTGGATTCCATGGAGAGAATATCATGGCGGAGTACGGGAAGTATGCCCTGTTCCAAGGTGAGATGAACCATGTGCTGGTGCCATACACCTCAAGTGCCGAGTCATACATTGAGGCAACCAGCTGTGCGTTGACCGGATTGCCAAGATGGTCTGTGATACGCAGCCTGTATGTCTCTTTCCTGTCCGGTTCAAGAAGGTCGCGGAAGGTATTGAAGGTTATGTCAAGCTTCTTCTCAGTGAACGGAACGTCTATTTCACGGCTCTCCTGCTGTATCAATCCGTTCTGAACATTGCAGAGGTTGATGTTTATTCCACCTATCATTGCCTCTGTGATAGGTATGCTCAGGGTCTGCAGTGTGCCGTCTGTCAGGATTGAGCCGCGTGAGTTGATGCCGTAGCGGTCTCTTATGCAGTAGTAGATGTAGGAACCAGGAACGTTTGTTCCAAGATAGATTTCAGCAATGTCACCGACCTCTACGCTGTTCTTTCTGATCATGCAGGTCATCTGGCTGGGGCTCATTATCTTCTCAGCCGGTGCTTCTATTGCAAAGAAAAGGGTATCCGGCCTGATCCGGCTCTCTGACGTGACGTGTGCCGTGAGCCTGTAGTTGCCGGCTGGAAGGTTACTCAGGGCGAATTTCTGCGGTTCAGGACCCGCGGCGCATGCTATTTCCTTGTCAGCCACGGTTTCAATGACCTGCAGATTCTGTGGCAGGGTTCTTTCATCAAGGTCAAACTGCGGGAAAAGAGGGCCGATGCCCTCTGGAATGTAGCTTGCTGTATAGCCGGGTTGCAGAAGCGGTTTTTCCGGCTGCTGAAGTCTGTCAATTGTAAGGCGGACTGTGCCGGAAATGGTCTTTCCGTTAAGGTCCTGTATGCTGATCTCAATTGAGGACTCTGCCAATGTCTGGTTCTCTACATATACAGAGAGGTGTCCCCTCATGTTCCCGACACTCACTGAGGTGTTGCACTCCTGGGTTTCACCGTCCTGTGTGGTTACGAATGCCCTGACCAGGAAACTGTAGGTCTCTTCCGGTTCTTCTTCCGGAACCTCTGCGGTGAATTGCAGACTGAAGTGACCGTCTGCATCGGTAGTGGCCTCTGAGGAGAAGATCATCTGGTCTTCTGAGACATGGCTCCATGACCTGAATGCGGTTATCTGCCGGCGTGTCACCGTATAGCTGATCCGGGCGTTCTGTACGGATACGCCTGTCAGCGAGGTGGCTTTTCCGTCTATGGTGATCAGGCTGCCGGGTAGAGGATATTCTGTTGCATTCTCAAGTTCTACCTGGAATGTAGGCTGACGGTACTCCTCAACGTTGATTGGGCGTGTGTAATAGACCCCCTCGGCAAACTCTGAGATCTGCAGAGAGTAGCGTCCTGTAATACGGTCCTGCGGAATTCGGAATGAGCCGTTGACAGAGCCGAATTCATCGGTGAAAAGGGTGTCTGAGCCTATTACCTGCCAGTTGGCATCGCGCATGAGTACGGTGACCCGCTGCTCTGGGATTGTCTGGCCTTTTGAATATCCGTCTGTAGAATAGAGGAGTCCCTTGTAATATACCACGTCGCCCGGACGGTAGGTGTAGCGGTCTGTGATCAGGCGGACAATGGTAGGGACGTTCTTGTAACCCTGGTATGGCGGGCGTATCTCTGTAGTGTAAAGGTCATTGCCCTCTTCAAGAACAAGTTCAAAGGTGCCATGCTCCATTCCTTCAATGTGCAGGAATCCGTCAGAGTCAGTCACTCCGCTGAATAGAAGCTGGTCTCTCCTGCTGTTGGGAATCCCGTCTGTGTATGTGTAGATGGCGTATCTGCAGCCTGGGACCGGTTTCCCGTCAGTGGTGCGTATTGCGTATCCTGAGAGCTCCTTGTCTCTGGTTGTCATTCCGGCAAAGGCAAGACCCGTGGCACGGATGAAGGTCGATGCAAAGGCCGTGGTGCTGTCAGGAGTCTCTGTGTCAGTCACCAGAATGTAGTAGCGTCCTGGTGCAAGGGCAGGAACGTGTGCGTACGATGTATGGTAAGCCAGGTCTCTTGCAGGATCCAGGTCCTGCTGCCAGATTGCTGCTGCTTTCATTGAGAAGAGTCTGCCTGCATGCTCAAGTCCGTACAGGTCATTGATCTTCTCTATCTCATCATTGTCCTCACATGGGATGGCACGCATCCAGACGTGGTCAACGTTCTGGTGGTTGATGGCAAACAGATTTTCCTGTCCCGGAATAAGCGTATTGGTTCCCTGGAAATAGAATTCAATCCTCTTGTTGTGAAGCTGTCTCTGGATGTTGCGACATTCGTCTGCACCCCGGCTTTCCGGCCACTCGTCAATGGCCAACTGGCAGATGCTGTCCGCTTTCAGGAACTCTTCCCGGTCTCTGTAGATGTCTGCCATGATTGAGGCAAACTCCGATGAAATGGCGGTTTTTGAGTGGAATCTCTCATAAAGTACCCGTGCTGATTCCAGTCTGTCCCCGGAATCCAGATGGCTGTTCCTGGTGTCGTCAAGTCTAAGACGCTCCAGTTCTATGGATGCCTGGATATCTTCTGAGGAGAGTCTGTTGAAGTCTGTCAGAAGGTCCAGTATCCGGTCGTTCCATTTCCTGCCGGCACGCTCCCAGATTGCATTCTGGAGCAGCACGTCCTGCAGGGTAGGCCTAAGGGCAAGTCCCTCTTTGTTTCCGAGTATAAGAATCTCCCTGTATCTGTCTGCTTTCCTCCTTGACGCAAGACCAGACCTGTCAGAGACTGACTCAAGAAGGAGTGAGTCTATCTTGCTGATGAAGGTTTCTGAGTCCCACTCTTCAATGTCTTCTGACGGCGTGCTAAGGACACTGCGGTTCTGGATGGACCAGTACGTCTCATCATAGTAGTCACGCAGGAAGTTGGCCTGGATGGCCAGTCCCAGTTCGCGGTATTCTCCCTTAAGTCTGGGCTGAAGTTCCTTAAGACGCCCGTACGAGACCAGATTTGCATCCTCAAGGTACACCTTTTCAAGCGATGCAAGCCTGATTGCAGACTTGAGCAGCTGAAGGCTGTTCTTTCCACGCCATGCGTGGTCATAGATTTCCATTACTGCATCATGTGCGCTCTCAGGCATGTCCTGGCTGATGAGCTTTTCTGCTCTCTGCCAGCTTTTTCTGTAGCTGAAGGCTTCTGTTTCTGAGGTGATTGACAGCATGATGAATAACAATAACAATCTGAATGGGTTAGGTCTCATGACAAAAAATAGGAGTCCCGACCCTTCTTTTTTGTTCAAGAGAAGAGATCGGGATTGTAATTGGTGTATCTTTTCCTTCCTAGATGGCGGTAGGCCAGGTCTGTGACCTCTCTTCCGCGCGGAGTCCTTTTCAGGAACCCCTCCTGTATGAGGAACGGCTCGTAAACCTCTTCAAGGGTTCCGGAGTCTTCACCCAGCGCGGTGGCTATGGTGTTGAGTCCTACTGGGCCGCCATTGAACTTGTCTATGATAGTGCAGAGAATCTTGTTGTCTATCTCATCAAGTCCGTACTTGTCTATGTTCAGCGCTTCAAGGGCGATGCTTGCAATGCTGCGGGTTATGCGGCCGGTTCCCTTTACCTGGGCAAAGTCACGAACGCGACGCAGCAGGGCGTTTGCGATACGTGGCGTACCACGGCTGCGGCCGGCTATCTCTGCTGCGGCATCGGCATCACATGGTACCCCAAGGATGCCTGACGAGCGCATGATGATGCCTGCAAGTGTCTTTGCATCATAGTATTCAAGGTGCATGTTGATTCCGAAACGGGCACGAAGCGGGGCTGTGAGCAGGCCGCTGCGGGTTGTTGCACCGATGAGCGTGAACGGATTCAGGTCTATCTGGATGCTGCGGGCAGAAGGTCCCTTGTCTATCATGATGTCAATGCGGTAATCCTCCATTGCAGAGTAGAGGTATTCCTCAACTACCGGTGAGAGACGGTGGATTTCATCTATGAAGAGTACATCCCTGGGCTCAAGTGAGGTAAGGATTCCTGCCAGATCACCGGGCTTGTCAAGGACCGGACCGGAAGTGATCTTGAAGCCTACGCCAAGCTCGTTTGCGATGATGTTGCTGAGCGTTGTCTTGCCAAGTCCCGGAGGACCGTGCAGTAGGGTGTGGTCAAGGGATTCACCGCGCATCCGGGCTGCTTCAACAAAGATCCTGAGGTTCTGTACCACCTTGGCCTGTCCTGAGAAATCCTCAAAGGCAAGGGGGCGCAGGGCATTGTCAAGCTCCTTGTCAGATGCTCCGAAATGCTGCTGTCTTATGTCAAAATCTTCTGTCATGCCTGTCATTTTACGCTCTGTGTGTGGACAAAATTAATAATTATGTGCCATACTGAGCGTCTGCATCGGTCTTATTTTTTAAATTTGCACTATTATAAAGAGTACGCGCGTATGGTATTGAATTGGATCTGGATTGCTTTCTTCATGATTGCGTTCGTGGTAGCGCTGGCACAACTGGTTTTCACCGGCAGTGCTGATGTCTTCCAGCAGATCATGGACTCTACCTTCAGTTCGGCAAAGACCGGCTTTGAGGTCTCGCTGGGGTTGACGGGCGTTCTGTCATTGTGGCTGGGCATGATGAAGATTGCAGAGAAGGGGGGCGTGGTGGACCTTCTGTCCAAATGGCTGAGTCCTCTGTTCTCAAGGCTTTTCCCCGGCATTCCAAAAGGCGACGAGGCGTATGGGTCAATCTTCATGAACCTGGCAGCCAACATGCTGGGGCTGGACAATGCTGCGACCCCGATGGGTCTGAAGGCCATGCAGAGAATGCAGGAACTGAACCAGGACAAGGAGACGGCATCGGACTCCATGATCATGTTCCTGGTACTGAACACCTCAGGCTTGACGCTGATTCCTGTGAGCATTCTGGTTTATAGGGCGCAGATGGGTGCTGCCCAGCCTGCCGATGTCTTCCTGCCTATCCTGCTGGCTACGTTCTTCTCTACAATGGCAGGACTTCTGGTTACCTGCGCTGTGCAGAAGATCCGTTTTGACAAGGTTCTGGCCGCTTTTGTTGGCGGTCTGGCAATGCTGGTTGCCGCAGTGCTGTGGGCCTTCTCAAGCATGCCTCAGGTGAAGATTGGTACTGTATCCACGTCAATTGCAAATATCCTTTTGTTCCTGATAATCATCCTGTTCATGCTGGCCGGAATCAGGGCAAAGGTGAACGTGTACGATGCCTTTGTGGAGGGTGCCAAGGAGGGATTCCAGACGGCAGTGCGCATCATTCCATATCTGGTGGCAATCCTGGTGGGAGTGGGCGTATTCCGGGCATCGGGCGCAATGGACTGGATAACCGATGGAATAGGCTGGACGGTGAGGCACCTTGGCATGGATGACAGCTTTGTGCCTGCGCTCCCTACGGCCCTGATGAAGCCTCTGAGCGGCAGCGGTGCACGCGGACTGATGATTGACACGATGACTGCCTATGGAGCAGACTCGTTCGCGGGCCGCATGGCATGCATGTTCCAGGGGTCAACTGATACGACATTCTATATCCTGGCTGTCTATTTCGGCAGCGTGGGTATCCGCAACACACGCTATGCAGTTGCATGTGGACTGCTGGCGGACCTTGCAGGAATAATATCTGCCATACTGCTGGCAAACCTGTTTTTTTGATTGACTATGACGACATTCCAGACAGAGAACGTAAAGATGCCCAGGATTGACCGCAAGAGAGTCAGGGCATGGATCGTGCAGGTGGCTGCCACCTACGGACGCACGGTGGGACCGCTGAACTATATTTTCTGTGACGATGACAGGATAATTGAGGTCAACCGCCAGTTCCTGGGGCATGACTACTACACCGATATCATCACGTTTGACTATTCTGATACAAAGAAAGTGAGCGGTGACATGTACATAAGCCTTGACACTGTTTTAACAAACAGCCAGAAATATCGTCAGGAATATATGAGAGAGTTGCACAGGGTTATTATACATGGTGTGCTGCACCTGTGCGGCATCAATGACAAGGGGCCGGGCGAGAGAGCCATCATGGAGGCTGCTGAGTGCCGCGCCCTTGATTTGTTGGAAAATGAAAATATCTGATATGAAGAAAAGATCTGTTACAATGATGGTCATGGCGGCTTGGATGGTAGGTGTCATGGCCCAGCAGACCCAGAAGCCGATGAGTGATGAGAGGCTCTTCAATGAGGCACGGGTTCTCTTTGAGGGCGGTGACTTTGAGGCTGCACGCGGCTATCTTGTGAAATGGGAGTCTTCTGTGGGGGCATCGACCCAAGGTCCGATGCGCGCAGAGGAGGTTGACTACATGAACGCTGTCATTGAGTCGGAGCTGGATAGGTACGGCGCAAAGGAGACTGTGCAGGCTTTCCTTGAAAAGTATCCTAATTCCGTTCACCGGAACCGTATGATTGCACGCATGGGTACTGCCTGCTATCTGGAGGGTGACTATCAGGAGGCGCTGGTATGGTTTGACGAGTGCAATCCGGACAATCTGGGTGAAAGGGACCGCAATGTGACCACCCTGAACCATGCTATCACACTCATTAAGACAGGTAACACGGATGAGGGTTATGTCCTTCTGACCGTGCTTGAGATGATAGGCGACAGGAATATCCAGAAGGATGTGACCTTCAACAAGGCGTATGTGGATTATGAGAGAGGCCGTCTTGAAGAGGCTGCCGCCGGTTTCCAGAAGGCCATTGAAATGGGAGGCTATCCGGATGAGTCGAATCTGTATCTGGCTGAGATAAAGCTGCGTCAGGCAGATTATGACGGTGCGGCAGAGATTGCAACACGCCTGATTCAGGAGTCCAATGTTCCGTCCGTGAGCGTTGAGGCAGAGCGTCTGCTTGGCCAGGCCATGTATGGCAAAGGAGAGTATAACCAGGCAATTGACCTGCTCTCCAGCTATGTGCAGGCTTCAGAGGGGGCTGACAGGATGGAGCTGTATCAGCTGGGTATGTCATACTACGGCATGAAGGATTATGACCGGGCAATCCAGCATCTTGGAAACGCAGCCAAGGGACAGGATGAACTGGCACAGAGCGCATGGCTGAACCTGGGTCTTGCTTATCTGAATACGGGTGACAAGAATCAGGCCAGGATTGCATTTGAGCAGGCTGGTGCGATAGCCGCCGATGACGCAATGACCGAGCAGGCTCTTTTCAACTACGCAATGTGCGTTGAGGAGACTTCATACTCTCCGTTTGCAGAATCGGTGAATGCGCTGGACCGTTTCCTGATGCAGTTCCCAGAGTCAAAGTATGCAGACCAGGCCAACAGTTTCCTGGTTGATGCCTATCTGCACACGAACAGCTATGATGCCGCGCTGGCATCGATTGACAGAATCAGATATCCGAATACCTCTATCATGAAGGCCAAGCAGCAGCTTCTGTACAGCAAGGGCGTGGAGCTGTATGCATCAGGCAGGTACAAGGATGCACAGGACTACTTTACACAGGCTGTTGACATGTCCACCTACAACAGGCAGGTGGCTGCCGATGCATGCTTCTGGCGTGCAGAAAGCTACTACAGGACAGGCGATTTCAGGAACGCTGCCCAGGACTATGACCGGTATATTGCAATGTCTTCTGACAGCAGGTCACAGAACTATGGAATGGCAGTATATGGCGCAGGTTACGCTGCATATCAGCAGAATGATTTCAAGAAGGCCCAGTCTGAGTGGAATGAACTCATCCGTCTGGCACCGACGATAAATGTCCCGAACAGTGTCCTGGCTGACACCTACATAAGAGTTGCAGACTGCTATTTCTACGACCGCAGTTATCTGTTCGCCTATGACAACTACCGCAAGGCTCAGGAGATTGGCTCTGAGAATACTGACTATGCACTCTACCGCATGGGTATGGCAAAGGGCCTCCTGAAGGATTACCGTGGAAAGGTTGACCACATGAAGCATCTGGCAGAGGCCTATCCGCAGTCTTCATACGCTGCGCTTGCCCTGTTTGAGGAGGGACGCGCTTTCCAGCAGATGGACCAGTCGCAGAGTGCGGTTTCTGTGTTTGAGAAGATTGTGACAGACTATCCGGCAACGGATCTGGCGCGCAAGGCATCGGCCGAGATTGCTACGATATACTTCCAGAATGACCAGTTTGATCAGGCTGTGAATGCATACAAGTATGTGATTGAGACCTATCCGGGCAGTGATGAGGCCAAGATGGCCATGAAGGATCTGAGATCTGTATATGTGGAGAAGGGAAATGTGAACGATTACATTGCCTACTCAAGTCAGGTCAAGGATGCTGCGCCGATTGAGGTCAGTGAGCGTGATTCCCTGACATATACCGCAGCTGAGGTTCTCTATTCACGCGGTGACAGGAGTGGGGCAGCACGTCAGTTCTCACAGTATCTGGAACAGTTCCCGAACGGTGCATTTGCTGCTGATGCCTATTACTACCGAGGCATCGTACGTGAGGACAGCAAGGATTTTGACGGTGCTCTTTCCGATTACCTGCATGCTGCGGGTTACCAGTTCAGCAGGTTTGCCGTGAATGCTCTTGACAGGGCTGCATCAATGTCATACAGACAGGGCGATTATGAGACTGCCCTGGACACCTATATCAAGATGTATTCCAAGGCTTCTGAGGCTGATGCCATCCAGACGTCTCTTCTGGGTATCCAGCGGAGCGCATACAAGATTGAGGAGTACGATGCAATCCTGCAGTATTCAGACAAGGCCATCCAGTCCGGCATTGATGCTGACCAGAAGACCGAGGTTACATTCTACAAGGCCAAGGCGCTGCTTGACGCCGGCAGAAAGGCCGATGCAAAGCCGCTGCTGAGTACCCTGTCAGAGGAGACCCGCAGCACTTACGGTGCAGAGAGCGATTACCTGCGGAGCCAGCTTCTGTTTGATGAGGGCAATGCTGACCAGGCAGAGAAGAATATCATGGAACTGATCCAGAGCGGAACACCGCAGAGCTACTGGCTGGCACGCAGTTTTGTGCTGCTGTCTGACATCTATGCCAAGGCAGAGAGAAAGATTGAGGCCAGACAGTATCTGCTGACCTTGAGGCAGAACTATACCACAAAGGACGATATTCAGGAGATGATTGAAACCAGACTTGCAAACCTACAGAAATAACAGGAATATGAACAGAAAATATATGACAGCAGCTCTTGCCCTGGCAGCAGCCATGGGCGCATGGGCACAGACAGACACCCTTACTACCAGGTCAATGACCATTGAGGGTACATATCGGGCAAGCGTAACTGAGGCTCAGAAGGAGATGCCCGTACCGGAGAAGCCACAGGTTACCACGACACAGCAGCAGGTCAGCTACGTGACAGAAGAGAAACCGTTTACCGGCTTTACACGTCAGAGCATGCAGCCTATGGGACAGTCTCTTGGACAGAGATATCAGTATATAGGACTGGCCCGGCTGGGATATGGTATGCGACACAATCTTGATGGACTGCTTGATCTGGGCATAGATTTCTCAGACAACGACCACCTGAAGCTGAATGGAAACATGAGCGGCTGGAATACTGAAACCATAGAAGACTGGCGTTCAAAGATGTTTGAACTGAATACTTCTGCGGGCTATGAGCATAACTTCAGGAAGTTCTCTGTCGGAGCCGATGCCGGATTCAGCGTGGAGCGTTTCAACTATCTGCAGACTGGTATGGTATTCGGTGACGGCGTGCCACGTCAGTTCCTGGTAGGTGGTAACGCAGGTGTCAATATGAAATCACATAACACGGATGTGGTTGACTTCAGTCTGTCTGCAGGCTGGTACGGACTGTCTGCAGAGAATACCGGATACAATCCTGTCAATGGTCGCGAGAACCTGATCAGGGTGGCCGGTCATATAGGTTATAACTATGGTGATGGCCGCATCGTACTGGAATACAAGCAGAAGACCGCTTTCTACGACTGGCGCACAAGGGTCGGCTCTGTCATGTATGACAATTATACGACACTGTCATTGACTCCGTACCTTACATGGCAGAATGAGGATATTCACGCTCTGGCAGGTATGGACGTGAATATTCATACTGATGAGGGACATCTGTTCCAGTTCTCACCTAAGGTTGAGGCCTCATACCGTCTCTTCTCAAACCTTGACCTGATAGCCAAGGTGAATGGCGGTATCCAGGACTATGACATGCGTTACATGTATGCATTCTCTCCTTACTGGAGTGACAGCCGCCAGATCCGTGACGGTTATGCAATACTTAACCTCCAGGCCGGTGCGGTCTATTCTCCGCTGGAATACATTTCCCTGTCATTGACAGCAGGTGAGCGTGTGGTACGCAATGACCTGTTCCAGATAATTGGACTTGCTGATATCCTTGACGACCAGACCAGCATGGACAATTCAATCGTGACTTCAAGTATTGTCCAGGACAAGAGTAATCTGCTCTTTGCCGAGCTGACTGGCAAGGTGGCTGTTGCAGAATGGCTCAAGGGTGATTTCCTGGTTGGAGGTTACAAGTGGGGAGTAGTTGACTCACGTGAGGCGTTGATGATGCGTCCTGCATTCAAGGCCGAGGGACATGTCCGTGGAAATCTGTTCGGCGTGGTCAATGCCGATCTTTCATACAGATACCATATCCTTACAGAACATATGGGTAACCGTTTCAGTGCGCTCAATGATCTGGGAGCATCTGTGGATTACACCTGGAGAGACAACCTGACATTTACCGTCAAGGGAACGAACCTGCTGAACAGACACTGTTTCATGTATGCCGGCTATCCTATGCAGAACTGGGCAATCACCGGTGGGGTAGCATATAGGTTCTGAAAACCGTGTGGATAACTTTTCTTATTAATAAATTAATAAGGTAAGGGGTCTTTCAATTTTTTAGGTTTTAAAGGGGCTGTCATATAGCCTCTTTTTCCTATTTTTGCCGCGTTTTGGGCTGCAGCCATGCTGCGGCCCTTTTGTAGGAAGTTAATTAAGACAACGAATGGAAATAAGTAATCTTGTCATTGTAGAGTCTCCGGCCAAGGCCAAGACCATTGAGAAGTTTCTTGGAAATGATTACAAGGTGATGTCCAGCTATGGACACATACGTGACCTGATGAGAAAGGACATCAGTGTTGACATTGAGAATGATTTCTCACCTATATATGAAATACCATCAGACAAGACAAAGATTGTCCGCAGTCTTCTGGAGGCAGCAAGCAAGGCTGATACCGTTTGGCTGGCATCCGATGAGGATCGTGAGGGTGAGGCTATAAGCTGGCATCTGTATGATGTCCTGAAGCTGAAGCCGGAAAACACAAAGCGAATAGTATTTCACGAGATTACAAAGGATGCAATCCTGAATGCAATAGAGAATCCACGCTCAATTGACACAAACCTTGTATATGCACAGCAGGCACGCCGCGTGCTTGACCGAATTGTGGGCTTCAAGCTTTCACCGGTCCTGTGGAGAAAGGTAAAGCCGTCACTTTCTGCCGGTCGAGTACAGTCCGTTGCTGTACGTCTGCTGGTTGAGAGAGAGCGTGACATAAAGAATTTCAAGACTGAGGCATCGTACAGGGTGGTTGCAACCTTCTCTGTCCCTGATGCTGAGGGAAAACTTGTGGATATTACCGCTGAGCTTAAGGACCGACTCAAGGACAAGGCAGAGGCCAAGGCATTCCTGGAGCAGTGCCGCGATGCCCAGTTCACTATTGAAGATATTCAGGTAAAGGCCCTGACCCGCTGTCCTGCAGCTCCGTTCACTACATCTACCCTGCAGCAGGAGGCAGCTCGCAGATTCGGATTCACAGTAATGCAGACCATGATGCTGGCACAGCGCCTGTATGAATCCGGAAAGATTACCTACATGCGTACTGATTCCGTAAACCTGTCAAGCCTTTGCAAGAATTCCAGCAAGAAGGTCATTGCAGAGATGATGGGACAGGAGTATGTAAAGACCCGTGACTATGCCCAGAAGGCCAAGGGTGCTCAGGAGGCACATGAGGCTATCAGACCTACATATATGAGTAACCCTTCAATAGAGGGTACCGGTCCTGAGAAGAAACTGTATGAACTTATCTGGAAGCGCACCATTGCTTCACAGATGGCAGATGCCATTTCTGAGAAGACCACTGTCCAGATCAGCATGTCAGGTACTGACAGAATCTTCACCGCCAGTGGTGAGGTTGTGAAGTTTGACGGTTTCATGAAGCTTTTCCATGAGTCTCATGATGAGGATTCAGAGAACTCTGACAGCCAGAGACTGCCGGAACTTCACGTAGGACAGAGCATGGAGTACTCTTCCGTGACTGCCACGGAGAGATTCCTGCAGAGACCACAGAGATACAATGAGGCATCGCTTGTCCATAAACTTGAGGAGCTGGGCATCGGCCGTCCTTCTACATACGCTCCGACTATCAGCACAATCCAGCAGAGAGAGTATGTTACCAAGGGTGACATCAAGGGTCAGGAACGTGAATACAACCAGCTGAAGCTTAGTAATGGAAAGGTTATTGACAGTCAGCAGCTTGAGAACTACGGCTCAGAGAAGTCAAAGCTTATTCCTACGGATATAGGCCTTGTAGTGAACGATTATCTGATTGAGCACTTCCCGGCAATCATGGATTACAACTTTACTGCACAGGTAGAGGAGGAGTTCGATGAGATTGCAAAGGGTGACAAGCGCTGGACAGGCGTGATTGCTGACTTCTATTCTCCATTTGACCACAGTGTCGATGAGGCCATGAAGGACAAGCAGGATGTGAAACCGGGTGAAAGAGTGCTGGGCACTGACCCAAAATCCGGTAAACCTGTGTCAGTCAAGATTGGCCGCTTTGGACCTATCGTCCAGATTGGCAGCGCTGAGGATGAGGAGAAACCGCGTTTCTCACAGATGAAGAAGGGACAGACTCTTGAGACTATCACCCTTGAAGAGGCTCTTGAACTGTTTGCTCTTCCAAGAACCCTGGGTGAATACAATGGGCAGACAGTAATTATTGGCGCCGGCAAGTTCGGCCCATATATCCGTCATGACGGAAAGTATGTGTCACTTGGCCAGAAGGATCCTATGACAGTTACTCTTGATGAGGCAATCGCAATGATTGTAGAGAAGAGTGAATCTGAGGCAAAGAAGGTGATCAAGTCATTTGAGGAGGAGCCGGAGATTGAGATTATGAATGGCCGTTTTGGCCCTTACATTGCTTACAAGGGTACAAATTACAAGATTGCCAGGACTTTCAATCCACAGGACCTGACTCTGGAGCAGTGCCATGAGATCATTGCGGCTCAGGATGCAAAGCCTCAGCAGACATCAAGACGTAGAACCCAGAGAGCCGCAAAGAAGTGACAAGAATTTTCCTTATAGGTTTCATGGGCACGGGCAAGACCACTCTGGGTCAGGCTCTGGCCAAAGAACTGGGGCTGACTTTCTGTGACCTGGATCAGTTCATTGAGAACCGTTACAGAAAGAGCGTAAGCCAGATATTCAATGAGAGCGGCAGCGACGGCTTTCATGAGATTGAGGCAAAGCTTCTGCATGAGGTAGCCCAGTTTGAGGATACCGTGATTGCATGCGGTGGTGCCACACCGTTGTATTATGACAACATGGAGTACATGAACGGACAGGGTTACACGGTATATCTGGATACCTCGGTCGATGCGTTGTACCGACGTCTGGTTGTTGCAAGGGCAAAGCGCCCGGTAATTGCGCAGAAGACCGATGAGGAACTCCGTCAGTTCATCTCAGAGGAATTGGACAGAAGACGCCCTTTCTATGAGAAGGCCCTGTATCATTTCTGCGGTGACAAACTGGAATCAGTAAAGGAACTTGATGAGTCTGTCAAAGGACTTATTGAACAATTAGGATTATAAGAGAAACAGAATATTATGAGTGCACAGTCTTTGATTATTGTCAAGGTTGGTGGTAAAATCGTAGAGGAACCGGAATCATTGCAGCGTCTTTTGACGGAATTTGCCCATATTCCCGGCTTGAAGATTCTTGTACATGGGGGTGGTCGCTCTGCTACTGCCATGGCATCAAGGCTTGGTATTGAGAGCAAGATGGTTGATGGCAGGCGCATTACGGACAAGGAGACCCTTGAGGTTGTAACAATGGTATATGGCGGTCTTGTCAACAAGAATATTGTTGCCGGTCTGCAGGCTAAGGGGGTGAATGCGATAGGTCTTACTGGATGTGACTGCGATACTATCCGCTCTGTAAAGCGTCCTGTAGGGGCTATTGACTACGGATACGTGGGTGATGTGAAGGCAGTGAATGCTCCTTTCCTGGCTAATCTTCTGAACCAGGGCATCATTCCGGTGCTTGCTCCGCTGACCCATGACGGTAAGGGCAATATGCTCAATACAAATGCTGATACCATTGCCGGAGAGACGGCAAAGGCGCTGGCATCGTACTTCAAGGTAACTCTGGTCTATTGCTTTGAAAAGCCGGGTGTCCTGAGGGATGAGAACGATGACAACAGCGTTATCCCATATCTTACCAGGGCGGATTTCAAGCAGATGGTAGCGGACGGCGTTATCCACGGCGGTATGATACCAAAGATTGAGAACAGCTTCAACGCACTGGCATCGGGCGTGAAATCTGTACTGATTACTCAGGCAGTCAACCTGGATAAGCTTTCAGGTACAATTATTGAGCTTTAGTCTCATTCTTGATGATGTAGGCCGTAATGCCTACAATCACCAGTGAGCATACAAGAGCAATCATGAGTGTAGGGTCATTGAAGAGAGATATTTCATCTCCTCCAATGGCCTTTTCCATTACATGGGTACGCATGTCAATAACTCCGATAGAGTTGTTTATGACGTGACCTACAAAGCCTGGCAGCATGCTTCCGGTACGGCAGTATATCCATCCAAACAGAATGCCGGCACCTGCGGCAAACACCATCTGGGCTGGATTCATGTGAACAAGACCGAACAGGGCAGATGACATTATGATTGCTGCCCACTGACGTCCCTTAAAATAGGTGGTACATTCATCAATGATGATGCGTCTGAAGACAAGTTCCTCAATGGCAGGGCCGAATACTGCGATTGAGAGAATTGCCGGAACAGACTTGGACATCTCTGAAAAGGCATCTTCAAGTATGTTCGGCAAATCAAGAGCTGAGTTAAGTATGTCAAGTGAGAACAGCCCGAAGAAAATCATGACTATGCATGCCAGAAGAGTCTTTCCTGGTACCTTCTTGATGAAATCTGACGGTTTGAAATATTTCAGGGCCCAGAGTATGAAGAACATAAGGAAATGGCTCATGACAAGGCCGATGGTCGTGATCTGCACCATGTACATCTGCTGGAATTCCTGAAGGCTAAAATCGGATCCAAGGGTGCCGATCTTGCAGATTATCAGAATCACTGCGGCTGCAAATGTCCCAAGGAGTTGTGTCAGTATGAACAAAAGTACTGCGATGATAGTTCTTTTCATGTCTTGAGTTTATTTCGTTAGAATCTTTCTTATCTGGTTTCTGTCCTTCATGAGTTGCTCTGCCAGAAGTGCTGGTGAGCCGAACCGCTGCTCCGGCCTGATATAATCCACAAATTCAAGTGTAAGTTCCTGGCCGTAAATGTCGCGGTCAAAATCAAACAGGTTTGCTTCAATGGTACGCTGTGTGGTTCCAGAGAATGTCGGACGGAAACCAATGTTCACCATACTCATGAATGACTCTGCTCCAATTCTGGCAATAGACGCATAGACTCCATTCTCAGGAATCTGAAGGAACGGGTTGTACGGTCCCAGATTTGCCGTTGGAAAGCCTATGCGGCGGCCGTTCTGGAAGCCATGGACCACGGTTCCTGTCATGCTGTAGTTGTATCCCAGCATGGCCGATGCTTCACGCACGTTGCCGACAGACAGCATGCGGCGGATGCGGGAACTGCTGACCGGCTCATTCTTGTAGATGAGGGCATCGGCCTTGAATACCTGTATCCCAACTTCATTGCCAATCCGCTGGTATTCCCTGATGTCACGTACGCCGTCATGCCCAAAATGGTGATCATGTCCCATAAGGAGCACTTCTATGCCAAGTTGATCATGCAGGATTTCTTTCATGAACTGCCGGGCGGTCATCTCTGAGAGCTGGCGTGTAAAGTGGAGTGGGGTGCAGATATCTATGGGTTTCTGTGAGAGCATCCGGATCTTGTCTTCTGGTGTTGACAGCAGAAGCGGTTTGTAGTCCTGCTGAAGAACCAGACGCGGATGTTCAGGAAATGTCACTGCCATGCTCCTCAGGTTGTGCTTTTCTGCCATCAACGAGAGCTGTTCAAGCAGGAATCTGTGACCGGTGTGCACTCCGTCAAAGAACCCTACTGTTGCCGCAAAACCAGTGTTTTTGTCCTTGAAATCCATGTTTTTGTTGAAATCCCTGCAAAGTTAGTCAAATTTCAACATACTTTTTTTTGTCCATAACGGAAGACTTCTATATTTGCAGCATCTGCAGATGGCAGGGTACGGGACGACCCTGTTTTGAGAATTTGTTTTTCCGGTAGGCGTTCCCGATGCTGGATGTGTAATTTTATAAAGATGAAGAAGATCTTTGTTACGGCACTGTGCTCTGCATCAGTGTTGTTGGGACTGGCATTATATGCCGGCCAGAGTGTGAAACCAGAAATGAAGGCTCTTTACGATGCCAATGTCGAGGCATTGTCTGCCGTTGAAAGAGTCAGTGAGAATGTATATGACATGGGTGATGGCCGTGTCATGTATGCGGGTATGTTGAACAGAGAAAGAGACGGACAGCTGCTGAATGCCTGTGTTACAGGTGATGGAGTTTGTGTGCTTTCCTCAACTAAGGATGCAAACAACAGGATCACTCTGTATGAATACCTGAATTGCAAATTCACAGAAATATGTTCAGTATTGGCTGGGAATATGTTTCAGGTATTGCTTATGATGCTTCAGTCAACATCTGTACCGGCTGTTTGATAACGTAGAATAGTACCTTCTGTGGGGAGGCGTATTTGGTGTGAGCCTGCCCCACAGATGGTCAAAATATTGAATTATATGAAACTATCTCGTATTTGTCTGATGACAATGATCCTGTGTTCATGTGTCGGAAAAGTGGACACTCCTTCTGGACTTGTAATTGATGAGAAGTCTGCTGTTTGTCTTTCTGCAGATGACATTGTCAGTGATTTTATGATAGTACCTTTGAAAGGCGACGAACCTTTGGATGAAATTATTGGCATGTCCTGCTATGGAGATGAACAGTTTGTTGAAAACCTTGTTTCAGACAGGCTCTACTATTTCAGGAATCATGAATATGTAAACTGTCTTCATTCTGTCGGCCGTGGACCGGGTGAATATTTGAACATCAATTCATATTCCTATGATCCGCAGCAGAAGATTCTGTATGTTGTGTCGGATAATGTCAGGGGAGTTCTGCGTTACAGCATACCTTCTATGGAATACATTGGTACCATTCCCGGTTCCGGACAGTTGTCTGCCGTCTGTGTCCTGCCTTCTGGAAAACTTGGTGTCATTGACAGAAGCCCGGATTTGAGGATCAGCTACTTTACATGCGTGGATCCCGTCAGCCTTGAAGTGGATACCCTGATGACCTTTGACTCTTTCCGCTTCCAGGATCGTGGCTTCTATAGGTCTGGCGATGCCATTCTGATGGGTTTTGACTGGGTTCCTTCAGAGATAGTTGCCATTACACAGGACGGTCCCAGGACATTGCTTGACTACAGTTTTGGAAAAGAGGGAATACCTTTGGAGCTATATGAAGAGGCATCGAAGGGAAATTTCCTGGCAGCAGTTCAAGTCTCGGATGCTAAGCATTATGAGGGTAAACTATTCGGAAGCTTTCAGGCAAGGGCTGAGGAGAAGGGGGCTGTTACTTTCTGGTACACAAAAAATAACGATGAAATGGGTCGTTTGCGCTTCTGCAGGGTAACCGGTAACGGAAAGATCAGCATAGTAAAGGATATGAGTATTGCCGGCCTGAATATCCGTCTGAAGCCATTTGCCGTTACTGAAGATGGTTATGCCATGATTGTAAATGGTCCTTCTGATCTGTTGATAGATCCGGATACCCCAATGGGGAATCTTGCCGGGAAGATTGTGAAGGCTGTGGATAGTCAGAAGAACGATAATCCGGTAGTAGTGTATTTCAGTATGAAAAAACTATGACCAGCATTTGCTGGTTTGCAAAAACTGATGTACCTTCGCAAACGAAAAATAAAGAGATTTAGTCTCTGGTAGTTTTCAAGGGCTTTTAGCTCAGTTGGTTAGAGCAACAGACTCATAATCTGGAGGTCC
>JAKSIY010000002.1 GCA_024398535.1 Bacteroidaceae bacterium
GGTGCTGTTTCAGTACACGGTGTAGGCGGTTTCCTGGGAACAGTTCTCTGCGGTGTATTCTGCAACCCTGCAATAGACGGCGTTGAACTGGCAGGCGGTTCAAGATGGAGCATGATAGGAATTGAGGCCCTTGGTGCCTTTGTGGTTGCTGCATTCGCATTTGTCTGCGGTATGGCAATGTTCCTGGTAATCAAGCATACTCACGGTCTGCGCTGCGATCGCAGGATAGAGGAGGAAGGCCTTGATATCTACGAGCATGGTGAGACTGCTTACAACAACTGATAGAAAATTGATTTAAAACATTTATAGTAATAATAACATGTGCGGATTCGTAGGAATATTCAACATTAAGGGACAGGCATCGGTGATGCGTGAGAAGGCTTTGAAAATGTCAGCAAAGATCAGGCATCGCGGTCCGGACTGGAGTGGAGTTTACAGCAGTGATAGATGCGTCCTGGCACATGAGAGACTGGCAATTGTGGATCCTCTTTCAGGAGGTCAGCCTCTCTATACACCGGACCGCAGGCAGGTGCTGGCTGTGAATGGTGAGATATATAACCATCAGAGCATACGAAACCGCATGGCAGGCAGCTATGAGTTTCAGACTGGTTCTGACTGTGAAGTGATTCTGGCTCTTTATAAGGAGAAGGGCATCAATTTCCTTGAGGATATCAACGGAATCTTTGCTTTTGCCCTCTATGACGAAGAGAAAGATGAGTTTCTTATTGCAAGGGATCCAATCGGTGTGATTCCTCTTTATATAGGAAAGGATTCTGACGGAACAGTCTATGTGGCAAGCGAGCTCAAGGCGCTCGAGGGCTTCTGTGAGGAGTATGAACCATTCCTGCCTGGTCATTATTATTACAGTGCTGAAGGCGAGATGAAGCGCTGGTGGACACGTGACTGGTTTGAGTACGATGCCGTCAAGGGCGGTCCAACCAGCTCGGAGGACGTCCGTGTTGCTCTTGAGGCCTCTGTAAAGAGGCAACTTATGAGTGACGTGCCTTATGGCGTGCTACTTTCGGGTGGTCTTGACAGCTCTGTCATCTCAGCAATAGCAAAGAAGAATTCTGCTAGAAGAATAGAAACGGAAGGAAAGTCGGAAGCCTGGTGGCCACAGCTTCATTCGTTTGCTGTCGGTCTTGAGGGTGCTCCTGACCTTGCGAAAGCCAGAGAAGTCGCCGAACATATAGGTACGGTACACCATGAAATACACTATACGGTCCAGGAGGGCCTTGATGCGGTTAGAGACGTAATCTATTATATTGAGACCTATGATGTCACCACTGTTCGTGCAAGCACTCCTATGTATCTTCTTGCCCGCGTCATACGCAGTATGGGTATCAAGATGGTGCTCAGTGGCGAAGGTGCTGACGAAGTGTTCGGTGGCTATCTCTACTTTCATAAGGCTCCGGATGCAAAGGCGTTCCATGAGGAGACTGTCAGAAAGATTGGCAAGCTGTATCTTTATGACTGCCTCAGGGCAAACAAGTCCTTGTCAGCTTGGGGAATCGAGGGTCGTGTTCCATTCCTTGACAAGGAGTTCCTTGATGTGGCAATGAGGCTTGATCCGGAGTGCAAGATGTGTCCGGGCAAGAGCATTGAGAAGCGCATCGTACGTGAGGCTTTTGCGGATCTTCTTCCTGAAAGTGTTGCCTGGAGGCAGAAGGAGCAGTTCAGCGATGGTGTAGGATACAGCTGGATTGATACTTTGAAGGCCGTTACGGCAGCTGCTGTTTCCGATGAGCAGATGGCTCATGCGGCAGAGCGCTTCCCAATCAATACTCCAATGAATAAAGAGGAGTATTACTATCGTTCAATTTTTGAAGAGTATTTCCCAAGTGCATCGGCTGCAAAGAGCGTGCCTAGCGTACCGAGCGTTGCATGTTCTTCTGCTGAGGCTCTGGCTTGGGATGCAAGTTTCAAGACTTTGAATGACCCAAGCGGCCGCGCTGTCAAAGGTGTTCATGAGCAGGCGTATTGAATAATCGCTGCATAATGTGACACTTTTCTGTAAACAAATGTTAAAGCGTGACATTTTGTAGTAATTTGCTTTCAAATCATTTTCAAATTGAAAGTAATTGCTTAAATTTGCAATGTTTTTGAAAGATAAAACTTCTTCCCCAGCCGGAGAATAGTTATTGTTTGTAAATTTGATAGGGAAAAGAAGGCTGGCCATGATGACCGGCCTTTTCCCATTTTTTAAGAACTTTGTACCATTAAACGATAAAGAGATGAGTAAACTTAGATTTGACGTAGTTCAGGAAGCTTTCAGAAAGAGAGCTGTCACTGTAGAGACTCCTTCAACCAGTCCTTCGGGTTATTTTGGTGAGTTGGTCTTCAATCGCGACAAGATGCACAAGTATCTTGACGCAAAAACATTCAAGGCTCTTGTCAATTGTATAGATAATGGTGAACATCTGGACCGTGAGACTGCAAACGGCGTAGCTGCCGGAATGAAAGTCTGGGCTATGGAGCATGGTGTTACACATGTTACACACTGGTTCCAGCCTCTGACAGAGGGAACTGCAGAGAAGCACGATTCATTCATGGAATATGACGGAAAGGGCGGTATGATAGAGGAGTTCGATGGCAAGGCTCTTGCTCAGCAGGAACCGGATGCATCTTCATTCCCAAGCGGTGGTATACGTGCTACATTCGAGGCTCGTGGATATACAGCATGGGATCCGACATCTCCAGTATTCATCCAGGATGATACACTCTGTATCCCGACTGTCTTCATTTCATATACCGGTGAGGCTCTTGACTACAAGACACCTCTGAAGAAGGCGCTGAAGGCTGTGAACGATGCGGCTCTTCCTATATGCCGCCTCTTTGATTCCAAGGTAAAGAAGGTGTATTCATATCTTGGCTGGGAGCAGGAGTATTTCCTTGTTGATGAGGATCTTTATGCTGCCCGTCCTGACTTGATGCAGACAGGCCGTACCCTGATGGGCCATGCTTCTTCAAAGAACCAGCAGCTTGATGACCATTATTTCGGAGCTATCCCTTCAAGAGTAATGGCGTTCATGCGTGATATAGAGATTGCAGGTTATAAGCTTGGTATTCCAATCAAGACTCGTCACAATGAGGTTGCTCCTAACCAGTTTGAGCTTGCTCCTATCTTCGGTGAGACCAACCTTGCAAACGATCAGAACCAGCTGATCATGAATGTGATGAACTCCGTTGCCAGAAAGCATGGATTCGTAGTTCTCCTGCATGAGAAGCCATTCGATGGCATCAACGGTTCAGGTAAGCACAACAACTGGTCACTGGGAACTGATACCGGTACCCTGCTTCTTGCTCCGGGTAAGGATGCAAAGGGTAATCTGCAGTTCGTTACATTCTTTGTAAACATCCTGGCTGCAGTTCAGAAGCACAATGCTGTACTGAAGGCATCGATTGCTTCAGCTACCAATGCTCATCGTCTGGGTGCCAATGAGGCTCCACCAGCAATTGTGTCTGCATTCCTTGGCAAGACAATGACTGACGTTCTTCACAAGCTGCTTGAGGTTCCATCGGACACACCGATTGAGATTGCAGGAAAGAAGGGCACATCTGTAGGTCTTGTTGAGATTCCTGAGATCTTTGTTGATAACACTGATAGAAACCGTACTTCTCCATTTGCCTTCACCGGTAACCGCTTTGAGTTCCGTGCTGTAGGTTCAAGTGCAAACTGTGCCGGTGCAATGACAACCCTGAATGCTGCTGTTGCAGAACAGCTCATTGAGTTCAAGGCTGCTGTTGACAAGGAGCTTGCCGCTGGCAAGAAGCTCAATGTGGCTATCATGGATACACTGAAGCCAATCATCGCTTCAATCATTGACGTTGTATGCTTTGACGGAAACGGTTATTCTTCAGAGTGGCCTATTGAGGCAAAGAAGCGTGGTCTTGACGTTGAGATCTCCGTTCCTGAGATGTTCAAGTCATTCACTACTCCAGAGTCTGTTGCCATGTTCACAAAGCTGGGCATCTATTCTGAGAAGGAGCTTGAGGCTCGCAACGAGGTCAAGTGGGAGATCTACAGCAAGAAGGTTCAGATTGAGGCCCGTATCACAGGACGTATGGCTATCAACCATATCATTCCTGCAGCTCTTGCATACCAGACAAAGCTGCTTGAGAATGTCAAGCTCATGAAGGAGATCTATCCTGATGAGTACAAGGCTAAGTGTGAGGTTGAGCTTGGTATCATTTCAAGGATTTCTGATCTGATTTCAGATATCCGCACCAAGGTTGATGCCATGATTGAGGCCAGAAAGGTTGCCAACAAGATTGAGAATGAGTATGAGAAGGCTGTTGCTTATCATGAAATTGCAGACTCTCTCTTTGCAATCCGCAAGCCTATTGATAAACTTGAAGAGGTAGTTGATAACGATATGTGGCCACTTCCAAAGTATCGTGAACTTCTTTTCATCAACTGATAATATAAAACACAAAGAATAAAACCATGAAGATTGATTCAGGTTTATATGACCAGTCTTACGAGCATGATGCCTGTGGTGTAGGCATGCTCGTAAGCCTAAAAGGTGATAAATCACATCAGTTAGTAGATAACGCTCTTACGGTGCTTGAAAACATGAAGCACCGTGGAGCTGAAGCTGCTGACAACAAGACCGGTGATGGTGCCGGTATCCTGATGCAGATCCCTCATGAGTTCATTCTTCTCCAGGGAATACCTGTTCCGGAACGACTTAAGTACGGAACAGGTCTTGTTTTCTTCCCGAAGGATGAAGCCAAGAGGACTCAGTATCTTGATATTATAAAGGAAGAGGTGGAAAAGGCCGGATTCCAGATGCCTCATACCCGTGAAGTTCCGGTAAACAGTGATATCCTGGGTGAAGCAGCCAAGGCTACAGAACCTTATACCCTTCAGATTTTTGTGATGGGTACACAGGATGTTGCATCGTTCGAGAAGGAGCTGTACCTTCTTAGAAAGCATATTGAGAACAGAATTTCAGACAAGGATTTCTATATCGTATCCTTGTCCAACCGCATAATCATCTATAAAGGTATGCTCACCTCTACACAGCTGCGTGAGTACTACCTGGATCTGAGCAGTCCATTCTTTACCAGCGGTCTTGCTCTGGTTCACTCAAGATTCAGTACAAATACTTTCCCGACATGGGCACTGGCACAGCCGTTCAGAATGCTTGCCCATAACGGTGAGATCAATACTATCCGAGGAAACAGGGGCTGGATGGAGGCACGTGAAAGTGTGCTCTCTTCTCCTGAACTTGGTGACGTAAAGGAGATTCATCCTATTGTCCAGCCGGATATGAGCGACAGTGCATCGTTCGACAATGTACTTGAGTTCTTTGTCCGCTCTGGTATGAGCCTGCCTCATGCAATGTCAATGATGGTTCCTGAGTCATTCAATGAGAAGAATCCTATCAGCGACGAACTGAAGGCCTTCTACGAGTATCACTCAATCCTCATGGAGCCATGGGATGGTCCTGCTGCGCTGATGTTCACTGACGGCCGTTATGCAGGAGGTATGCTTGACAGAAACGGTCTGCGTCCATCACGCTATCTTGTAACTGAGGACGGAATGCTGATCATGGCATCTGAGACCGGCTGTCTTAAGATTGATTCCCAGAATGTCCGTGAGAAGGGACGTCTTCAGCCTGGTAAGATCCTGCTCGTGGATACAGAAGAGGGCAAGATTTATTCCAATGATGAAGTAAAGCAGTCTCTTGCAGACAGCAACAACTACAGCAAGTGGCTTTCACAGAACAGAATTGAGCTGGCTAAGCTGCGTTCAGGACGTCATCCTGGCAGCAATGTCGATGGATTCCAGAACAAACTCCGTGGATTCGACTATACCCGTGAGGATATTGACCGTGTGATTGTTCCTATGTGTTCAAATGCACAGGAGCCTCTGTCATCAATGGGTAACGATACCCAGCTGGCAGTCCTTTCTGACCGCCCACAGCTGCTGTTCAACTATTTCAGACAGCAGTTTGCACAGGTAACAAATCCACCTATCGACCCAATCCGTGAGGAACTGGTAATGTCACTCACAGAGTACATCGGTGCGGTAGGTATGAATATCCTGACTCCAAGTGAGTCTCACTGCAAGATGGTACGTCTGCCGCAGCCGGTTCTTACCAATGCGGAACTTGATATCCTCTGCAATATCCGCTATAAGGGCTTCAATACAGAGAAGCTGCCGATTCTCTTTGAGAAGGAGAAGGGCGAGGCTGGATTGAAGGAGGCTCTTGACGAGCTTTGCCGCAAGGCAGAGAAGTCTGTTGATGATGGCATCAACTACATCATCCTTACAGACCGTGGTATTGATGAGACACATGCTGCAATCCCGTCACTCCTGGCCGTAAGTGCAATCCACCACTATCTGGTATCAGTCCAGAAGCGTGTTCAGACTGCGCTGATTGTAGAGAGCGGTGAAATCCGTGAGGTTATGCATGCAGCCCTGCTTCTTGGCTATGGTGCCAGCGCAATCAATCCATACATGGCGTTCGCAATCATTGACGACCTTGTAAAGAAGGGCGAGGTACAGCTTGACTTTGAGACTGCCCAGCATAACTATATCAAGGCTATTGACAAGGGTCTTCTGAAGATCCTCAGCAAGATGGGTATCAGCACTATCCGCTCTTACCGTGGCGCTAAGATTTTTGAGGCTATCGGTCTCAGTCAGGATCTTCTCTCAAAATACTTCGGTACCGCTTCGTCAACAATCGGTGGTATTACCCTTGCCAATATTGCAAACGATGCAGTACGCATGCATGCACAGGGATTTGAGGCTGATCCGGATGATGTACTTCCATTTGCAGGTCAGTATTCATTCCGTAAGGATGGTATCAAGCACGCATGGACACCTGAGGCAATCTCAACCCTTCAGCTGGCAACCCGTCTGGGCAGCTACAAGAAGTTCAAGGAGTTTACCTCAATCGTTGACAACAAGTCTGACCAGCTCTTCCTGCGTGACTACTTCAAATTCAAGAAGAATCCAATCTCAATTGACCAGGTTGAGCCGGTTGAGAATATCATAAAGAGATTCGTGGGTGCTGCAATGTCATTCGGTGCCATCAGCAAGGAGGCACATGAGGCAATTGCACTGGCAATGAACAAGCTGGGAGCACGCAGCAATACCGGTGAGGGCGGTGAGGACAACAGCCGTTTCTACAACAGCGTTGACGGCGTATCCCTCAGCAGCAAGATCAAGCAGGTTGCATCGGGCCGTTTCGGCGTAACAACCGAGTATCTTGTAAATGCCACAGAGATTCAGATCAAGGTAGCTCAGGGTGCAAAGCCTGGTGAGGGTGGTCAGCTTCCTGGCTTCAAGGTGAACGAGATTATTGCCAAGACCAGAAATTCAATTCCTGGCATCTCACTGATTTCACCTCCACCTCATCACGATATCTACTCAATTGAGGATCTTGCCCAGCTTATCTTTGACCTGAAGAACGTAAATCCAGAGGCAAAGATCAGCGTCAAGCTGGTAGCAGAGAGCGGTGTCGGTACAATTGCAGCCGGTGTTGCCAAGGCTAAGGCTGACCTGGTAATCATCTCTGGTTCTGAGGGTGGTACAGGTGCTTCTCCTGCTTCTTCAATCAGATATGCAGGTATCTCTCCGGAAATCGGTCTTGCTGAGACACAGCAGACACTTGTCCTGAATGGCCTGAGAAGCCAGATTGAGGTTCAGGTTGATGGTCAGCTCAAGACTGGTCGTGACGTGATTGCAATGGCTCTCCTGGGTGCAGGCGAATTCGGTTTCGGTACCGCACAGCTGATTGTCCTGGGATGTCTGCTGATGCGCAAGTGCCATACAAATGCATGTCCGGTAGGTGTAGCTACACAGGATCCTAAGCTTCGTGCCAAGTTCCTTGGAAGAAGCGAGTATCTGGTGAACTTCTATACATTCCTTGCACAGGAGGTACGTGAGTATCTTGCAGAGATGGGCTTTACAAGCCTTGAGGAGATAATCGGACGTACAGACCTGATAGAGATTGATAAGGACAAGTTCAATGAGAAAACTGCAAATCTTGACTTCAGCAGGCTTCTGACAAAGATTGACAATGGCAATGACCTGATCAGGACCAGCGAGCAGATGCATCGTATCTACGATGTACTGGACCGCGACATGATAGAGGCAACCCGTTATTCAATCAACAAGAAGCAGCCGGTTTCACTGACATACAACATCATCAATACAAACCGTGCCGTAGGTGCGATGCTCTCTGGTGCAGTAGCCAAAAAGTATGGTGCAGAGGGACTTCCTGATGATACCATCAACATCAAGTTCAAGGGTTCTGCCGGTCAGAGCTTCGGTGCTTTCCTGATGAAGGGTATCTCATTCGTACTTGAAGGTGAGGCAAATGACTATATGGGCAAGGGTCTCTCAGGCGGTGTGATTTCACTGTTGCCACCGGCACGTTCACACTTTGAGGCATCTGAAAACATCATTGCCGGCAATACCATCATGTATGGAGCCACAAGCGGTGAGGTTTACATCAATGGTCGTGTAGGTGAGCGTTTTGCAGTACGTAATTCAGGTGCCACCGCAGTTGTGGAGGGCGCAGGTGATCACTGCTGCGAATATATGACAGGTGGCCGCGTAGTTGTACTTGGTACTACAGGAAAGAACTTCGCAGCCGGTATGTCAGGCGGTCTTGCCTATGTATGGGACAAGAACCATGACTTTGACTACTATTGCAACATGGATATGATTGAGCTGAATCTGATTGATGAGAAGGCCCGTCGTGACGAGTTGCGTGAACTGATCACCAAGCATTATCAGCATACCGGTTCAAAACTGGCAAAGGAGATGCTTGACAACTGGTCAAAGTATATTGATGAGTTCATACAGGTTACTCCAATCGAGTACAAGAGAGTTCTCCAGGAGGAGCAGATGCGCAAACTGCAGGAGAAGATTGACAGCGTTCAGCGCGATTATTGATAAGAAAAGAGAAAATCAGATATGGGAAATCCAAAGGCTTTTCTGACCGTTCCTAGACAGGAAGCAGGTGATAGACCAATCCATGAGAGAATAGCTGATTTCGGTGAAGTTGAACAGACTCTGAATGAGAGCGAACGCATGCTTCAGGCATCGCGCTGTATGGAATGCGGCGTTCCTTTCTGCCATTGGTCATGTCCTCTGGGCAACAAGCAGCCAGAGTGGCAGGATGCCGTATATAAAGGAAAGTGGGAGCTGGCATACAAGCTGCTCTCTGCAACCAATGACTTTCCAGAGTTTACCGGACGTATCTGTCCGGCACTCTGTGAGAAGAGTTGTATCCTGAACCACTGCATTGATTCTCCGGTTACAATCCGTGAGAATGAGTGCTCAATCATAGAGCGTGCCTTCCGCGAGGGTTATGTAAAGCCAAAGAGCTATGCACGCAACGGAAAGACTGTAGCAGTAATCGGTGCCGGTCCTGCCGGACTCTCTGCTGCAGTTCAGCTGAACAAGCGCGGCTATGAGGTAACACTGATTGACAAGATGGAGTCGGCCGGTGGACTGGTCAGATATGGTATTCCAAACTTCAAGCTTGACAAGTATGTCATTGACCGCCGCATGGCAGTCATGGAGCAGGAGGGAATCCATTTCCAGTTCAACACAATGGTTGACCTGAATGATCTTCCAAAGGGATACGATGCATACGTGATATCAAACGGTACTCCAACTGCACGTGACCTGAAGATTCCAGGACGTGAACTCAAGGGTGTTTATTTTGCACTGGAACTGCTGACTCAGCAGAACAGACGTCTGGCTGGCGTTGAGTTCTCAAAGGAAGAGACAGTTTCTGCAAAGGGTAAGAACGTACTTGTCATAGGTGGTGGTGATACCGGTAGTGACTGTATCGGTACTTGTCACAGACAGGGATGCAAGAGCGTGACCCAGATTGAGATTATGCCTAAACCACCGGTAGGCTATAATCCTGCAACACCATGGCCAGCATGGCCGGTAATCCTGAAGACTACCACAAGTCATGAGGAGGGATGCGAGCGTCGTTGGTGCCTTACATCAAACAAGTTCATTGACGATGGCAAGGGTAACCTCAAGGGCGTAGAGGTAGAGGCTGTAGAATGGGTACCGTCACCAGATGGTGGCCGTCCACAGATGAAGCTGACAGGTCAGAAAGAGGTTATTGAGTGTGAGATGGTTCTTTTGGCAATGGGCTTCCTGAAGCCGGAGCATCCACAGTATGCAGAGAACGTGTTCCTGGCCGGTGATGCAAAGTCTGGTGCAAGTCTTGTGGTAAGGGCTATTGCAAGCGGTCGTCAGGTTGCAGAAGAGATTGATAACTATTTCAAGAAGAAATAAGATATGGCAAGACAGATACCATTTACCAAGATGCATGGACTTGGTAATGACTATGTCTATGTCAACGCAATAGAGAACCCTCTGGATAATCCTGAGGGCCTCTCTGTGATATGGAGTGACCGTCATAAGGGCATCGGCTCTGATGGACTGATCATGATATGCAGTTCTGAGATTGCAGACTTCCGCATGAGAATGTTCAACAACGACGGTTCTGAGGGCATGATGTGCGGAAACGGTGCAAGATGTGTTGCAAGATTCCTGCACGACAAGAAGCTCACTGACAAGACAGAGATAAGACTTGAGACTCTTGCGGGAATCAAGATACTGAAACTGCATCTGACAGACCAGGATGAGGTGGAATCTGTTACCGTTGATATGGGACAGGGACTCCCGGAACTGGTTTGTCGTGAGAACGGTGAGAAGACAGAGCTGATCCGTGAGACTGTTACCGTGAACGGCAACAGTTATACCGGAACTGCCATAAATATGGGAAATCCGCATCTGGTCCTTCTTGTGGACGATGCAGAGAAAGCTCCGGTTGCAGAGGACGGCAGTCTTCTTGAGGTGAACAGCATGTTCCCAAACAAGGTGAATGTAGAGTTTGCCCAGGTCATTGACCGCACCCATGTAAGGATGAGAGTGTGGGAGCGTGGCAGCGGAATTACCCAGGCATGCGGAACTGGTGCCTGTGCAACTGCCGTGGCGCTTGCAATGGCAGGACTTACAGACAGCAAGGGTTGTGAGATCCGTATGGACGGCGGCGCTCTGACCGTATCATGGGATCCTGAGACCAGGACAGTCCTGATGACAGGTACTGCAACGACAGTATTTGAAGGGACAATTGAAATACCAGAATAAAAGAAGAAAGACATATGGCATTTGTAAATGAGAACTTCCTGAAACTTCAGCAGAGATATCTGTTCGTTGAGGTGGCAAAGAGGGCGTCTGCCTACAAGGAACTGCATCCTGAAGCAGACGTAATCAGAATGGGAATCGGTGACGTTACTCTTCCGCTTGCTCCCGCTGTGATCAGCGCTATGCATTCTGCTGTTGAGGATCTTGCCCACAAGGAGACATTCCAGGGATATGGTCCTGAACACGGTATGTCATTCCTCAGAGATGCCATTGTTGAGGGCGACTATGTGTCACGCGGCATCAATGTGACTGCCGATGAGGTGTTCATCAACGATGGTGCAAAGAGTGATACAGGAAATATAGGAGATATTCTCTCATCTGCAAACCTTGTAGGTATTACTGATCCGGTGTATCCGGTTTACGTTGACACAAACACAATGGGTGGCAGAAAGATCCAGTTCATTCCATGTTCTGAGGAGAACGGCTTTACCGGTGAGATTCCGCAGAATAGGCTTGACATTATCTATCTGTGCTATCCGAACAATCCTACCGGTGCGGTAATTACCAGAGAGAAGCTTCAGAAGTGGGTTGACTACGCTCTTGAGAACGAGTCAGTCATCATGTATGATTCTGCTTACGAGGCTTTCATCCGTGATGAGTCAATACCTCATTCAATATATGAGATTCCTGGGGCAAGGGAGTGTGCCATTGAGTTCCGCAGTTTCTCAAAGACTGCCGGCTTTACCGGAGCACGATGCGGTTATACAGTAGTTCCAAAGGATCTGAAACTGAAGAGCCAGAGCGGTGAGAAGGTTTCTGTGAATGCTCTCTGGGAGCGCAGGCAGAGTTGTAAGTTCAATGGAGCATCGTACATGGCCCAGAAGGGTGCTGCTGCGATATATACTCCAGAGGGCCGCAGGCAGATTACAGAGAATATTGATTTCTATCTTGGTACAGCCAGGATAATAAGAGAAACCTTTGAAGGCCTTGGATTCAATCCTATGGGTGGCGAGAATGCCCCATATATCTGGGTAAAGACACCGGGAGAAATGGATTCGTGGGATTTCTTTGATCTCCTCCTGGACCGTGCAAATGTGGTGGTGACACCAGGATGCGGTTTCGGTCAGGCGGGACAGGGATACTTCAGGGTGACATCCTTTGCCGACAGAGATAGGACGATTGAGGCAATGGAGAGAATAAAGAGTTGTATAAAAAGTCTCTAATACGTATATAAGGAAATGAAGAAAGCAGTATTAAAACTGGCTGATGGAACAGAATATCAGGGCTATTCATTCGGCTATGAGAAATCTGTTTCCGGCGAGCTTGTTTTCTATACCGCAATGGTCGGTTATCCCGAGAGTCTGAGTGACCCTTCATATAAGGGTCAGATTCTGGTTCCAACCTATCCAATGATTGGCAATTATGGTATTGCCAGTGAAGAGGAGGCAATTGCGGGTATTCATTCTAATTTTGAGTCGGGCAGAATTCAGTGTTCTGCCCTTGTTATTTCTGATTATTCAGAGCAGTACAGTCACTGGAGCCAGAGCCAGAGTCTTGGCGATTGGCTGAAGGAGTGGCAGGTACCAGGTATCTACGGCATCGATACACGCGCACTTACAAAGAAGCTGCGTGAATGTGGTTCCATGCTTGGTAAGATTGTCTTTGATGACAATGACGTTCCTTTCTATGATCCGAACAAGGACAATCTTGTGGCTGAGGTCTCTATCAAGGAGGTTGAATACTATGGGGAAGGAAGCTATAAGGTGCTTATGGTTGACTGTGGCATGAAGAACAATATCTTAAGGGACCTTCTGAAGCATGATGTTTCAATCAAGCGCGTTCCGTGGGACTATGACTTCACGGAAGAGGAGTATGACGGTCTGTTCATATCAAACGGACCGGGTGATCCTGCCATGTGCATTCCTACAATCGAGCATATCAGAAAGGCTCTGGAGCAGGACAAGCCTATCATGGGCATCTGTCTGGGCAACCAGCTTCTGGCCCTTGCAGCCGGTGCAAAGACCTACAAGCTGAAATATGGTCACCGTGGACACAACCAGACCGTGAAGATTCCGGGAACACACAGATGTTTTGTGACGTCACAGAACCATGGTTTTGCAATTGATGACAGCACGATGCCTTCTGACTGGGAGACCATGTTCGTCAATCTGAATGATGGTACCAATGAGGGTATCCGTCATAAGAGCAAGCCTTTCTTCTCAACACAGTTCCACCCGGAAGCATGCAGTGGTCCTGTTGATACAGAGGCTTTGTTCGCCGAGTTCTTCAACAATATGGTTGAATACAGAAAAAGAGGATAATCAGCTATGGAAAAGATAGAAAGAATATTGCTGCTCGGATCCGGTGCCCTTAAGATCGGACAGTCTGGAGAGTTTGACTACTCAGGCTCACAGGCCCTGAAGGCTATGCGTGAGGAGGGAAAGTTCACCATTCTGATCAATCCGAACATTGCAACGGTACAGACTTCTGAGGGTATCGCAGATGTTATCTATTATCTGCCTATCACTCCTGAGTTCGTTGAGAAGGTAATTCAGAAGGAGCATCCCGATGCCATCATGCTGGCATTCGGCGGTCAGACAGCCTTGAACTGTGGTGTTGAACTGTATGAGAAGGGAATCCTTGAAAAATACGGAGTCAAGGTGCTGGGTACTCCAGTACAGGCAATCATCAACACGGAAGACCGTGAGCTCTTTGCCGGGATGATGAACTCCATAGGGGTCAAGACTGCAAGAAGTGAAGCTGTCAACAGCATTGAAGAGGCCCTTGAGGTTGTCAAGGAGATTGGCTATCCTGTAATCGTAAGAGCTGCATACACGCTCGGTGGCCTTGGTTCCGGTTTCTGCTCGAATGATGATGAACTCAGGAAACTGGCTGCATCGGCATTCTCATACTCTCCTCAGATTCTTGTAGAGGAATCACTCAAGGGATGGAAGGAGATTGAGTATGAGGTAGTCCGTGACCGTTATGACAACTGTATCACAGTCTGCAACATGGAGAACTTTGATCCACTGGGTATCCATACCGGTGAGAGTGTCGTGGTTGCTCCGTCACAGACCCTGACTGACCATGAGTATCATAAGCTGAGAAATATTGCAATCAAGATTATCCGTCACGTGGGCATCGTGGGTGAGTGCAACGTCCAGTATGCACTTGATCCTAATTCGGATGACTACCGTGTGATTGAGGTAAATGCACGTCTGAGCCGTTCTTCTGCCCTGGCATCAAAGGCTACCGGTTACCCGCTGGCATTCGTTGCCGCTAAGTTGGGTCTTGGATATGGTCTTGATGAGATTCCGAATGCCGTTACCAAGGTAACGTCAGCGTGCTTTGAGCCTGCACTTGACTACGTTGTCTGCAAGATTCCACGCTGGGATCTTGGCAAGTTCGAAGGTGTGTCAAAACTGATCGGCTCTTCCATGAAGTCGGTGGGTGAGGTAATGGCCATAGGCCGTACGTTCGAGGAGGCTATCCAGAAAGGTATGCGTATGATCGGTCAGGGATTCCACGGATTTGTTGCAAACACGATCAAGGTTCCTGATGTGGATTATGAATTGCACAATCCTACAGACAAGCGTCTGCCGGCTATTGAACTGGCCTTTGATATGGGATACACGGTTGACCGCCTGCATGAGATCACCAAGATTGACAAGTGGTTCCTGTACCGACTGGAGAATATCCATAAGGTGAAGGGGCAGCTTGCTGCGTGCGGCTCTGTTGAGGGCATCGGCAAGGAACTGATGCAGAAGGCAAAGGGCATGGGCTTCAGTGACTACCAGATTGGAAAGATTGTGATGCCGGAAGCCGATGCCTCTTCACATGACAAGGCAGACAGCGTCAGGGCATACAGAAAGAGCATCGGTGTACTGCCTGTCGTAAAGCAGATTGACACACTGGCCGGAGAGTATCCTGCCCAGACAAACTATCTGTACATTACTTACAATGGTACAGAGAATGACGTTTGTTTTGAGAAGGACGGAAAGTCTGTCATAGTACTGGGTAGCGGTGCATACAGGATCGGATCAAGCGTAGAGTTTGACTGGTGCGGCGTGGCTGCAATCAAGAAGATCCAGGAGATGGGCTATAGGGCTATCATGATAAACTACAATCCGGAGACCGTAAGTACTGACTACGATACATGTGACCGCCTGTTCTTTGACGAACTTACTCTTGAGCGTGTCCTGGATATCTGCGACATGGAGCAGCCTAAGGGTGTCATCGTTTCAACCGGTGGCCAGATTCCAAATAACCTTGCGCTTCTTCTTGACCGTCAGGGTGTCAATATCCTAGGTACATCAGCCCAGTCAATTGACCGCGCAGAAGACCGCCAGAAGTTCTCTGAAATGTGCGATGCCCTGGGCGTTGACCAGCCTCGCTGGAAGGAGCTGACCCGAATGGAAGATATATATGACTTTGTAGATGAGGTAGGTCTTCCTGTACTGATCAGACCGTCATACGTCCTTTCCGGTGCCGCAATGCGTGTAGTAACCAGCCGTGACGAACTTGAGGAGGCTCTGGGCAATGCTGCTGAGGTAAGTCAGGAGCATCCTGTCGTAGTAACGGAGTTCCTGCAGAGAACCAAGGAGGTTGAGATTGATGCTGTTGCACAGAATGGTGTAATCAAGTGCTATGCCATAAGCGAACACATAGAGTATGCAGGAGTACACTCTGGCGATGCCACGGTGGTATTCCCTGCACAGAAACTCTATTATGAGACAATTCGTCAGCTGAAGAGAATTTCAAGGCAGATTGCCCAGGAACTGAACATCTCAGGACCTTTCAATATTCAGTTCCTTGCAAAGGACAACAACCTGAAGGTAATAGAGTGCAACCTGAGAGCATCAAGAAGTTTCCCGTTCGTATCAAAGATCACCAAGTTCAACTTCATCGGCATGGCTACTGAAATCATGCTGGGCAAGGAGGTTGAGCCTTATGGAAAGACCTTTGCGGATATTGACTACGTAGGTGTCAAGTCGTCGCAGTTCTCATTTGCAAGACTTCTAAAGGCAGACCCTATCCTGGGAGTGGATATGTCTTCTACCGGTGAAGTTGCCTGCATCGGCGAGAACTACTATGAGGCACTGCTCAAGAGCATGATTTCTGTAGGCCACAGGATTCCGTCAAAGGACAAGGGTATCCTGATCTCTTCAGGTCCTACATACTCAAAGGTTGATCTGCTGGATGCATCCAGAATGCTGCAGCAGAATGGCTACAAACTATATGCAACAGGCGGAACTGCAAAGTTCATGGCTGAAAACGGAGTTGAGGCAGAAGAGGTTTACTGGCCGGATTCCGGAAAGCAGCCGAATGTGCTTGACTACATACATGACCAGAAGATTGACCTTGTAATCAACATTCCTAAGAACCACTCCCAGAGTGAGCTTGACAATGGTTACAAGATCAGACGTTCTGCTGTTGATTTCAATGTCCCTCTGATTACCAATGCAAGACTTGCCAGCGCATATATCTATGCAATCTGCAAGATAGGCTGCGATAACCTTGGAATCAAGAACTGGGCTGAATACAATTGATACGGAAGAATACCATGAAGGATAGAGAATTGCTTTACGAAGGACACCAGAAGAGGGTTCTTGCAACTGAAGACGAAGAGAGAATTCTTCTCTGTTTCAAGGATACTGCCACTGCGTATCATGATATCAAGCGGGCAACGATAGCCGGAAGAGGTGCATTGTCCTGCAGGATATCTGCCCTGCTGTCTGAATATCTTGGAAAGAACGGTGTTCCAACCCATTTTATAAGTCAGCCGTCTGATGCGGAACTGCTGTGCCGGAAGCTTGAGATCTATCCCATCAGAATCATTGTCAGGAATGTTGCAGCCGGCTCTATCGTGAGCAGGCTGGGCATTCCCAAGGGAACCGTTTTTGATGGCCCGGTCATGGAAATGACACTCAAGAGCGATGCCCTGGATGACCCGATGATAAACCGTGGGCATGTCAGGGCACTGGGACTGGCATCGGATCTTGAGATGGAGACCATGCTCCAGCTGTCTGTCAGGGTTAACGCGCTTCTGCAGAAATTGTTTGAGAGGGCAGACATTACCCTGGTTGACATGAAACTGGAATTCGGACACGATGGAAAGGGAAACATCATGCTGACTGATGAGATAGGTCCAGATGTGGGACGCCTCTGGGATTCCAGGGACGGACGCTCCATGGACCGAGACCGTTACAGACGTGATCTTGGAGATATCATTGAGACCTATCAGGAACTTTTGTCTCGTATAGAACTTGCATTATGAATAGTCTTGACTTGAGCGAAATACATGAGGAGTGCGGTGTCTTTGGCATCTATGGAGTGAAGAAGGCAGCCCAGTATGCATACTATGCACTTCACAGTCTGCAGCATAGGGGCCAGCAAGGATGCGGCATCGTCTCTGTGGATGATGATGCCCAGATGCACCTTCACAAGGGAGCAGGTCTTGTGAATGAGATTTTCAACAATGATACTCTTGCGGCCCTTCAGGGAGATATGGCGATAGGTCATGTACGTTATCCGACTACCAATGTCGGAGGACTGGAGAATATCCAGCCATTTACGTTCAAGCATCATACAGGCGATTTTGCCCTGGCCCATAATGGCAACATCATCAATTCCGCAGAATTGCGCAGGCATCTGGAACGTCATGGAAGTCTTTTCCAGACGACTTCAGACAGCGAGCTGTTTGCGCATCTGATCAAGAAGGAGAGGAGCGAGGACCATAGAATCTACAATATCATGGATGCCCTGAACATGCTTGAGGGCGCATTCTCAATGGTGATAATGACCACCAACAGAATATATGCCTGCCGCGACAAATATGGTTTCCATCCTCTGTCGATAGGTACTTTGGGTGATGGCTATGTGGTAGCCAGCGAGACCTGTGCCTTCGATGCCATCGGAGCAGAATTCCTGCGTGACGTAGAGCCGGGTGAAGTTGTCTCAATTGACCATCATGGAATAAGAAGCAACCACTATTCTGCTTTCAAGCGCCACAAGATGTGCGTGATGGAGTATATATACTTTGCGCGTCCGGACAGTGATATTGAAGGATGCAATGTCCATTCCTTCAGAAGACGCTCAGGAAAGCTTCTGTATCAGGAGCATCCCATTGATGCAGACATCGTGGTCGGTGTTCCTGATTCAAGCCTGAGTGCGGCAATGGGTTACTCTGAGGCAAGCGGAATCCCGTATGAGATGGGACTCCTGAAGAGCAAGTATGTAGGACGCACATTCATCCAGCCGACTCAGGAACTGCGTGACAAGGGTGTCAAGATGAAGCTCTCTCCTGTACGCAGCGTGGTAAACGGAAAGAGGATAATCCTTATTGATGACTCCATAGTGCGCGGTACCACCTCAAGACAGATTGTCAGAATGCTCCGTGAAGCCGGGGCGACAGAGGTCCATCTGTGCATAGCAAGTCCAAAGTATTGTTGCCAATGCTATTATGGTGTAGATACGGGAACATACGATGAACTTATAGGAGCATAGCACACTACGGAACAGATCTGTGAGTACATAGGAGCTGATTCCCTGCATTATCTGTCCAAAGAGGCTCTGTATCAGGCCAGCGAGAGAACGGATCTGTGTACTGCATGCTTCAGCGGAGAGTATCCTACAGATCTTTACGACTACGCAGAGGAATTCAGAAAACACAGACAGTGTTGACCAGACTGCACAAAAAAAGGAACCCTGTCAGAAAGAGTTCCTTTTTTTTACTCCCACTCAATTGTGGCTGGTGGTTTTGACGCGATGTCATAACATACTCGGGTAACGCCACGTACCTTGTTGATGATCTCGTTTGAAACCTTGGCCATGAAGTCATATGGCAGGTGTGCCCAGTCAGCTGTCATGGCATCGGTTGAAGTCACTGCACGCAGGGCTACCGGATGTTCGTATGTACGCTCATCGCCCATGACACCCACGCTGCGGACCGTTGAGAGCAGGACTGTACCGGCCTGCCAGATCTGGTCGTAGAGTGAAACCTCAATTTCGCCGTCCTTCATGTCAGCAGGAACACCGGCTGCCAGTACGCGGCGTGCCTCCTCACCGGAAAGCTTCACCTTGTAGTCGCGCAGGCCACGGATGTAGATGTCATCGGCATCCTGAAGAATGCGAACCTTCTCTGGAGTGATGTCACCCAGGATTCGGACTGCAAGACCTGGACCCGGGAACGGATGGCGGGTAATAAGGTGCTCTGGCATGCCCAGGCTTCGGCCTACGCGGCGTACCTCATCCTTGAAGAGCCACTTCAGAGGCTCGCACAGCTGAAGGTGCATCTCTTCAGGCAGACCACCCACATTGTGATGGCTCTTGATTACCTTACCTGTAATATTGAGTGATTCAATTCTATCTGGATAAATGGTTCCCTGTGCCAGCCACTTAGCATCCTGAATTTTCTTTGCCTCAGCATTGAATACCTCTACGAAATCGCGACCAATAATCTTTCTCTTCTGTTCTGGGTCCGATACTCCAGCAAGGTCTGCAAAGAACTTCTCTGACGCATCAACACCAATTACGTTCAGGCCCAGGCACTCATAATCATGCATTACGTCATGGAACTCGTTGTTGCGCAGCATGCCGTGGTCAACAAATATACAGGTCAGGTTCTTGCCGATTGCACGGTTCAGAAGCACAGCTGCAACTGATGAGTCAACACCGCCTGAAAGTCCAAGTATCACACGGTCATTGCCTACCTGAGCCTTGAGTTCTGCAACGGTTGTGTCAACGAATGAATCAGCGCTCCAGTCCTGACGGCTTCCGCAGATGTCAACTGCAAAGTTCTTGAGCAGCTGGGTTCCCTGAACTGAGTGGAACACCTCCGGATGGAACTGTACTGCCCATACCGGCTGGCTGTCACTTGCGTAGGCAGCATACTTCACGTTTGCGGTCGATGCAATGCAGCTGTACCCTTCTGGAATAGCCGTGATTGTATCTCCGTGGCTCATCCATACCTGGCTGTTTGGGGTAAATCCCTTGAACAGAGGGTTGGTGGCATCGAACTGCATGAGGTTTGCCCTGCCGTACTCGCGGCTGTCGGCCTTTTCAACCTTTCCGCCGTTTGCGTAGCTTATGAACTGTGCGCCATAGCAGATTCCCAGTACCGGAAGACGGCCCACGAACTGGCTCAGGTCAACCTTGAAGGCCTCTGGGTCATGGACTGAATACGGTGAACCGGAAAGGATGACACCAATCACGTCCTTGTCGTCTTTGGGGAATTTGTTGTATGGCAGAATTTCACAGAAAGTATTCAGCTCACGGATTCTTCGGCCTATGAGCTGGGTGGTCTGTGAACCAAAATCAAGAATGATGATTTTCTGCATTATTTACCTTTTTTATTAGGGTGTGGACTGCAAAGTTACCACTTCCGGCAGAGTTTTCAAATAGCCGGAGGGGACTTTTTGAGCGCTGTAAATCTTTTTGGCGGTTTTTTATGAAATCGGGAATAATGATACGAAGGTATGGCTAAATTTGAGTCCCGTAATCTTGGAAAAGCACATGGCAAAGTATGTATTTGTGACCGGAGGAGTCGTTTCCGGTCTCGGAAAAGGAATTACGGCATCTAGTATTGCGCTGCTGCTCAAGGCGCATGGTTACAAGGTCTTCATGCAGAAGTTTGACCCGTACATAAATGTTGATCCGGGTACAATGAGTCCATATCAGCACGGCGAGGTGTTCGTTACTGCAGATGGAACAGAGACAGACCTTGATCTGGGGCACTACGAACGCTTTATTGACGAGGAACTCAACTACACATCGAACATCACTCTTGGAAAGGTGATGATGACTGTCATTGAGAAAGAACGCAGGGGCGACTATCTTGGCGGTACTGTCCAGATTGTTCCTCATGTAACAAATGAAATCAAGAATAAGGTTTATGAAGCTGCATCTTCAACCGGAGCTGATATCGTGATTACAGAGATCGGTGGAACCAACGGCGATATTGAGTCAGAGGCCTTCTTTGAGGCGTTGAGGCAGATTAAACTTGAGAACCACTATAATGACACCATGTTTGTGCATACCACTCTGGTGCCTGCCCTATTTGGCTCAGATGAGCTCAAGACCAAACCAACCCAGCATTCTGTGATTGCTCTGAGGAGTGTCGGTATCCAGCCGGACATGATTGTCTGCCGAACCCCGGTAATGCCGGATGCATCGATCAAGGCAAAGATAGGTATGTTCTGCTCTGTTCCGGAAAGGAATGTGGTTGCCAGTGTCGATGTGAACAATATCTATGAGATTCCGTTGCTCTATCATGAGCAGGAGGTTGACCGGATTGTTCTTGAGAAACTTGGTCTTGATGCCGGCAAGTTTGACATAAGCCAGTGGAAGCAGATGGTTGACACCGTGAATAACCTGCATCGGGATATTCATGTGGCCCTGGTAGGAAAATATACGGGTCTTCTTGATGCATATATCAGCGTCGTTGAAGCCCTGAAGCATGCCGGTTTCAGATATGGCGCAAAGATTCATGTCGATTATGTCAGCTCTGAGGATCTGGATAATGCTTCCGATGCAGAAGTTGCAGAAATGCTCAAGGGTTTTGCCGGTATCTGTATTCCGGGCGGTTTCGGCGGACGTGGTATTGAGGGTATGATTAAGGCTTGCAAGTATGCCAGGACAAATAATGTCCCGTTTCTGGGCCTCTGTCTTGGCATGCAGATTGCCACAATTGAATTTGCCCGTAATGTCTGCGGCATGGCCGATGCCAATTCCACTGAGTTCCATAAGGACTTGAAGTATCCGGTGATATGCCTCATGGAGGAGCAGAAGGACGTGACCAGGATGGGAGGAACCCTGAGGCTTGGTAACTATGAATGCCGGATTGTTCCTGGAACCCTGGCAGAAAAAGCGTACGGAGAATCGGTGATCATGGAGCGCCATCGTCACAGATACGAATATAACAATGAGTTCAGAAGCCAGCTTGAGGCTGCAGGCCTGAAGGCCAGCGGCATCAACCCTAAGCTTGACCTTGTAGAGATGGTTGAGATTCCGGGTCACAGACACTTCATTGCGTGTCAGTTCCACCCGGAATTCAAGAGCCGTCCGGTCAAGGCCCATCCGCTGTTCGCATCTTTCATTAATGCGGTAGTGGAGCAGGGGTTCTGATACCTGTTACTTTCCTGCTTTGAGGCCGGCTATTACCGCATGAGTGAAGCCGGCCTCTTCCATTGCATTCAGACCACGGATTGTCAGGCCTCCAGGTGTGGTGACCTTGTCAACCTCCTGCTCTGGATGGGTGCCGTGAAGCTCCAGGATGCTGGCTGCTCCTTTCAGCGTGGCTATTGCAATTTCCTGGGCATCCTTCGGGTAGAATCCCATTTCGACACCGCCTTCCATGATGGCCCTGATGTAGCGGAATACATAAGCAATTCCGCACGATGCTATGGCAGTTCCTGCGCTCATCTGCTTCTCTTCAACTCTCTTTACGAAGCCGATGCCTGAGAAGAGGTCTTCTACAATGTTGATCTGCTCCTGGCCGGCATTCGCGGTGCAGTAGAGTGATACTCCCTGGCAGGCTTCAACTGCTATGTTTGGAATCAGGTAGAATATTGCCGGTACCTTGCCGTCCTTGTCTGTGAGCATGGTGGCGAGCTGTGCTGTTCCGATGCCTGCTGCTACAGAGATGACAATCTGTGAGTTCTTGAGGGATTCCTTCAGACCATTTATGACCTGCTCCACAAGCCATGGCTTTACGGCCAGAATGACTATGTCGGCTTCTTCAACTGCCTTGCTGTTGTCTGTTGTTACCGATGAGCCGGGAATGTCCCTGCTGATTGTGTCGAGTGTTTTCTGGCTTCTTGCCGTACAGGTCAAGTCTGATGCAGCAATCCTGCCGCTTCTGAACAGTCCCCGTGCTATTGCTCCACCCATGTTGCCGGAGCCGATAATTGCTACTTTCATTGCTGGTGTCTGTTGTTTCTGCCCGCTAAATTAGATGATTGTTTTGACTTGAGAAACAGAAATGAATAGATATGCATAGCCCTATCAATAAATATTCAAAATCCTACATATTTAATGTTTTTTTTGCCATGTGTATTTTTATGTGTTCCCACTTTGGAGTAACTTTGCGGAAATTTACGAAAGCCGGTTTTAAGGACAGGAAATAATAAAGAAACAAAAATAAAAACATGGAGAATTTAGGATTAGGAGTGCAACTCATGGTCATCGGTATGGCCACGGTGTTCATCATTCTTGCTCTGGTGATTTTTCTGGGAAAGGGACTCATTTCCATTTCCAACAAGTTCCCGGAGAAGGTAGCTGCGCCACAGGCAAGGCCACAGGCTGCCGCACCTCAGGTGAGTGCAAAGACCAAGGCAGTGATTGAGGCCGCTGTAAGCCAGATAACTGGTGGAAAGGGCCATGTAACCAACATAACGAAATTATAATAAGAACATATGAAAGAAGTAAAATTCAGCCTCGTATTCCGTGACATGTGGCAGTCTGCCGGTAAGTACCAGCCACGTGTTGACCAGTTGGTAAAGGTAGCTCCGGCAATCATCCGCATGGGATGCTTTGACCGCGTTGAGACAAACGGAGGTGGCTTTGAGCAGGTTAACCTGCTTTTCGGTGAGAATCCAAACAAGGCAGTACGTGAGTGGACAAAGCCTTTCCATGAGGCAGGCATCCAGACTCACATGCTGGACCGTGCACTGAACGGTCTGCGCATGAGCCCATGTCCAAAGGATCTGCGTAAGCTTTTCTATAAGGTCAAGAAGGCACAGGGTACAGATATTACCAGAATCTTCTGCGGTCTCAATGACCCACGTAACGTAATCCCTTCAATCCAGTATGCAAAGGAGGCAGGAATGATTGCACAGGCATCGCTCTGTATCACATTCTCTCCAATCCACACTGTAGAGTATTACGTGAACCTTGCAAAGCAGTTCATTGAGGCAGGTGCCGATGAAATCTGTCTGAAGGATATGGCCGGCATCGGCCGTCCTGAGAGCCTTGGCAAGATCGTTGCTGGAATCAAGGCATACAAGAATGACATTGTAATCCAGTATCACTCACATGCAGGTCCTGGTTTCAATGCCGCTTCTATCCTTGAGGTGTGCAAGGCAGGCTGTGACTACGTTGATACAGGTATGTCTCCTCTTTCATGGGGTACAGGACATGCTGACATCATCACCGTTCAGGAGATGCTGAAGGATGCCGGCTTCAAGGTTAAGGATATCAACATGGCAGCATATATGGAGGTTCGTACCATGATCCAGGAGATGATGGATGACTTCCTTGGTTACTATATTCCTGCACTGAACCATCTGAACAACTCACTGCTGGTTAAGCCAGGTCTGCCAGGTGGTATGATGGGCTCGCTCATGACTGACCTTGAGGATAACCTGAAGGGTCTGAACAAGTGGAAGGTAAAGAACGGTCAGCCTGAACTTACAACCGATGAGCTTCTCATCAAGCTGTTCGATGAGGTTGCATACGTCTGGCCAAAGGTCGGCTACCCATGTCTTGTTACTCCATTCAGCCAGTACGTGAAGAATCTGGCTCTCATGAATGTAATCCAGATGGAGAAGGGTAAGGCCCGCTGGTCAATGATTGCTGATACAAGCTGGGATATGATCCTTGGAAAGGCAGGTCAGCTGCCTGGCCCTGTTGCTCCGGAACTCATTGAGATGGCCAAGGCTGAGGGACGTGAGTTCATGGCAAATGATCCTCAGGAGAACTATCCTGATGATCTTGACAAGTACCGTCAGCTCATGGCTGAGAAGGGCTGGGAGCTTGGACAGGACGATGAGGAACTGTTCGAGTACTCTATGCATCCATCTCAGTATGAGGCATACAAGAGCGGAAAGGCCAAGGCTGACTTTGAGGCAGACCTTGCAGAGCGTAAGGCCAAGAAGAATGCCGGTTCTGCTCCTGCACAGCCAGAGGTACTGACAATCACTGTCGGTGGTGAGACATTCAAGGTCAACGTTGCATACGGTGAGGTTGCTGCTCCTGCAGCTGCTCCAGCCGCAGCCGCTGCTGCTCCTGCTGCAGGTGGTGCAACAAAGGATCTTCTGTCTCCACTTGAGGGTAAGTTCTTCCTGAGCAAGGGTACCGGTGAACCTGAACTTAAGGTCGGTGACCAGGTTAAGGAGGGTGACGTAGTATGCTACGTTGAGGCCATGAAGACCTACAACGCCATCCGTGCCGAGTTCTCAGGTACTGTAGTAGAGATTTGCGTTCGTCCTGGTGACAGCGTTTATGAAGAGGATGTTCTTATCAAGCTTAGCTGATTATGAATATAGGTGAAGTTTTGAAAAGCGTATATGACATGACTGCCTTCAGCAGCATCGCTGCTGATCCTGGCTTCATTGTCATGTATCTGATTGCCTTTGTACTTCTGTACCTTGGCGTGAAGAAGCATTATGAGCCTCTTCTTCTGATACCTATTGCCTTTGGTGTCCTTCTTGCCAACTTCCCGGGCGGTGAGATGGGCGTCATCCAGGCTGATGAGAATGGTATGGTGATGGTCAATGGCGTTATGGAGAACATCTATGACATGCCTCTGCACAAGATTGCCCATGACCTTGGACTTATGAACTTCCTGTATTACGGACTTATCAAGACCGGTTTCCTGCCACCTGTCATCTTCATGGGTGTGGGTGCCATGACAGACTTTGGTCCGATGCTCCGTAACCTGAAGCTCTCTATCTTTGGTGCTGCCGCTCAGTTCGGTATCTTTGCAGTACTGCTGGCATCCCTTTTGATGGGCTTTACTCCACAGGAGGCTGCATCGCTCGGTATCATCGGTGGTGCTGACGGTCCTACTTCTATCTTTACAACAATCAAGCTGGCTCCACATCTGCTGGGTCCGATTGCTATTGCTGCTTACTCTTACATGGCTCTTGTGCCTGTGATTATTCCTCTGGTAGTAAGAATCTGCTGCTCTGAGAAGGATCTGAAGATCAACATGAAGGAGCAGGAGAAACTTGCAGGTAAGCCTGTAGAGATAAAGAACATGAGACTCCTGAAGATTCTCTTCCCTATTACAGTGACAACAGTTGTTGCAATCCTTGTTCCATCGGCTGTTTCTCTGATCGGTATGCTCATGTTCGGTAACCTGATCAAGGAGATCGGTTCTGATACTTCAAGAATCTACGATGCTGCTGCAAACGGAATCATGAATGCTGCTACAGTATTCCTAGGTCTCTGCGTAGGTGCTACTATGACATCAAAGGCATTCCTGAACTGGAGTACTCTTGGCATCCTGGCCGGTGGTTTCCTTGCATTCTGTCTTGCAATCAGCGCCGGTATCTATCTTGTAAAGTTCGTGAACCTGTTCAGCAAGCAGAAGATCAATCCACTGATCGGTGCAACTGGTCTGAGTGCTGTGCCTATGGCTTCACGTGTTGCAAATGAGATTGCCCTGAAGCATGATCCAAAGAACTTCCTTCTGAACTACTGCATGGCCAGCAACATCTCGGGTGTTATCGGTTCTGCCGTAGCTGCAGGTATCCTGATATCATTCCTCTCATAAGAGATTCAGACAATCAGATAAAAGAAGCACCGTCACTTTGTTGTGGCGGTGCTTCTTTTATCTATGCCCTTATTGTCTGGGCCTTACTTGCCCGGAATCTCAAGTATTGCCTTCAGTGCAGGCTTGGCTGTGTAGTCGCGGTTCCAGATAAGAGGGTAGTTGGTCCTGTTTGGAACCGGGGAACCGTTCTTCCAGGACATTCCGTCATTCACGCCCCAGAATGTGACGCGGTCAATCTTGTCACGCCTGTCGTAGAAAATCTGCATCAGCTCTCTGTATCTTTCTGTAAGCTGTGCCTGAACGTCGTCTGGCAGACCGTTCTTGTAAGGGTCAAGGAACTTCTCGAATTCAGGCAACTGGTAGATAGGGTCATTCAGCGACTTGCCAATGACCTGTCCCTCTTTTGAGATAGGCAGGACATCAATGTCAAGCTCTGTGATCATGACCTTGACACCAAGAGCGGCAAATGTGTCAATGGCGGCAATGATGTCTTCCCTGCTTGGGTAGTTGAGTCCCCAGTGGGCCTGTATGCCTACACCGTCTATGCGTATTCCCTCTTTCTGCAGCATACGTACAATGCGCGCGATTCCGTCTCTCTTGGCTGGTCTCCATACATTGAAGTCATTGTAGTACAGCTCTGTGCCTGGTGTGTATTCCGATGCATACTTGAACGCGAGCTTTACAATTTCGTCTCCGTCGCCCTTGAATGAGTTTGTCCAGACTGTGCTGCGGTACTTGCCGTCATCGCCTATGATTTCATTGACAACGTCCCATGCGTTTACCTTTCCGTGGAAATGTTTTGTGACGGTTTCAATATAGCTTCTCAGCACCTCTTTCATCTCTTCAACGCTCTTGTCTGAGCCGTCGTCATGCTTGAAGAAGAACTCCGGAGACTGGTTGTGCCAGATAAGGGTATGGCCAAGTACAAACATACCGTTGTTCTTTCCAAATTCAACGTAATTGTCAGCTGCGCGCCAGTTCCAGGTGTCCTTGGTAGGGTGGAGCACCTCGGCCTTCAGGTCATTTTCGGGAGAGATTGCATTGAACTGCTCAATGGCAATTTTCTGTCCCTGCGCGTTGCGTCCGCTGGCAATCTGTCCGTTTACTGCTGTTCCAATCTTGAATGCACCTGCATATGCCTCCTTCAGGGTAGTATTATCGGCAGCTGTGATATGGCTGCCGATAATAAGAGACAATGCTGTAGTCAGTATTATCTTTCGTTTCATTTTTGATATGAATGGTTATTCTTCTGTTTCTTCTGCCTCAGCAACAGGGGTGGTGTCTTCCTTCTTTGAACCAAGGTATTCCGGAAGATTCATTCCTGCCTGGTCAAACAAGTCAGACATAGGTGGAATGGATTTCATCAGGCCACTAAGGAAATTAGCGGTTGAACCCTTGCCGTCTGAATTGTTGCCTGAATCCCAGACAGTAACGTGGTCAATGTTGACACCCTTGATTGCCTCAACCTGAGTCTTGACAATCTCAGGCAGCTTTTCTGACATGATCAGCATGAATGCCTTGGCAGCATCGCCACCGGCAGCAGTAACCATCTTGTCATAACCTGCAGCCTGCTTGGTGAGGATCTCGTAGTAACCCTTAGCCTCTGCTTCCATGCGGGCAAAGATAGCGTCAGCCTCACCCTTTGCATTGATTCTCTTCTGCTCAGCTTCAGCCTCTGCTGCTATGATTACTCTCTGCTTGTCAACTTCCTGGGCAACCAGAATGTTGGCCTGCTGGGTAGAACGCTCACGCTCGGCACGTGCAAGCTCGGCATCGCGCTCAGCAATGTAGGCGTCCTGAAGGGCCTTGGCCTGCTGAACCTTTTCTGCTGTAACTGCTATACGGAGGGCCTCAGCCTCCTTCTCACGGCGCTGGGCATCAGAGTTTGCAATCTCAACCTTGGCGTTGTTCTCACCCTGAACTGCTACGGCGTTGGCCTGTGAGGTACGGATACGTGTCTCCTTTACGGCCTCGGCCTTACCGATCTCACCGTTTCTGTCCTGCTCGGCAACACTTACCTTGGCCTCATTGATTGCCTTGGCTGCTGCCTCCTTACCAAGAGCCTGGATGTAACCTGACTCATCCTTGATATCAGTTACGTTTACGTTGATCAGTCTCAGACCGATCTTCTTGAGCTCAACCTCTACGTTCTTTGCAATCTTCTCAAGGAAGGTGTCGCGGTCAGAGTTGATCTCCTCAATTGACATGGTGGCAATAACCAGACGCAGCTGACCGAACAGGATATCCCTGGCAAGTTCCTGGATCTCTTCTGCAGAGAGGCCAAGAAGTCTTTCGGCTGCGTTGTTCATGCTGTCCGGCTCGGTTGAGATACCTACGGTAAAGCGGCATGGAACGTCAACACGGATGTTCTGGCGGCTCAGGGCGTTGGTCAGATTTGCATCGATTGAGATAGGTGTAAGGCTCAGGTATGCATAGTCCTGAATTACAGGCCATACGAATTTGCCGCCGCCGTGGATACACTTGGCAGAACCGCCTCCGGTCTTTCCATAAACAACCAGAACCTTGTCTGAAGGACAACGTCTGTAACGTCTGATGATTGTTGCGAAGAGTACGAAAAGGAGTACTATCGCAATGAATACGATTGCTGTAAATTCCATTTTATTATGTTTTTATGATTTTGTTACAAGGAAAGTGTCATTTCCGATTACCTCTTTTATAATTACTTTGGAACCGGTAGGAAGTTCCTGGGCATCGTCCGTTATGGCATCGGTCTCATGAACGGAGCCTTTCACGCTGAACTGCACCTTGCCGCATCCGTTGCGCGATGCCGGAATGCGAAGATAGACGTCAGCGGTCAGGCCAAGTGCCTCTTCCATGTGGAATGAACCGTCATGGGCAAGACGCATCATCTGCCGGAACATAATTACGAATGCGGCAACGAAGAGAAGTCCTACAAATACGGCAATGAGATAGAGTGCCCAGCGGGCATCGATCCTGTCGTAAAGAAGAACACCGCTCCAGCCGTAACCCAGAAGGAAATTGATGAGGTTCCTGAAGGAGAACAGTCCGGACATACTGCCGTCTTCTACTCCATCGGTGGACAAATCATCAAGTCCGGCATCTGTGTCGCCGAGTCCGATGAATGTAAGTGCGGTCTGGATAACGAACACAAGGCTGGCTGAACAGGCAATAATCCAGAATGCCTTCAGTCCTCCGTCTAATGACATGAATAAATCCTGCATATTATTTATATTAAGGTATAGTTTTCACAAATATACAACTTAGAATGGAATATGGTCATGAATATGGTGGAAACTTTCGGATTTTCAGCTTATCTTTGTGTGAACAACACCGTTAGCATGGATAATTCCATATATGATACACTGCTGTGTCTCCCTCTTTTTCAGGGAATGACAAAAAGTGACTTCGGCATAGTGCTTGAGAAGGTCCGCTTTGGATTTCACAAGTTTGCTGCAGGACAGACTGTTGCAGAGGCTGGCAAGAGCTGTGGCAGTTTTGTGTTCCTGTTGAATGGCCGCATGAGGAGTCATCGCAGTTCAACGGATGGCCTGTTTTCCCTTACGGAAGAGATTGAGGCTCCTTACATGATTGAGGTCTCGTCAATGTTCGGCATGAATCCTGTGTACAGGGGAACCTACGTGGCAGATGAGGAGTGCGGAATCCTGGTTATTGAGAAGCAGTTCCTTTACACAGAACTGTTCAAGTACAATGTATGCAGGATGAACATGATGAATATGCTCAGCAACAGGACTCATTCTCTGGAGCGTGATCTCTGGAATCTGACTCCAAAGGACATGAAGGGCCGTTTCGTGCACCTGCTGATGTCTCTTTCAGACATCCCTTCTGGCCGGAAGGATGTCAGGGTAAAGATGGAAGACCTGGCTCCTGTCCTTCAGGAGACAAGGCTGAGCGTATCACGTATGCTGAATGCAATGGAAAAGGAGGGACTTGTTGTCCTGAAACGCGGCGGATTCATGGTTCCGGCGCTTGAAAAACTGATTGAGAAGTGATTATGAATGACAGGAAACAGCACGAGCTGGATTTGCGATATGCCAGGATGGCACGTATCTGGGCGGAAAACTCATATTGCGTGAGACGCAAGGTGGGTGCCCTTGTCGTAAAGGACAAGATGATAATCTCAGACGGTTACAATGGTACTCCCACCGGGTTTGAGAATATCTGTGAAGATGAGAATAATGTATCAAAGCCTTATGTGCTTCATGCAGAGGCCAATGCAATAACCAAGCTGGCCCGTTCCAACAACAGCTCCGACGGTGCTACTCTCTACATAACTGCATCGCCTTGCATTGAGTGTGCCAAGCTCATCATTCAGTCAGGAATCAGAAGGGTAATCTATTCTGAGCATTACCGCCTAACAGATGGAATTGACCTGCTGAATAGGGCAGGCATAGAAGTTGAATTTCTGGATCCGGAATCAGAATCATGAAAAAGAAAGATATATTCGTCTCGGTTCTGGCTCTGGCAACCGTGCTGATCCTTGGATATTCCCTGGGTATGCTCTTCTCATACAGGAATTTCCGTAAGCAGGCTGCCAGACTGGAGTATGTTCTTCGTATGAAGAGCAACAATAACAAGCTCAGCGCTCTTCTGACATCGATAGAGCAGTTGTATGTGGATTCCGTAAAGGTGGATTCCATAATAGAAAAGGTCCTGCCTGATGTGCTGAAGGAACTGGATCCGCATTCTGCCTACTTCCCGGCAGAAGAGACAAAGGAGAGCAACGATGAACTTCATGGCAGTTTTTCCGGAATTGGAATCCAGTTCTCAATACAGGAAGATACGATACATGTCAACAGTGTCATCCATGGCGGCCCTTCTGAGAAGGTCGGACTGCAGGCTGGTGACAGGATTGTCTATATAGATGATTCCCTGTTTGCAGGAAAGAAGATTGACAGCAATGATGCCGTGAAGCACCTTAAGGGACCGGAAGGCTCTGAGGTGAAAGTGGGAATCCTCCGTCCTGGTAATACTGACATAGTTGATTTTACCATCGTGCGTGGCCCGATACCGGTAAAGAGTGTCGATGCAGCGTATATGGTCAACGATGAGGTCGGCTACATAGAGCTGAACAAGTTCGGAGAGACAACTTATCAGGAAATGATGGTAGGTCTGGCTGCATTGTCCCATCAGGGAATGAAAAGGCTGGTTGTGGACTTGCGTGGAAATACAGGTGGTTATCTTGGCGCTGCCATACAGATTGTCAATGAGTTCCTGCCCAAGGGACAGATGATAGTCTATACAGAGGGTGCCCACAGCAAATATGCTGCGGAGTATGCCAACGGACGTGGTCGTTTCCAGGATATTCCTATGGTTGTCATGATCGATGAATCCTCGGCCAGTGCCAGTGAGATTTTTACGGGTGCCATACAGGATAATGACCGTGGCCTTGTAGTGGGCAGACGCTCGTATGGAAAGGGATTGGTACAGCAGCCAATTGATTTTACCGACGGATCAAGCATAAGACTTACCATAGCCAGATATTATACTCCTTCCGGCAGATGCATCCAGAAACCATACGGTGAAGGTGAGGATGATTACTCGATGGATCTGCTGAGACGATATGAAAGAGGTGAGTTCTTCTCTGAGGACAGCATTCACCAGAATCAGGACCTGGTATATACGACCCGTAATGGCAGGACCGTTTACGGTGGCGGCGGCATCATGCCTGACCACTTTGTTCCTCAGGATACAATCGGGTATAACGAGTATTATTCCCAGATAGTAAGGAAGAGTCTAGTCAACAAGTTCGTGCTCAAGCATGTTGACCAGAACCGTTCTGCACTCTCTTCCATGAAGGAGTATGAGGAGGTTCTGGGATGGATGAAGAGCAATGGGACATATTCTCAGTTCCTGCAGTTCGTGGACAGGAATGGGGTAAAGCGCCCGGGAACTGTTCCTGCCGACATCGTTGAACAGCTTCAGAGATTGCTGTCGTCAAACATGATCTACAATGTCATGGATATGCAGGAGTATCTGAAGTATATAAACAGCTTTGATCCTACGGTAAAGAAAGCCCTTGAAGTGCTGGCTACTTCAGGACTATCTGTGAAATGACCTGGGCCCCGACATGATTGTTGAGGGCCTCAACCAGATACGAACGTCTCATCTGCAACTCATTCCTGAGAGGTGCGGATGAGATTGTTGCATATAGGACCATGTTGTGGATTTTCAGGTCCTGGGTATATCTTGAGATGGTCTTTCCCAGAACCTGGTTCCATGCCTGTATGAGCCTGTACTCATTCAGCGGCATCTCAAGGCCGGACTGCCTGAGGACCTGGTAAACGACGTCTGTGATGGTTTCTGTATTGTTCCTTTTCATGATACTTCTCCGTTGCTGACGGTAAATAGCCTGTAGTCCTGTCCGATGCTGCTGAGCACTGAGTCCAGATGGCTGCGGTCCGTGTCTGTGATGAATGTCTGCCCGAAACGTTCAGAAGCGACCAGTTTCAGGATTCTTGAGACTCTCTGCGAGTCAAGTCTGTCAAAGAGGTCGTCGAGCAGAAGCAGCGGCTTCTTTCCTGAACAGACTTCTGTCATGAAAACTGCCTGGGCTAGTTTCAGGGCGACCAGAAAACTCTTGTTCTGGCCCTGTGATCCCTCTTTCCTTATCGGAAAACCTCCAAGAGTCATCTCAAGGTCATCCTTGTGGATGCCGTGAAGGGTGTATCCTGCAGCACGGTCGCGCGCGCGTCCCTCTTCCAATTGCTGGAGGAGGCTGCCTCTCTGCATGTGTGAGCTGTAATTGAGTCCCACTGTTTCCTGCATGACTCCAATTTCCGAATACAGTTCCTGAAAGTATGGAATGAGCCTGTCAGTGAACTCGCATCGGCTTTTGTGGATTTTCTGCGCAGCCATATCCATGACGGCCTCCCACATGGACATGAGTTCTGCCGATGGTTCTGCATCGGCCTTGAGCATGGCGTTCCTCTGGGTAAGTGCCTTGTTGTATTCTATCAGACGGTTCAGGTACTCCTTGTCATACTGTGAGATGACCTGGTCCATGAACCTACGCCTGTCTTCACTGCCGCCGGTTATTAGCTCCATGTCTGATGGGGAAATCATGACAAGTGGAATGGAGCCGATGTGTTCTGAGAATTTCCGGTACTCCTTTCCCTGACGCTTGAATTGTTTGCGTCCATGCAGTCTGGCAGTGCAGCTGATGTCAACCGGCTGTACGGAAGAGGAGTCGTAGGTACCGCGTATCATCATGCAGTCCTGACCGTGTCTTATGACCATCTGGTCAGACTGCGCCCATGCGCTTTTGCAGAATGAAAGGTAGTAGATGGCATCAAGGATATTGGTCTTACCCATGCCGTTGCTTCCTACCAGACAATTGATCCTGGCTGAAAAGTTCAGGTCTGCCTGCTGGATGTTTCTATAATTCAGTATGTAGAGGCTGTCAAGTTCCACTGGGGTCTGTCTTTTGTGAGAGCGAAATTACGTCTCTTTTCTGATATTTCTGTTTTTTTGCCGGAAATGTTTCCTTCAAGAAAAAAAAAGAGTATTTTTGCAGTCGCTTTTAAAAATATAAACAGCGTAAGACTATTTATGGCAAAAAAGACAGTTAAAGAGGAACCGGTACAGGGAGCAAACAATATTGAGGAGGCTCTGTCACGTTCTGAGCAGTTCATTGAAAAGTACAAGAATGTAATGGTAGGCGCAGTGGTTGCTGTTATCGTAATAGTTGCCGGTGCCATGCTTTATAAGTCAAAAGTCGTTGAACCAAAGGAGCAGAGGGTTGCAGAATACCTTTTCCCAGGTGAGAACTATTTCATGGCCGGTCAGTTTGAGGTGGCTTTGAATGGTGACAACATGGATTTCATGGGCTTTGAGGAGATTGCAAGAAACTACGGTGGTACCAAGGCCGGTAATCTTGCCAACGCCTATGCAGGTCTCTGCTGTGCTCAGCTTGACAGCTGCGAGGCTGCCATCAGCTACCTGAAGAAGTTCAAGGGCGATGATCAGATGGTTGCTCCTTCTGTAATGCGTGCTCTGGCAGACTGCTACGTTACCGTAGGCCAGAACGATAAGGCAATTGCACTTTACCAGAAGGCTGCAAAGAAGGCAGACAATGGTCTGGTTTCTCCACAGTGCCTCATGCAGGCAGGCCTTGTATATGAGTCAATGGGCAAGAATGCCGATGCTCTCAAGATGTATAAGGAGATTCAGGCAAAGTATCCTGCTTCTTCAGAGGGTATTGACATTGAGGAGTATATCACCCGCGTTACTTCAAAGTAATACGGGTTCTCAAGCCGGGTGAATTCCAGAGTGGCCAAATGGGGCAGACTGTAAATCTGCTGTCTTTCGACTTCGGTGGTTCGAATCCATCTTCACCCACAAAAAAGCAGTCAGGAATGACTGCTTTTCTGTTTATATATCCTATCTTTGTTTTGAACTATAAACTTAACGATAATGGCAAGTCGCAGAACATTGAAGAAGACCATTGACTACGTGGTCGGTGACATCCTTACAGAGTGCATCGTATGTTACAACTACATACCAGGAGTTGATGCAGAGAAGGTGCTGGCTGTAATGAATGAGGTAACCAGGATTGATTCCGAATTCATCAAGAGAATAAGCCATACAGAGCCGGGCCAGGCAAAGATGTATTACAGGGAACTCAGAAAGGAGTTCGGTGAAAAGATCTCTGCTGCCATTGAAAAGATGGCAGACATGAAAAAGAAGTGATGGTCCGACGTCTGCCAGCCATATTGCTGGTAATGCTGACCGCTATGTCTGTATCTGCCCAGAGTCTGGACAGGTCAGTCCGTTCTGCTGTATCCGACTATTTTGCCGGATACAGTTGTAATGTCTCTACGTCTTCGCCCGTAAAGGTGAAGAGCACGGTTATCAGTAGTGCGGGAAAGACCATCAGTGTAACTCTTGATGAGGTCTATTCATATCAGCTTCTTACCCAGGAGATGGTTGAGGAGACATACGCCGGATTACGCAGTGCCCTGCCTTCACAGGCCAGGAATTATGCGCTGACCATAATCAGCGATGACCGTAAGATAAGCCAGTTGGTTCCTGAGAGCCTCAGGAAGGATTACAAGGGTAATCATCCCTACCGTAAGGTCCGTAATGACGGGCCTGCCTGGGTTACTCCTCTCTCAAAGCCTTACAAGGTTGATAAGGGTCTGACAGGGCATCACCTTGCTGTAACTCCGAGTCATGGCTATTACTACAGTATCAAGGATTCTGTCTGGAAGTGGCAGCGTCCTTCACTCTATTCTACAAGAGAGGATCTTCTGACTCAGTCAATTGTATATCCGTTCCTGATTCCCATGCTTGAGAACGCGGGTGCAGTTGTGTGGAGTGCCAGGGAAAGGGACTGGCAGGTCAACCAAGTGATAGTTGACAATACATCTCCGCGATCGCAGTTCCGCAGGTCCGGAAAGTGGGAAGAGGTCTTTGGCCAGGGTTACAGTCAGGATTCATCCAGAATCTGTCAGGCCCAGACTGCATCGGCAGAACGAATCCAGGCCAGACGCAAACCGGATGCCTCTGTGACATGGAGACCATCAGTGCCGGAAGACGGCGACTATGCCGTATATGTATCCTACCGCTCATTCCCTCAGAGCATAAGCGATGCCCACTATACCGTACACCATGCGGGTGGAACGACTGAATTTTCTGTCAATCAGAAGATTGGTGGAGGAACATGGGTTTATCTGGGTACCTTCCATTTTCACGGAGGTACTTCAGACAATGCCAAGGTGGTGCTTGACAATTCCAGCTCTTCTGAAGGAGTCGTGTCGGCCGATGCCGTCAGGTTTGGTGGCGGAATGGGCGATGTCTCCAGATTCGGACAGACCAGTGGCAAGCCGCGCTATCTTGAAGGTGCAAAGTACTATGCAAGGTTTGCAGGTGCACCTGATTCGGTTTACCTGAAGTATGACAACAAGGATGACTACAATGAGGATATCCAGACGCGTCCCCGCTTTACAAACTATATCTCTGGCGGTTCCGCGTTCAACAGAATCAATGAGGGCGCCGGGGTGCCGATAGAACTATCTCTTGCTCTGCATACCGATGCCGGATACGGGCAGGATTCCATAATAGGTACTCTTGGAATATACACGACAAGGCATAATGACGGCGTGCTGGGATCTGGCATCAGCCGTGACATATCACGTGATCTGGCGCACTTTGTCCTGAATGGACTGGATGAGGATATGACAAGGGTTATAGGTCAGGACTGGAATCTGCGTGGACTATGGGACAAGAACTACTGTGAGAGCCGTGAGCCGAATGTGCCGTCAATGATTTTGGAACTTCTGTCGCATCAGAATTTCAAGGATATGAAATTTGCTCATAATCCTATGTTCCGCTTTGAGGTTGCACGCTCTGTATATAAGTCATTGCTGAGGTATGAGGCGTTCATGAACGGAACTGATTACTGTGTTCAGCCACTTCCTGTTACTCATTTCCGGATAACTGAGACCGGAAACAGGGGACAGCAGCTGAAGCTTCAGTGGAATCCGGCCATTGATCCTGCCGAGCCTACGGCAAAGCCGAACGGATACATTGTATATACGCGTATTGGTGACGGAGGTTTTGATAATGGTACTCATGTGCGCAGGAACAGCTTTGAATTCACTCCGGAGCCGGGTCTGATATACAGTTTCAAAGTGACTGCAGTCAATGATGGCGGAGAAAGCATGCCTTCTGAGATTCTTTCTGCATCGCTGGCTCGGAAAAGCCGATATACTGTTCTTGTCGTGAACGGTTTCCAGAGGGTGTCGTCGCCGTATATCATTGATTCTCCTGATGAACAAGGACTTGATGTTTCAGAGGATTTCGGCGTCCAGTACGGGGTGGCCCCGGTATTCAGCGGCATTCAGCAGGGATTTGATCCTGAGAAGATAGGCATCGAGGATGAAGGTGGCCTTGGATTCAGCGGGGATGAGTATGACGGAATGCTTGTCGCCGGTAATACTTTTGACTATGCCTACGTTCACGGACGTTCCATACGTACCCTGCCGGAGTGCTCGTTCGTTTCATGCAGCCGTGCTGCACTTGAGGATGGGCTTGTCTCTCTTGAGGATTATATGGTTGTGGACCTGATATTGGGACTTCAGAAGAGAGATTACAGTGACGTTTTCAATGGAGACGGTTTTCAGACTTTCCCTGCCTCACTGCGCAAGATTATTGACGATTATCTTTCCGGAAGGGGAAGGCTATTGGTCAGCGGCTCATACGTAGGAGCTGACCTGCGCTCTGCAGAGGAACGTGACTTCCTGAAGAACGTGCTCCACTGTAGCTGGGGCGGCTCTGTCAGGGATGGGAGCGAGGATTCTGTGACAGGACTCAAGAGCACAATTGGCCTGTCCCGTGATCCCGGCAAGACATTCTATCCTCTGCAGTATCCGGACATAATCCAGCCGGAACCAGACGGAGTTGCGATATTTGCATACAGCAAGAGCCGTTACAGTGCGGGAACTGCTTATCTGGGGCGTAACAGCAGGGTGGTAGTGCTGGGCTTCCCGATTGAGAACATAAAGGAGAACAACATGCGTGACAGGGTGATGGCATCGCTTATCTCGTACCTCATGCAATAACATAAAACAGCTATGTATAAAATTCAGGCAAATCAGTCCGGGACACGTTCTATTGAGGTGTCAGAAGAGAATTTGAAGACTATAAGGGACAATCATCTGTTTCAGTGGCTGCTTGACAGCAATGGTCTTGTAACGGAAGAGGTTCTTGAGAAACTTCGTCTGAATGTCCGTTCAATACTTACCAGCAGTGCCAATGTTGACAAACCGCTTCTGGACCTGTGCATTGACGTGATTTATCACAATGACATGAAGGCCTTGGGCCTGCATAACCTGATGTCACTCTATGGAGAGTGGGTAAGGGAGAATCCAGAGTCGGAACCGGAAAACGAAAACCTGTAATGTCACTCTGGTTACCGACTACCAGGAAGGAATGTGACCAGCGTGGGTGGGATCAGCTTGACGTGATCCTGTTCAGCGGCGATGCTTACGTGGATCATCCCTCGTTCGGTGCTGCTGTGATAGGGCGTGTGCTTGAGGCACAGGGACTCCGGGTTGCAATCGTTCCACAGCCTAATTGGCAGGATGACCTCAGGGATTTCCGAAAGCTTGGGGCTCCAAGGCTGTTCTTCGGGGTCTCACCGGGAGCCATGGACTCAATGGTGAACCGATATACTGCCAACAAGCGTCTCCGCAGTGAAGACGCCTATACGCCGGAAGGCCGTCACACCGGTCGTCCGGAATATCCGTCAGTTGTCTATACGCAGATACTGAAACGGCTCTTTCCCGACGTTCCGGTAGTGCTGGGTGGTATTGAGGCATCGCTCAGGCGCTTCACGCATTACGATTACTGGCAGGATAGGCTTCTTCCTAGTTTCCTGCTGGAGAGCGGAGCGGACTATCTGACCTACGGCATGGGAGAGCAGCCGATTGTTGCCATTGCAAAGGCATATCTGGAACATGGTGCCGATGCAGACCGTTTTATCCGTCTGCAGCCACAGGTTGGATTTGTATGTAACAGCCCAGAGGAGATTCCGCATGGAGTAGGAGAGCAGGACCGGATCCTGAATTCCCATGAGAAGTGTCTGGCTGACAGGCGATGCCAGGCAGAGAATTTCAGAATTATTGAAGAGGAATCAAACAGGATCCATGCTGACAGGATAATTCAGCAGACAGCAAACAGATATGTTGTGGTCAACCCTCCTTATGAGCCTATGACCACCCAGGAACTGGATGCAGTCTATGATCTTCCTTATACAAGGTTGCCTCATCCAAGATACAAGGGAAAGCGGATTCCTGCCTATGAGATGATCCGCCATTCCGTGACCCTTCACAGAGGCTGCTTTGGCGGCTGTGCGTTCTGTACAATCTCTGCCCATCAGGGAAAACAGATTGTGAGCAGGAGCCAGGAGAGCATACTCAAGGAGGTGCGGGCCATCACTCAGATGGAGGATTTCAAGGGGTATATATCTGATCTTGGCGGACCTTCTGCAAACATGTATATGCTGAGCGGAAAGGACAAGACCATCTGCGACAAGTGCAGGCGTCCTACATGTCTGCACCCTAAGGTGTGCCCGAATCTGAATACAGATCTTAGTCCGCTTGTGGAGCTGTACAGAAAGGCAGACAGGGTTCCCGGTGTAAAGAAGACATGCATCGGCAGTGGTGTCAGGTATGACATCATCCTGCATCGCAGCGGGGATCAGAAGGTCGATGCCTCTCACGTGGAGTATGCAAAGGAACTCATAGCCAATCACGTCAGCGGCAGGCTTAAGGTTGCTCCGGAGCATACGTCAGACAAGGTCCTGAATCTGATGCGAAAGCCGTCTTTCAGACAGTTCGGGCAGTTCAAGCAGATGTTTGACGGCATAAACCGTGAATGCGGCCTGAAGCAGCAGATCATACCATACTTCATCAGCAGCCATCCTGCCTGTACTGAGGCAGACATGGCAGAACTTGCAGTTCTTACCAAGAGGCTGAATTTCCATCTGGAACAGGTGCAGGACTTTACTCCGACCCCTATGACATTGAGTACGGAAATATTCTATACAGGAATCAACCCGTATGACATGAAGCCGGTATTCACGGCAAGGCGTCCGGAGGAGAAACTGGCACAGAGACAGTTCTTCTTCTGGTACGAACCTGCCCAGCGTAACCGCATCATTGCAGAACTGAAAAGGATTGGCAGGGCAGACCTGATAAAACAGTTGTTTTCCTGAGAGCAGTTTTTTTTGAATTAATAGCAATTGGAATTTGCACTATTCCCCATTTTTGGCGAATTTTGCAGAGTAATAGAGATATAATAACGCAAATAATATAGAACAATGACAAAAAGCGCATTACAGATTGCACGTGCTGCCTATCAGCCAAAGCTGCCAAAGGCTCTGCGTGGTGCATTGAAGGCTGTTGAGGGTGCTCCTACACAGTCAGTTGCTGACCAGGAAGAGGTTAAGAAGCTCTTCCCTAACACATATGGCATGCCATATCTGAAGTTTGAACCGGTTGAGGGCCAGATGGCTACAGCCCAGATCAACGTAGGTGTAATCCTCTCAGGTGGTCAGGCTCCTGGTGGTCACAACGTTATCTCAGGTCTCTTTGACGGTATCAAGAAGCTGAACCCAGCCAACAAGCTTTATGGCTTCATCCTGGGTCCTGGTGGCCTTGTTGATCATAATTACATGGAGCTTACTTCTGATATCATTGACGAGTACCGTAACACAGGTGGTTTCGATATCATCGGTTCCGGTCGTACAAAGCTTGAGAAGAAGGAGCAGTTTGACAAGGGTCTTGAGATCTTGAAGCAGCTTGACATCAAGGCTCTTGTTATCATCGGTGGTGATGATTCAAATACCAATGCCTGCGTTCTTGCCGAGTATTACAAGGCAATCGGTGCCGGCGTTCAGGTAATAGGCTGTCCTAAGACAATTGACGGTGACCTGAAGAACTCTGAGATTGAGGCTTCATTCGGTTTTGATACTGCTACAAAGGTATATTCTGAGGTAATCGGTAACATTGAGCGTGACTGCAACTCTGCAAAGAAGTACTGGCACTTCATCAAGCTGATGGGTCGTTCTGCATCGCACGTAACTCTTGAGTGCGCTCTTCAGACCCAGCCGAACATCACCCTTATCGGTGAGGAGGTTGAGGCTAAGAACCAGACTCTTGACGATGTTGTTACATATATTGCTGAGATCGTTGCCGAGCGTGCAAGCCGTGGCATGAACTATGGTGTTGCTCTTGTTCCGGAAGGTCTGATTGAGTTTATTCCTGCTATCAAGAGACTTATCTCTGAGCTGAATGACCTCATTGCTGCCAACCAGGCTGAGTTTGACAAGATTTCTGCTGAGGAGAAGATTGCCTTCATTGCTGCACATCTGTCAGCTGAGAACGCAGCTATCTTCAAGTCACTCCCTGCAGGCGTAAGCCGTCAGCTTGCCCTGGAGCGTGACCCACACGGAAATGTACAGGTTTCTCTGATTGAGACAGAGCAGCTGCTTGCTGATATGGTTGCAGTCAAGCTTGCTGAGTGGAAGAAGGAGGGTAAGTTCGTTGGCAAGTTCGCTACACAGCATCACTTCTTCGGTTACGAAGGCCGCTGCGCAGCTCCTTCAAACTGGGATGCTGACTACTGCTACAGCCTTGGTTTCAACGCATCGATGCTGATTGCTGCCGGCAAGACCGGTTACATGTCATCAGTAAAGAATACCTTCAAGCCAGCTGACGAGTGGATTGCCGGTGGTATTCCTATCACTATGATGATGAACATGGAGAAGCGTAACGGTGAGATGAAGCCTGTTATCAAGAAGGCTCTCGTTGAGCTTGACGGTGCTCCATTCAAGTTCTTCGCTTCAAAGCGTGCTGAGTGGGCTAAGGAGACTGCATTCGTATATCCTGGTCCTATCCAGTACTTTGGCCCAGCTGAGGTTGCTGACCAGCCAACCAAGACACTTACACTTGAGCAGAGCAAGTAATTGACTGCCACAGGTAAAAATATCAGTAAGAGGGGGTCTTCCAGCAGGCAGTCTTCTGCCAAGGGGAGACCCTCTTCTTCTTCCGGAAGAAAGAGATCTGCCCCAAAAGCCCGTAAGGGCCGCAGCAGCTCAAGACGCCGGGAGTCGATGCCTCTTTGGCTTCATTGGATGATAACCGGTATGTTCCTTGCAGTATTAGCCGGAGCATTCTACTGGTTTATGATCCGCCCTTATGCATACCGGTGGAAGCCTTGCTATGGAAGCAAGGAGTATCAGGTGTGCATCCCGACTGGTTTCCATATCTGTGGAATTGATGTCTCGCATCATCAGGGACACATTGACTGGAGTATGGTTGCCCAGAGGGACGAGAGACAGTTTCCGCTGTCATTTGCCTTCATAAAGGCAACTGAAGGAGCTACATTCCTTGACGGTAATTTCTATCAGAATGTTGATTCTGCAAGAAATGCCGGCCTGATGTGTGGCGCGTACCACTTCTTCATACCTTCAACATCAGCTGCAAGACAGGCTGATTTCTTCATTCATAATGTCTCACTTGAAGCCGGCGATCTTCCCCCTGTCCTTGATGTTGAGAAGAAACCGGAATCCAGACAGCAATTCCGGCATGATGTCCTGTCGTGGCTTCAGACTGTTGAGAAGTATTATGGTGTTCGTCCAATCATCTATACCTCAGACAGATTCCTGAAAGCATATCTGTCAGGTCCGGAGTTTGAGTCCTATCCGTTATGGATAGCACATTACTATGTGGATTATCCTGAGTCTGACATGGAGTGGAAATTCTGGCAGTTCACGGACCGTGGCCGTGTGGATGGTATCAGGGAACAGACCGATATCAATGTGTTCCAGGGCAGTGCCTCGTCGCTTGACTCGCTCAGAGTCAGGAAATCTGTCCCAGCTATGGGAAAATGATAGGGATTTTCCCCTGCCTTTTTAGGTAATTTCCCCATGCTGGGTAAAACTCCATTGCTATTTTTGCAGTGGAGATACTCCAGATAACAAATAGCAAAGAACAAATATGCGTAAATCTGCTTTTTTAATTTTGGTTGCCCTTGTTTCAATGGGTGCATCTGCTCAGAGAAATGATCTCTATTCCAGCAAGAAGAGTACAAGTGTTGGAACGACAGTAGAGGTTGTACCTCAGCCATCAGCCACGACTGCGCCACAGACTGTTCCTGTCCAGCCTCAGGTACAGGCTCCTGCCAGGACAGACTCGTATGAGTGGGATGAGGATGCCTACAACCGCCGTCGCCCATATACCGCTGATGCAGCGGCTGATGCTGACATTGTATATGTACACGATACGGTTTATGTGGAAAATACAGTGTATGTAGATGATGACGAAGATGATTACAAATATTCTGTACGTCTGATCCGTTTCCATGGTCCAGACCTGGTTTATCATATAAGCAGTCCATACTACTGGGATGTCGTATATTCACTTGACTGGGGACGTTACAGCTATTACTGGGACTGGGATTTCTATCTGGATCCATGGTCGCTCCATTGGCATTCGTACTATGATCCATTCTACTATTCTACATGGTACCCGCATTATCACAGCTACTATGATGCATACTATAGCTTTGGTTACGGATATACTTATGGAGGGTATTTTACCGGACTGTACAATCCTTGGTACGGTGGATACTACTATTCTTCAGGAAGCATTGGCCGCAGGGACCGTTTCGTTCCGAACCGACAGTTGAATGCCGGATGGGACCGCCAGCTGGCCGGTGTCAACAGACGTGACATGCGTGACAGCTTTGCTGGTTCAACAAGACTTGATTCCAGACTCGTGACAGAGTCAAGAAGCAGGATTGCATCTACAGGTCAGACACGTACTGCTACAACAGGCACGGCTTCCAGAACTCAGGTTTCTTCAAGAAGCCAGCAGGATATAACCTCAGCAAGGAATCAGGCTCTGTCTGGAACAGCAACCAGGACACAGGCCGGAACCGCAACCAGGACGCAGACTGGAACCGTGACTAGGACACAGACTGGAACAGCAACCAGAACGCAGGGTTCTGCCCAGGCTACGCGCAGCACTCAGTCTGGAACTACATATTCAAGGCCTAGCAGTACCAACAGCCAGTCCAGCCGTTCTATTTCCTCTTCTTCTTCAAGTTCTGCAAGAAGCATTACTTCTTCACCTTCCGGTTCTGTCAGAAGTGTGACATCGCAGCCTACATCAAGAAGCTCGCAGTCATCTTCAGTTTCCAGAAGTGTATCCAGCAGCGTCAGCTCTCCATCAAGAAGTTCCTCAAGTGCATCGAGCAGTGCTACCAGAAGTTCCAGCTCATATAGCTCCAGCTCCAGTCCGGTAAGAAGCTCAAGCTCAAGCAGCAGCTCATTCAGCTCAAGCAGCAGTTCTTTCAGTTCCGGTGCTACACGTAGCAGTTCTTCAAGCAGTAGCTTCTCTTCTGGTGGAGGAGTATCCAGAAGTTCTGTATCTTCAGGTGCTGGCCGTCGTTGAACGGAGATGTGATACTTATTGATTATTGATAACTAAAGAAACAATACATGAAAAGAATCAGGATATTGATTCCGGCTCTTGTGGTTGCCGGAATGGCAGTAGCACAGACAACCTATGAGGCTGCGGAAATGCTTGGCACAGACCTGATAGGTTCTGCTAGATATGTGGGAATGGGCGGTGCAATGTCTGCTTTTGGAAATGACCTCTCAATCATCTCGAAGAATCCAGCCGGCATAGGTCTCTACACGACAAATGACGTGATGACTACTCTGTCGTTCAGTCAGACAAAGACCTTTGTAAACGATTCCTTTGGAAGGGAGAACAAGACAAACTCTCCTGTGAAGGCCGGCTTGGACAATATGGCGTTTGTAATGGTAAATCCACTGAGTGACAAGAGTTCCCTGAACTTTGCCTTTGCATATCATAAGAACAAGGATCAGAAATATACTATGACCTATAATGATATGATGTCAGATGACCTGGGCTATACTATCTGGAGGGACTTTGAGAACAATGTCAGGAGCAGGACAGACCAGTATGATTTCAATGTATCCATGAATGTAAATGACAATGTCTATTGGGGTGTGACATTCGGTATCCTCTCTTCACAATACAGATCAGATGGATATTTCTATGACTATTACCCAAGACAGACAGATTATCCATCCGTGGTTGATAACTATTCATATGATGGCCATCTGGACTTTGATGGAGCGGGATGGAACATGACTCTTGGTCTGATCATGAGGTCTCCGACCGGTCATTCAAGACTTGGTTTCTCTGTCCAGACTCCTACTGTCATGCATGTAAATACAATGTATGAGGATTTTCTCTATGCCGCAGCTGGCCAGGCTATCAAGCAGGAAGATATCCATCTGCTTCAGGAAACCACATATAACGTCCGTAATCCTTGGATCTTCAACATTAGCACCGGCTTCAGTGGAGAGCATTCTGCTCTGGGCTTTGAGTATGAGCTGGTTGATGCCAACCAGATGTCCATGACCTCAGGACGTTCTAAACTGAGGGATCAGGTCAATGACAAGCTTCTGGCCTATTCAACCTTCAGGGTTGGTTATGAGGCAAATATAGACAAGATGAGTTTCAGGATCGGTTACAATTCAAGCAGCCCGCTGTTCAGGACTCAGGCCTACAAGTTCCTTGAGGATACAGACTTCAACTACAACAGAAATGACTGCCATTTCAATAATCTCAAGACTGTAAGGAACATTACCCTTGGTGTCGGATATTGCTCCGCTCCTGGTACAATGGGAGAGCAGTATTACGTTGATGGTGCCTACGTTTATACCACAAAGCGAAGCGACTTCTCTCTGGGATCTTATCCTGTAGGCATTGACCAGTATGACAGGGTAATCAACTATGACAGCTCAGTCGTTGAATTCAGCAACAACGGACACAGGTTTGTCCTTTCTGTAGGTTGCTGCTTCTAAGAAGAAATCAGATTTTCCCCAGAATCTTGTCCATCACCCAGTTTGTGGTGGTGGCTGAGATTCCGTCGCAGGTACAGATGGATTTGCCATTCAGATGGTCCACGACTGCTTGCACAAGCGGGAACTGCACATGTTCAGGGTTTGGTATGATGAATTCATGCCGACCCTTTTCATCATGTAGGGCTATAGGTTCAAATGTGAAGACCGAGAAGCAGATCATACCTTTGTCACCGATAATCTCAATCCTGTCTTCCTTTGCAGAATCATCGGCTACGAAACACCATGAGCCAGAGCCTACCAGACCTGTCTCAAAACGGAAACATGCGGTGACACTATCCTCTGCATCGTACAGGCCTGCACGGTTTTCACTTATGCCGTATGCATCGATTATGCATCCGAACAACTCCTGCAGGATGTCAATCTGATGGGGAGCAAGGTCATAGAAATAACCTCCGCCGGCAATATCCGGGATAACTCTCCATGGAAGATTTGTCCTGTTGTAACTCAGCTCCTTAGGCGGCTGGGCAAATCTGATTTGGACGTTTATGAGCTTGCCTATCTGCTGGGTAAGTTCCTTTACTTTCAGGAAGTAGGGGAGATATCTTCTGTAGTATGCCACAAAGCATGGAACACCGCGTTCTTCTGAGATCCTGTTGATTCTCATGCATTCTTCGTAGCTCGATGCCATTGGCTTTTCAATATATACAGGCTTGCCTGCCTTCATTGCCATTATTGCATACGTGGCATGTGATGATGGCGGAGTTGCAATGTAAACTGCATCGACATTGGGGTCGTCAATTATGTCAAGCGGGTCTGTGTACCACTTCCTGATTCCGTGTCTTTCTGCGTATGAGCGTGCCTTTGCTGCGTCACGGCTCATGACAGCTTCAATTGCAGAGCCTTCTGCAAGTCCGAATGCAGGTCCGCTCTTCTTTTCCGTTACTTCACCGCAGCCGATGAATCCCCATCTGATCATATCCTTTAATCATAGAAAGTCCAACTCAGGCCAAACTTTACAACCTGTGGAGCCATAGGGTAGTGAGGTGCCCAGAAAGCATTGCGGTTCTTAAGTGCGCCGTCATTGACGTGATACATCATTACATAGAATCTTACACCTCTGAGGGTGCAGTTCGCATATACATTTGCCAGAGGATAACCTCCAACTTTAACTCTGTCATTGCTGTTCTGAAGCACAAACTGTCCTGCGGCAGCAGAATAGTCCGGTGCATAGTACTCAGAAAACCATGTCATGTCTGCTCCAAGTTCGATGCGCAATTGCTTTGCATATGTGAACTTCAGGTATGCATTGCTGTAAACGTTGAAATCCGGCAGTGGCAAGATATCCTTGTCAGAAGAGAACTGGTAGGTCAGGCTGTTTTCCCAGTTGAACGGACCCAGTCTGAAATTCTGGTCCAGGTTTATGTTTATTACCTGAAGTGATCCCGATGCCTGGTTTACAGCTACAGCATGCTTTTTTGCTGCGGCATTGTCAGCCAGATAAGTGTAGTTTCCAATGTTTGCTACTCCAGCCCAAAGTCTGGTTCTTGTCTTTTCTACATCAAGGATTCCTTCCAGGCGGGTCGTTATCTCCTTGTTCAGGTCTTCACGGTCCCACCAGATGTGCTCTGAGTGATAGTGGCGCATGAAATATGTAGGATTCTGGGCTTTAAGGGTGGCCTTGCCGGTAAGACTGATATTCTGCTGAAGGAACGGAACGGAAATTCTGGCCTGTCCGTTCAGATCAAAGTCGGCAAAATCCTCTCCGAGCAATACGGTCTCACCCTGGAACCGCAGTGCTACGTTCTTTCCTGTCTCACGTTCTATGATACCACCCGCTACCAGATTGAATTCGTTGACTCTCTTGCTGAATTCCCTCTGGATACCGGTCTTCAGGGTATCTGACATTGTGTAGCTCCTGAGTTCGTGCCTTGCGTAGGCCGTCATTCCTGCTACAGCCCACTTGCTGAATCCTTCGTGAAGTGACAGACTGATGGTGTTGTCCATGTAGAAATCACGGAACCTGTCAAGAGAGTCTGCTCTCAGATACTGGTTCTGGTAATAGTTCTCTGGAGTATAGTACGAAATGAATCTTCTCTGCAGGGTTCCGGCCTGGAACGTGTGGGCTGCAGTGCTGACGGTAGTATATTCCGTGTGGGTAAGAACCGTGTCAGCTATGCTGTCCGTTATAAGAACATTGCGTCTGATGTCCAGACTCTGGACAAGTGAAAACTGTTTCCTTTTCAGATTGTTCCAGTTGCTGTAAAGGACAACGGGAATATCTTCAGGCGCATATTGCTTCTTTCCCTGGGCCATGGCCTCAGGACGTGTAATGAACCTGTCATCGGTGATACCTCCGTTCTCTGCTACCTTTATCTCATCAACGTTGAAACTGCCCTGGATGTTGTAGATTTCCCTGTGGTGATAACCATATGCGCGGGCATCGAACATACTTGTGGACTGGTTGTCATAGCGGCCACGTCCCAGCAGATAGTCCATGTCGATGCCGATTCCGGTATTCTTTCCGAAGTTTGCAGCAAAGTATCCTTTGATATGTTCCTCGCCGGTCTGCTTGTTTCCTCCCTTGAAATAGGTCAGGTTGACGTGAGGGGTCTTGGTGTCTGTATATCTGAAATCCTGCGGATTCTTTATGAAGAAGTCATAAGGTGAATCAAATATGAAATCCGCAGCATCCTGACGCTCCATGAAAATTCTGGAGAGTCTTGGAGACCCCATGTTTCCCAGACTGTTGTAGGTACCTTTCATTCCTTCTGTCATGTGAAGACGGAAGAAATTTGACGGAAGTGTGTCCGGCTCATATGAATCCATAAGTCCAGTCAGCGGATTCATCTTCCATTGGGTATAGTCTTTTGGAACGGTACGCTCCACGACGGTTGAATCTTTTACCGGCCTTTCGTCAACATTTCCGGTCAGGCGGCTTGCACTGTTGAAGCCATCCATGTTCTGTGACAGCTCGCGCTGGGCATGAACTACCGATGCTGACAGGAATACCGCCAGCAGTACAATCAAAGACCTGATCCTTGACAGGAGTTGCTTCATCTGAAGAGTCTTAGGAGGTATTCTACAATCTTTATGGCAAGTGAGATGCCGCATGCCCAGAAGAATGGGGTTGAACTTCCTCCGGACAGATGCATGACATATAGAATGACGGTAATCAGGGCTCCCAGCATGAAAACCATGTTGAGGGCTGTGCGGATATTTGTTATGGTCTCTCTGTTTCCGGAACTGGAAGAGGTGGTACTCCTTTTGTGCCTGCGGCCAGGTTTGGTGCCGCGAATGTCGTAGTATGCACGCTGTTCCAGGTCCGACAGAATATCATAAGCCTCCTTGAGGCTGGCCTGCATCTCTGGAGCAGAGTCTGCACATTTCCTGTTGTATGCCACAAGTATCTGCTGTTCGGAAGCAGTCTCCGAAACTCCCAGTCTTTCGTATAATTCCTTTGCCATTGTCCTGGGGTAGGGAATCAATCCATGTAAGTTCCATCAAGGACCTGGCTTATCTGCGAACAGAGATCTTCATACAGGTCAATTGTCTTGATGCGGAACTTCTTTGTGGTACTTATGAACTTGGTTCCCTTCTTGTTGATTGACTCCTTGTCAGAAATCCAGTCTTCAGCCTTGAATGAGCGTCCGTCATAGCGATATGCAATGTCTGACATTGTAACCTTGACACTGTTTCCTTCAACTGAAACCCTGAAGGTATAGCTGATTTCCGATTCGTCAGAGAAGAAGTCTGTCAGTTTGAAGACCAGCATTTCATTTGATATGAAAGTAAAGGCCTTGTCATCCTTGGACTCCCTGGCAATCTTGGCAGTCTTTACTGTTGGTGGATTGAAACGTCCCTTTGCCCATGTGAGCACGGATTCGTATGCATCAGAATTGCCCTGAACATCAAGAGACTTCTGGAATGTGACAATTCCGTTCACCTCTTTTACGGCACCTTTTCCATACTTTGGGTCTGTAACACTCTGTGCCATGGCTGCGATGCCGAATGCGCAGCAGAGAAGTAATGCAGCTATTTTCTTCATAGTTCTGTTGGTTTTCAAATTCTGATACAAACTTAATACTAATTTTCTAATAAGGTGGGATAAAAAAAAAGAAAGGGACAGTAACGTCCCTTTCTTTTTGATTTTTTAGTGAGATTACTTAGCTGCGAGAGATGCCTTGCGGAACTCCTTCATCAGCTTCTCAATTTCAAGAGAGGCCTTGCGTGCACGTGTACCGGCAGCCTTGTTTCCCTTCTCAACCTGAGCATTTGCATCCTTCTCAAAGCTGGCATAGAGCTCAGCTACGTTCTTCAAAATCTCTTCCATAGTCAAATGATTATATAGTTTATTAGTTAATTGTGTGCTCGTCAAGCAAGTGTGACAAAAGTAGTATAAATGTGAAAAGACGCAAAGAAATTGTTTTGTTTTTTAATCAAAATGCCAACAAATCCATAAAAAGTTACTTATTCGCCCTCCAAGTACTGTAAAATCTGCCCACTTATCTGAAAGAGAGAGATTTCACAGATCTTTGTGTCATATTGGGCCTGAAGAAGACTTTCCTCTGCATCGAGCAGTGATTTCTGTGCTTCACGCATCTGTAAACCTGACAGGTCACCGATCATATAGCGTTCGCAGGCAATGGCGTGGTTCTCTTTTGCCGTAAGCAGATTCTGCTGTTCAAGATCAACCAGCTGCAGGTTGTTCTCATAGGATTGCCATAGGTCCGTCAGGTCAGAACGGAGAGCCAGTTCAAGATTCTGCCGGTTCAGGCGGGCACTCTCAATATTCAGCTTTGCGTTGCGTGTCTCAGTCTTGTGCTTTCCATCCAGAAGGTTGATTCCGACGGTTGCTCCAAATCCTGGCCCCCAGTTGTCACGGGTTGAGGATGTACCGCTTCCATAGATATTGTGGGTAAAGCCGTAGGAAGCGTGCAGTCTTAGATATGGATAGTTCCTGGCTCTTGCAGCCTTGAGGTCCAATTCTGAAATACGGCTGTTGCTCTCTGCCTGAAGAAGGTCAAGGTTGCTCTGAAGCATCAACTCCTCAAGTGTCTGGTAGCTCTGTACAGGCAGAAGGTCAATTGAGGTGTCCGCTGCTGCAAAGAACTCTGTCAGTTCTTCTCTTGACATGAGCTGGTTCAACTCAATCAGGGCGGAGCGGACCGCTTCATTCTGTTTCATGCTGCGTGCACTGTCTGAGTTGAAGTCAACCTGTGCCTGCTGAAGATCAAGCCTTGAGTTGCTGCCGATGGCGTATCTTTCCTGTACTATCCTGAGCCTTTCCCTTGACAGTGCAACCGCATAGTTCAGGTTCTGCCTGCGCAGTTGTTGCCTGACGTAGTTGTAGTAGCCCGATGCAATGTCTGCCACGAAATCCTCTACGGCCATTCTTGTCCTGGTCTCACCCTGTCTGTGGAGTTCCTGTAACCTGTCAAGTGTTGACTGCACCTTGAATCCATTGAAAATGGTCCAGTTGGCAGCAATCTGGGCTGACAGGGTATGGTCAACGACTCCCCGGGTGCTTGATACGTCGCCGGTCTGCCGGTCAGTCATGTTGCGGTCGTACATGCTGCCGTCATAGCCCCCGGTAAGGTCAAGTGTGGTCATGCCTCCAGCGTTTGCCCAGGTGTCATTATTAGCTGCAACCTCTTCTGATATGCGGCTCAATCTTATCTGGTAGTTGTTCTGGAGTCCTTCGTCAAGGCACTGTGACAATGTCATGGTCTGAGCGTGAATGCCGATGCCGGTAAGAATCACGGCCAGACTTGTATGGATTCTGTATGTTTTCATTCCTTTGCTTCCTTCTTTTTTCTGTCAGTTGAAACCAACAGGTATATTGCCGGTACTATGAACATGGTGAAGAATGTAGAGATAAGCATTCCGCCTACTACGGCAGTTCCCATTGAGATTCTTCCTGCTGCACCCTCTCCGTGGGCGAACATCAGAGGAAGGAGTCCCAGCATAGTCGAGAAACTTGTCATGAGAATAGGACGTAATCTCTGTACTGCCGCCTGGCTGATGGCGGTAAGACGGTCCATTCCTGCTTCCTGCTTCTGGTTTGCAAACTCAACGATCAGGATACCGTTCTTGGCTACCAGACCAACCAACATGATGATACCGATTTCACTGTAGATGTTCATGGTCTGATTCTTGATACACATGAAAACCAGGGCTCCGAAGACGGCCAGTGGAATGGTGATCATGATGATTGCCGGATCCTTGAAACTCTCAAACTGGGCTGCCAGGATCAGGTAGATCAGCAGAAGTGCAAGTCCGAATGCAATCAGCAGACTGTTAGAACTTTCACGGAAGTTCCTGGAATCACCCGTCAGTGCAGTTCGGAATGTGTCGTCAAGGGTCTCCTTTGCAATCCTGTCCATCTCATCGATGGCATCGCTGATGGTATAGCCCTGTCCAAGGCCGGCAGAGACTGTTGCAGAGACAAATCGGTTGAAACGGTACAGCTTAGGCGGAGCTATGTCTTCCTGTAATTCTACAAGGTTCTCCATCTGTATCATCTCTCCCTTGCCGCTGCGCATGTAGATTGACTTGAGCGCCTGGGTGGTGTTTCTCTGCTGACGGTTGATCTCACCGATGATGTCATATTGCTTGCCGTTCATGTAGAGGTAACCCATGCGCTGGCCGCTCAGTCCGTACTGGAGGGTCTGGGCTATGTCCCTGGTGTTTACTCCCAGCATGTTGGCCTTCTCTCTGTTGATGTTGATGCGGACTTCCGGTTTTGAGAATTTCAGGTCAACGTCTGCCATCTGGAATGCCGGGCTGGCGTGAACCTTGTCCATGAATGTAGGAAGGACTTCCTGAAGCTTCTCCATGTTGCTCGCCTGCAGTACATACTGTACAGGCATTCCGCCTCGGCCGCTGCTGAACGTTGCCTGCTGCTGTACAAATGAACGGGCATCGTTCTCTTTCTGTACCGCTGCAGTCAGTTTCTGGGCAACTTCCATCTGCGTGTAGTCACGTTCGGTCAGGTCCTTGAGGGTAATCTGGATGTTTCCCTGTGAACTGAAGACACGTGCCGTGACATACTCTGCGTCTGGAACTATTGAGTCCACGATGTCGTTGATGGTTTCCGTGTAGTCCCTCATGTACTCATAGGTGACACCCTCTGGGCCGCTTGTCCTAACGGTTACCTGTGAACGGTCCTCCAGTGGAGCCATCTCGGCTGGGCGGCGTATCCACATGATGACACAGGCAACGAGTGCCGCAAGCATCGCTGTCAGTGCAACGTACTTGAAACGCAGTATGAATGCAAGGCCTTTGCCGTATACGCGGTTCAGTCCTTCAAAGAAAGGTTCTGTTGCGGAGTAGAAACGGCTCTTCTTCTCTCTCTTGACAAGAATTCTTGTAGAGAGCATCGGTGCCAGTGTCAGTGCCGTGAATGTTGATATGACAATGGTTCCGGCAATCACAAAGCTGAATTCGCGGAAAAGACGGCCAGTGGTTCCTTCCATGAACACAATCGGTATGAACACTGCAAGCAGGGTGATTGAGGTTGAGATGACTGCAAAGAAAATCTCTGCGGAACCTTCAATGCCGGCCTCTTTCGGAGACATGCCACGCTCGATGCGGTTGTAGATGTTCTCTGTCATTACAATGGCATCGTCCACCACGAGTCCGACGGATAGGACGATTGCCAGCATGGTGAGCACGTTGATTGAGAATCCCAGGATGTACATCACAAAGAACGCACCGATCAGTGCTACCGGGATGACAAGACATGGAATCAGGGTCACGCGCCAGTCACGCAGGAAGAGGAAAATGATGACAATTACCAGCAGGAATGCCTGGAAGACAGTGTCCTTTACCTCTTTGATTGATGCCCTGATGAACTTGGTGTTGTCAAATCCGTATGTGTATGTGACGTCTTCCGGAAGGTCTTTCTTCATGCGCTCCATACGCTCATAGACGTTGTTGGCTATGTCTATGTGGTTAGCTCCCGGCTGCGGGGTTACCACCACGCTGACCATGGGAACGCCGTTCATCTTCATGTAGCTCTTGATGTCTCTTGCACTGAGCTCTGCCATGCCGACATCCCTGAAGCGGATCACACGGTCTCCGTCATGCTTGATAACCAGATTGTTGAACTCGTCAGTAGTATGCAGCTGACCCAGTGTGCGGATTTCAAGCTCGGTGGTGTTGCCTTCAATTGTTCCTGACGGGAGCTCTACGTTCTCTCTGTCAAGGGCGGTCTTGACGTCAACCGGAGTGATGCCGTATCCGGACATCTTGACTGGGTCAAGCCAGAGGCGCATGCAGTATCGCTTCTCACCCCAGATGCTTACGGAACTTACGTCCGGGATGGTCTGGAGCTGTTCTTTCACGACAAGGTCAGCAAGTTCGCTGATTTCCAGGAGTGAGCGCTTCTCGCTGCCGATTGCAACCATCAGGATAGGGGTCGCGTCGGCATCGGCCTTTGAGACGGTGGCTGGGTCGCAGTCTCTTGGCAGGAATCGCTGGGCACGTGAAACCTTGTCACGGACGTCGTTGGCCGCGGTCTCAAGGTCAACAGAAAGTTCAAATTCTACGGTGATACGGCTACTACCGTACTGGCTGACGCTGGTGAGTGAGCGTATTCCCGGAATACCATTGATCTGCTGCTCCAGCGGTTCGGTGATCTGGTTTTCTATGACCTCGGCGTTTGCACCGGGGTAGGAGCAACTCACTGAGATGATAGGGTTGTCCACTGAAGGGTACTCGCGTACACCCAGGTTCATGTAACCGACTACACCGAACAGAAGTATTATAAGGATCATCACGGTAGTGAATACCGGACGCCTGATACTGAATTCTGAGATATTCATACCTTACTTCAACTCTTTGAGTTCTACGGCAGAACCTGTTCTAAGCTGCATCGTGCCGCTTGTTATGATGGTGTCTCCAAGTGCGATGCCTTCTACAATCTGCACGGAAGCATCGGTCCTGAGACCCTTCTTTATCTCAACAGGGAAGGCCTTGCCGCTCTTGTACAGGAATACTTTGTCAATGCCCATCTCTGAGATGATGGCCTCACTTGGAACAGAGATTGCATCGTCAAAGATCCTGGTTACAAGGCTGACACTCACGTAGCGTCCTGGGACAAGCTGTCCGTCAGAGTTGTCGTAGATTGCCCTTACCGTGTATGTCCTTGTCTCTGAATCTACGATTGAGTTTACGGCGTAAACCTTGGCACTGTATTGCCTGTTGTCACCTTCTACGGAGAAGGTCAGCGGGGCACCTGGCTTCAGGACTCCGGCATAACGCTCCGGTACGGCAAACTCAACCTTCAGCTTTGATGTGCTGGTAAGGGTTGCCACGTTTGTGGAAGGCGATGCGTACGCACCAAGGCTGACCTGACGCAGGCCCACGATTCCGTCAAACGGAGCCCTGAGTTCTGTCTGGTCTATGTCTGCGTGAATCTCTTCAATCTGTGCCCTCAGCGCCATCAGGCTTGCTTCTGCCTCCTGGAATGTCTCCTGGCTGACAGCTTCCCTTTCAAGAAGGGTCTTCTGGCGGAACAGTCGGTCTTCATTTAGTTTCAGCTGCGCCTCAAGTCTCTTGAGCTGTGCTTGGAGCGGGGCATCGTTGATCTTGGCCAGGAGGTCTCCCTTCCGTACGGTTTTTCCCTCCTCAAAATAGATTCCGGTAATTTTTCCCGATTTCTCAAAACTAAGGTTTACCTCTTCATTAGGAATAAGACTTCCGCTGATGTTGATGCCGTCTTCAAGAGACTGGTTTCTGGCAATGATTGCTCTTACGTAAAGTGGTTTGCTGCCACCAGGTCCTGCTGCAGGGCCTCCTATCTGCATTTCCTTGTTCTGGTGTGGCATCATCCTGCTGATGCCGAATACTGCAATGCCGGCAATTGCGATGCCGACCATGCCCCATTTTGCTATCTTGTTCATGGAATTTGGTTTTCTGCTTCCAAAGGTAGTGAAAAGAGCAGAAAGAAGACCATTCCGGGAATCAATATTTTCTTGACGCACACCCTTTTCGGGTGCATCCGCAGCATGAACCTGAGCAATTTTCACTGCCGTGCCTGCCGTAATGGCGGATTGCAATGACCAGAAGCACCAGAATCAGTGCTATGATGATGATTGATGCTGCATTCATAGTAATATACCTGCAATCAGATAGGAAACCAGGGCACAGAGCCATGCCACGGCGCACTGGAAGATTACAATGAATATGGCCCAGCCACTGCCAAGTTCTCTCTTTATTGCCGCAATGGCTGCGATGCACGGCGTGTAGAGAAGGCAGAATACCAGCATCGGTACTGCTGTGGTGGTTGTAAGAATCGTGCTCACATCAAGAACCTGCAGGGTGGATACAACGCTCTCCTTTGCCAGGAATCCGCTGACCAGCGCCGTGACTGTCTGCCATTGACCCAGACCGACAGGTTTGAATATCGGGGCGATAAGTCCTGCAATTGAGGCCAGTATGCTGTCCTTGCTGTCCTCTACCAGTGAGAAGTGGAAGTCAAAGGACTGCAGGAACCAGATTATCACCGATGCCACGAATATTACCGTGAAGGCTCTCTGCAGGAAATCACGGGTCTTGTCCCAGAGAAGCATTATCACGTTCCTGGCACCGGGCATCCTGTAGTTGGGTAGCTCCATGACGAACGGTGCGGCCTCTCCCTTGGACTTGATGGCTTTCTCGACAAGGGCAGTCAGAATTCCAACAAAGATACCAAGCAGGTATATGAAAATCAGTACCGCTCCTCCGTGTCCGGGAAAGAAGGTCGATGCCAGGAAACCGTAGATTGGAATCTTTGCGCTGCAGCTCATGAATGGTGTAAGCATTATGGTCTTGCGCCTGTCCCTGACAGAAGGCAGGGTCCTGGTTGCCATCACGGCAGGTACAGAGCATCCGAATCCTATCAGCATCGGAACTATGCTTCTTCCGGAAAGACCGATCCTTCTGAGCAGTTTGTCTGTCACAAAGGCAATTCTGGCCATATATCCACTGTCCTCAAGCATTGAAAGGAAGAAGAACAGTGTGATTATCACCGGGACGAAACTCAGCACGGATCCCACACCTCCAAATATTCCGTCAACTACAAGTGAACGGACGGCGCGGTTGACTTCAAGCCTCTCCATGGCCATGTCGCAGTAGTCTGCCACACTCTGGATTCCACTGGCAAGAAGGTCCTGGAGTGGAGCTCCCAGGACGTCGATTGACAGCCAGATGACCAGAGCCATGGTCAATACGAAAATAGGTATTGCAGTATATTTTCCTGTCAGGATGCTGTCGGCTCTCTGGCTGCGCAGGTACTCCCGGCTTTTCTGTGGTTTTACTACGGTGGCACTGCACAGCTCACGTATGAAGGTGAAGCGCATGTCTGCCATGGCGGCCGAGCGGTCAAGACCGCGCTCCTGTTCCATCTGCAGGATAATGTGCTCTATGGTCTCCTTCTCGTTCTGGTCAAGGTCAAGGGCCTTCTCTATAGTGTGGTCTCCCTCAATAAGCTTTCCTGCTGCAAATCGGACCGGAATGCCGGCCTTTTCAGCGTGGTCCTCAATCAGGTGCATGATTCCATGGAGACATCTGTGCACAGCTCCTCCGTAGGCATTCTTGTCGCAGAAATCCACCCGCGCCGGCTTCTCCTGGAACTGCGCAATGTGTTCTGCGTGCTCAATGAGCTCGTCAATACCTTCATTGTTGGCTGCTGAAATAGGTATGACGGGGATTCCCAGCATACTCTCCATACGGTTCAGTCGTATGGAGCCTCCGTTGTTGCGCACCTCGTCCATCATGTTCAGTGCCAGGACTACAGGAATGTCAAGCTCCATGAGCTGCATTGTCAGATACAGATTGCGCTCTATGTTGCTGGCATCCACTATGTTGATGATGCCCTTAGGCCTGTTTTCTATTATGAAGTTGCGCGTTACGTTCTCTTCTGTGGTATATGGGGAAAGAGAGTATATTCCTGGCAGGTCTGTCACAAGACTGTTCGGGACACCTCTGATGACTCCGTCCTTTCTGTCAACCGTGACGCCGGGAAAGTTGCCGACATGCTGGTTTGCACCGGTGAGCTGGTTGAAGAGCGTTGTCTTTCCGCAGTTCTGGTTTCCGACAAGTGCAAATGTCAGGGTGGTGTCCTTTGGCAGTGGCGTCTCATGCTCCTTTGAATGGTAACGTCCGCTTTCACCGATGCCTGGATGCTGGAACGAGCTGCCGGGCTTTGCCGGTGATTCACTCCGGTTTTCCTGAACGGCTGCCGCAGGAATGGGCTCTGCCATAATCTTTTCTGCATCGGCCAGCCGCAGTGTCAGGGAGTATCCATGGATCATGATTTCCATTGGGTCTCCCATTGGGGCCAGCTTTACAAACTGTACTTCTGCTCCTGGAATGACTCCCATGTCAAGCAGGTGCTGCCTCAGCATGCCTTCTCCTCCAACCTGCTTTATTACAGCCCATTGTCCGGGTTTCAATTCATTCAATGTCATGACTTCTTGCTCTCCCTGATTATTGCGTGTTTGCCAATTCGGGTGCAAAGTTATGTTTTTGATTTGAATTGTGTAGTCTGCTATTTGGAATTATTCTAAATAAAGTTTTATATTTGCGACATGAAAAAACGTTTTTCCGACAAGTTGTTTGAGGTGGCAGGCTTCAGATTCCGTCTCAGGATGGATACCACGAACCCTTTATGGAATGAGATTGGCCGGTATGATTGCTTTGTTACTGAATCTGATGATCCCGCCAGTGAGGATGTGCTTTTTACCCTGACGGTTGACGGCCTGATGAGGATTCCGTCTCCAGAACCTGTTTATTCAGAGCTTACTGAAGGTCCCGGCGGGCATACTGCAGCTCTTTATGCTGAGACCGGCGGTTGGTGTTTTACCATTATCCCTCCAAGGAAATCCACCCCGGTGTTCAGCCTTCATACTGATTTTACCTATGCCAAGGCCCGTCTGCGCATCTGTCGCTATCCCTCTTTTGGAAAATATGCACTTGACAATGCGCTCATGCTGCTGTTTGCGCTGAAGACGGGACGGCATGGATTCCTGCTTATCCGTTCTGCTGTGGTTGAGAAGTTCGGGTCAGGTTATGCCTTTCTTGGCTGGGATGAAGAATTCGCCAGGGAGCAGTGCCGTCTGTGGCAGGAGCATGTTCCTGACGCAAGGTTCATGGCCGATGGTTTTGTAGCCGTCAATGTTCAGGACGGTGTGCTGCATGCCTATTCAACTCCATGGGCTTGCGATGCCGATGTGCCGTGTACCGTCAGGGAGTGCGTGATAAAGTCCATTGTGTGGATTTACCGTGACCAGTCCAATACAATCAAAAAGGCCGATGCCCTCTCTTCACTGGCGTCAGTATATAAAGGAGCAGAACGTTTCCGTCTTGGGGCGGGAATGACAGACAGCATCATGAAGAATTCCGGACAGATCATGGAATCCGTTCCGTTCTATCTGCTGGGGTGTCAGCCTGTCGCAGAGTCTGCAATAATGTGCAACGAGTTCCTTACTTCTTGATTATCAGCAGGGCATCGGCAAAGGTCTTTCCGTCTGGCATGAACTTGATGCATGCGTTGTTCTTTCCGCTGAACCGGAAAGTGCCAAGGTGGAACCATTCTCCTGAGGTCTGCCCCTGTACCGTCTGGTCTGCCAGGACAAAATCAATTTCAGATTCTTCACTGCCGTTGTCCACGATTATTCTGGTCACCGGTGTCTGGTCCTGTCTTGACTGCATATAGGTGTAGATGTCATACTCTCCGTCAAGTTTTTCCGGAAGGTTGAAACGGATAGGCTCAGTGCCGGTACGGTTCACGCAGAATGTAGGGCCATGCCCGCCTCCGGTCTGGACGCGTTCCCAGCCGATTGGAAGCGATATGTACTCCGTCCGGGCATCGTCAATCAGCAGGTCTGGCTCTGATCCGTCCATGTTAGGGTTCTCTTCCATGATGGCGCTTATGTCAGATGCCGGTATCTGCTGTACTGCCGTCTTCCTCTCAGAAGCCAGTGCCGCCGCTATTCCTGCAGCCTGACCTGTAGCCATGAACACTGGCTCCATTCTGATTGATCCGTACGCAATGTGGCTGGCAGAAAGGCATACGGGAACCAGCAGGTTCGTGCACTCCTC